>CALAXC010000269.1 GCA_937894775.1 uncultured Clostridia bacterium
ATTCTCGTCCTTCATCGTCCATTCGCCATAGGTGTGGTCACCGTCCTCGTATCTTCCGCATACGCACTCGCGATAATGCTTCATATTATCGTTGGGATCGGGCTTCCATTCACTAAAGCTATGAGGTGCTTCCTCTGTTTCACCGCAAATGGTGCAAGCTCGCTCGTGCGTGCTTTCGTCCTTTTCTTCCCACTGATCGAAGATACAGTTGTGAGGAGGTGTTTCCGGCTTAGTTTCATAAGCGTCACAGCCGTCTGCGGTACAATGTCTTGTAATCCCCTCAAAGCCTGCGTACTCACCCCATTCACCGAAGGTGTGGGTGGCAACTTCGAATTCTCCGCATTCGCAATCTCTTCTGTGGCTTCCGTCCGCGGTATCATACCAATCACCAAAATCACAGGTGTGAGATGTTTCGTCATAAACAGGCTCGGAAGCATAGAGATATGCTCCGCTGATAACGGTACAATTTGAAAGAATTTCGCTGTATTGCCAACGCTCGCCGTAGCAGCCAATCATCGTGATGCACTCGTTGCCCTCGTCATCGGTATATTTTATAAGTTGGAGAGCCGCGGTGTCGTCAAAGGTAGTCCAAGTGCTGACGAGCAATACCGTTCCATCCTCATTAAAGCTAATCTTCCAATTCTTATTGTCAATAATACCGGGAGCAAAGCCATCACCAAACCATCTGTATTGCGTCATAAAATGCTCATTAGCGCCGTACTCACCCATTCGACCGTCGTTAGCGACCCAATAGTTGGGAATATAGAATGCGCGAATCCGCTCCGAATCGGTAATAGGATGCTCGGGATCGTCACCGTCAAAATCAGGCTGACCGCCCCAGATGCCCGACGGAATCATCTTGAATTCCATAGCACCCTCGTCAATGACGGTAATAGAGCCGTCGGCGGCAACGGTTACCTCAACTACGTTGGAATGATTGATTCCATGCTCCTCCCAGAATTTTTCTTCCAAAGCATACTGAATGTGCCAGGAGAAGAATGCCATATAATCTTCCGCGTCAACGTCCTCGTCATCGTCAAGCGAGCCTATCATATTTCGGTATTCATCCGCCGTTGTGACACCGTCGCCGTTTTCGTCAGCTCCGCCCCACTCCGTGTCAATATATTCCTCGATCATATCGGGAATACCGTTCGTATTCACGTCGGTTTCAAGAAGGTCGATCAAGCCGTCGCCGTCGGAATCGGCGGTTATCATCTTTCTCAGAATATTCAGATTCGGGATATAAGCCGCGTACGTCTTACCGCCATCCTTGAAAACGATAATGTAATATGCGTTCTCGCTGAGTCTGTCAAACTGTGCAAGCGAGGTTACGGGCTTATAAACGTTGCGCTTCATACCGCAGTTTTCGCAAACACCGTTAGAAGCAAAGCTGTGTTCAAGAGCAGGAAGCAGGTAATATTCGTTAATGCTTTCGTATTCGGGAATCTCAAGCTCGGTCGTGCAAGCCTCATCCGTGAAATACATTTGACACATCGAGCAGAACCAATAATCACCACCGTAGCCCTGCTCTGTGCAGGTGGGAGCAACGGGATAGGTGTGACTCAGATGAATTGATTCGTGATCACAAAGCTGACGGTAGAGGTAGATCGTATTCTGCTGTGTATCGCAAGCCTCAAAGCAATGGGTTTCGGGATTAAAGGTAATATATTCAAGCGTATGCTTATGTCCATTCTCAGGTTCATAAAGATCACCGTATACGTAACCTAAACCGCTTTCGTCACCGTATTCCGCTTGTCTGAAATCAAAAGGTCTGGGATTGTTCTTGTCATCCAATCGGTCCTTCGGGAAGGTATAGATCTTGCCATTGCGTACGGTCATATAGGTTCCGTCCACGATAAAAGTGCTTGTTGTGGATGCACCCGATCCATTTTCAAAGTAATATTCAAAGTTCATAAATTCCGCTTGATTGGAATTTAAGGTAATAATACCGTTTGCATCGATTTGTGCATCGGGGATCTCCACGCCGTAACGTCTTCCGTCACCGGTTGCTTCCCCCATAGCGTAAAGCTTTCCGTTGCTGCCAATTCCGATCAGAACGTACAGATACCCGTCTTCGCTGCTAAAGATATCATCGAAGGACTGTTCAAAGCGCGCTGAACGAATCTTGTGACCGCACTCGGAGCAAACGTTGTTTACGTAATTGTGTTCCAAAGGATTGATATATACCTGCGAGGGAGTTACCTCATGCTGACAGTTTTCATCCAAGAAATATTTATTGCAATGTCCGCAGATCCAGAACTCCGTATTTCCGGGTGCATTACATTTCGCGTCAGCAGCAGGAACGTGAACCGAAGCAGAGGCGTCGATCTCCCACGTATACTGGCGTCCGCAGCGGGTACAATCCTTTTGCATCGTATCATGATCGGCGTGATATTCCAAGCCGTAGTAATTAGAGCAATACTCGGTTTCGGATTCGGTACAACCCGTGACCGTACAATGGCGCTCGTGCTCGGACGTATTATTTTCAACGGGTGCCCAATCAGTTAAGATACATTCGTGTCCCTCCTCAACGATGATGCTCGTAGGAGCGTTAACGCTACTTACGGAATAATAGACGGTGCCATTATACGTGTATTCCGAAACGGCAACCTTATCTCCGCCGACTGCCCGTGAAAAGACAGCTAATTTTTTTCCATAGAGGGACGAGCCTGCATCCACCTCAACAACAAACTGGATACTGTTGCCTCGTTTTGCCGTGGTGATATCAGCACCAACGCCGGTGGAATAGCCAAACGCCTTCAATGCAACGCCGAGAGTTTCGCATTTCACCGTATAGTATTTATTATCGATCTCAAGCTCAACCGACATATAGATTTCAGTGCCGTTGCTCTTTGTACCAACAAGATAAGAATAGTACACGTAACAGTTCTTACCGTCAACGTTTAGAAGCAGGTCCTCGCCTACGTTTTTGTAATTGCTCGTTGCACTATAAGAATTACTGCTCTTAACGTTGAACTGATAAGTCCCACCACTGCCGTCGGACTTCTTCTGAACCTTTGAAATATCAAAGTTCGAAAAAACGTTCAAATCAAGAATATCATCCGTAACAGATTCAACGGTGCAATACTGCGTGCCGGTGCTCACTGTAGAAAGCTTTGTGTTCTTACTCAAGTCAAGGCAGGTCAAAAGATTTTCTTGACACGAAAGAGAGGTAAGCTCGGTATTCTTCGATAGATCGAGTGTCTTGAACTGATTCTGATTGACGTTCAGCGATTCAAGGGCGGTGTTTTTGCTAAAGTCCACGTTCTCAAGTGCATTGGTTGCAAGTCCCAAATCGCGAAGCGCCGTGCAACCCGTAAGATTTACCGATTTCAGATTCGCGTTTATGATTATGTCAGCTTGTGTAAGATTTGGCTTGCTACCAAGATCAAATTCCGCAAGACCGGATCTTGATACGTACAGGTATTCAAGCGCGTCGTTTTTTGAAATATCAATCGTTTTCAGTTTTTGAAGAAGTCGAAGGTCGAGGCGTGTGAGCTTGGTGTTGCCGCTCAGATCCAGCGCTTCGATATCCTCATCGTAAATTGTTAGATCCTCAAGCTTTGTCAGTTTAGAGAGATCAAGAGATTTAAATCTCGTTAAGCCCTTAAATCCATTTTCTCGCGAGGAGGCAGAGGAGGTCGAGTGTATTAAAACAAGCTTGACGATTTCCGTGTTAGCCGAAAGGTCAACACTCTCCATGCTCACGTATTCGAGGCGCAATTCACTGATTTTCGTATTCTTCGACAGGTCGATGGATTTCAAGGTATCGTCACCGTCATAGCGTCCGTCATATAATCCGTCGCCGTCAAATACAAAATAGGTCAGCTCTGTAAAGTATTGCACGCCCTGTACCGTGGGAGTATCATCCTTGGAGCGTGTGTGTGTGTGAACGTCGATGCCCTTCTCATCAAGAGCGGTCTCTAAGTCTATAAAGACGTTTCCGTTAATCACCGCGTTCACGTTCTCCGGGCTGTTTTCGATGCTGTTCATGAATATATCATAAACTGCGCATTGCATTTCGGAATACGGGAAATTCGCTGTACAATAATGCAAGTCTCCCGTGCTGGCATGGATGCACGCCGAAGAGCCGTTAAAGTATCCGAGCATCGTATTGGCAGTGCCACAGGATGCCTCAACGGTATAATCGTCAACCCACTCGGGCGATGTTTCGGTTGCATTTACCGTCAAAGGAATCACGACGATAAGCATTGTCAGCATCAATATCACAGCAAATATCACCGATATTGATTTCGATTTGTTTTTCATCTTTGTTTTCTCCTTTAATTATAGGAAGGTGCCTCATTTTACACGTCACCAATCATCGCCTTCGTTTAGTGATAGAACGTGAGGTCGCCGTGGCGGAGGAACCGCAATATTCGATTCCTCCACCAAGCTTTGCATTAAACAACGTTGTTTAAAGCCGACTGTATTTAATTTCCGTAGCAAAGGCTGCAAGGCTCGTAGCCTGCCTCAATTGCATCATCCTTGCAAATCAAGGTAGCTGTTTTCATATTGCTGCAGTTAGGATAGAGGTGATACTTTGTACCGGTACGGGAAATCCATACGTAATTACCGGTTTCATCAACGCCCTCTACCACGATAGTGATGGAAGCTGTGAGCTCGGGGTTGGTCTTGTCGGTAACGGTAAAGGTGTAGATACCTACCTTAGAGAATGATACGTAAGCATAATCCTCTTCCTCGGCAGGAATGCTTCCACCCCAATCAACGTCGCACAACTCCTGAAGATGCATAATGTTGTAAGAATGAACGTTGTTATTCTCATCAATCAGTTTTATCTGAAGGAACTCGGGCAGACCGTAATTAAGTCGGGTTCCCGTATCAACTTCAAGGCTCACACCGATAAGATAACGCTCTCCGGTTTCATAGTCGGTAGAATAGGTGGGAGTAATGCCGTCTACGTTATCGCGGAACGCCAATTCAAGTCTTTCGATTTTTGCTCTCAAATATGGTTGAATTTCAACGTCCTCGGTTCCAATTACAAAGCTATATTCTCTGCTTGCAATTCTTTTTCCGTTGATATACCAGTAAGCGAACTCTCTACCGTCGGGCGAATCAATGGCCTTCAATGTAACGGTCTCACCCTCCATTCGCTTGGTCGAGTAGAGATAACCCTCGACATAGGCACACTCAACGCCGTCAAATTCGACTATAATGCCATCGGTAGGAATCTTGAGAGTTACGGAGTACATAGGAATAGGCACAAGTCTTGCCTCGAAATCAGCGTCAGACGAACCGACGGTGTATTCGAACTGAAGATCGGTGGTTATAAGCTGTTCTGTGGGAGCGCCTATCGCATACCAGCCCATGAACTCAAAGCCTTCCTTAACCTCAACCTTTAAAGTAAGCTTTTCGCCCTCCTCGTATGCGTGGCGAACGCTACCGTAGTGGTTTTCACCGTTGATGTATATGTCACCGCCGGCTCCTGCGTATGCGCTTATACTGTAGGTAGGATAGCAACGCAATTTTGCGTATATAAGAGTGTCTTCCTTGCCCATAGTAAAGGTGAATTCAGCATCCATCGATGCAAGGGCACCGAAAACAGGAGCACCGCTTTCGTCAAGAGTTACGTAATACCAACCCTCAAACCTGCAATTCATCTCGGGAACAGCCTTAACGGTAACCTGCTCACCCTCTGCCATATGTGCTGTGTAGAAATTATCACCTCTTGCATCACCGTTTATGT
>CALAXC010000270.1 GCA_937894775.1 uncultured Clostridia bacterium
TCGAATTATGCTTGTTAAACGACGTTTTTACTTTTCCACTTGCAATTCCCGAAAATATCATGCAGGCGAGGATTGCAAGCATAAACCAAAGATAATCTTGTAGGTACATTGTTTATATATTCTCCTTGTAAATCAAAATTACAGATATATCCACCACCGTCTTTTCTCTGAATGTCATTTTCCACTCCACTTTCTTTTGCGGTTCAAAGGTCAGAGCCGAGCAAGCTGCGTGGAGCTTCTTTTCGGTTCTTGGAACGCCCACAATCACAGAGGTGGGGCCGTCCGCACCGCCGATGATCGCAATCGCACTTGCAAAATCGTTATTCAGCGCACTCAAGTTTACCTTTTTCGGTGCATCACTCTGTTTGGTATCACTTACCGAGAACTGCATATTCGTCAGTTCGGGTTCAAGCGTATATGCCATCTTTGTCAGATGAGTTGGATGCTCGTATCCGTTCGAGAACTGACGATCAAAGCTCATTGTATCTTGTTCATAGTCAGTAACGGTCAGCGTATGCTCTGCATTGGTAACGGGGTGAACAAACTTGATCTGCTGACCTACAACTGTCACATTAAAGCGTTCTCCGATAATGGATACCGGGCGTTGCTCCAATTTCAATGTAAGGCTCTTGATGCGCGGCTTTGTTTTGGTTGTCCACGGAAAGCTCATTCGACGCCACATCCAACACTTTTCAAGGCTGAGTCCATAATGGTTGAGAATATCTCTCATAGCTTCGGATTGGTACATCTCGTATCCTTGCACCCAACCGTTTCCTCGACCTTGCTTTTCACGCAGAAGCGTACCATTCACTTCAACACAAGAACGGTAATCAAAGGCAAGCGGATTTTCTTGCGTGATCTGATTTCTTTGCTCATCCGTCAGCTTCGATTCATCTTCTTCCGCAAACATCCACTTGAACAAAAATGCGTGTACCTTGTCACTATCGGCTTCGGCAAACACATCAAGTACCAAGCCTTTAGAGCATATATAGGCAGAAGGAATAAGCCATTCATATCCCGCCCAAGAGAAAGTTGTGTTCAGCGGGAGTTCTTCTCCGGCTCTCTCGCCGCCCTTGCGGTCGTGGAGAGAAAAATATACCTTCCACTCTTTAGGCAGGGGCATTGCTTCTTTTGGTACGTATTCGTAGTAATCCTTCTTATACGGAACAGTGCTGAAATCAAAGTTATCGTAAATCGTTTTCAGATAGTTGTACGGATCGTCAATCGGAGATAGACCATATTCGTTCTGCAAGTACAATATCTGCTCATTAGCTATCGTTGTAATAGGATTTTCCTTTGCAAAATTATCGTATTGCTCCCGACTCCAAGCGTGTGCCTGCTCGATATATGCTTCGTGACCGCAAGCCATAAGAAGTCGCAGAAAATCCTCAAAGTTCTCGGCTACGGGGAAAGCGTGACGACCTGCGTATCCCATCGGCTCAACCGCAAATACGATTTCACCAAAAGCCTTGATCGTGCAGTAGTGAATACCGTCCACACCCGTCCAACCGATGATCTTCGCGCCCTTCGGTGTGCAGAAGTAGTCACTTCTGCTCTCGCCCCTCTCAATGCCAAAGGCGGAGAGGTCAAATTTGTTTTTTACGTATTGACTATGTAAGTTCATTTTTATTGCTCCATATTTTCAAGTGTCCTTATCCTACAGCAAAATTTTACTTGTGTAATCTAAACCGAAAATAAACTAACCAATAATATTTCAAAAAGGCTCACAGACAGATTGTTTGTGAGCCAAATATATTTTACTCGATAGGCGTATCGAGCTTTCTGATCCTCTCAAACAAGATCTCATCCTCGCTTGGAATGTCAACAAGGGTTTCCATTTTCGAGCGTATCTTCATCATATCATTGTCGGTTTGGCTGATCGTTTCGGCGCACCTGCGAAGCTCGTCTACAAGCTCGTCCTTACCGTCAAAATCGGTTTTATAATGAAGCTGATGCTCAAGGCTTGCCCAAAAATCCATAGCGATGGTTCGAAGCTGAACCTCTACCTCCATCTCCAAGCGTCGCTCCGAAAGGAACACGGGAACCTTAACGATAAGATGCAGGCTTCTATATCCGTTTTCCTTTGGATTTGCAATATAATCCTTTCGTGTAACGAGCGTAATATCGTCCTGCTTCAAAAGTGCTTCGGCAACCAAATAGACGTCATCAATATAAGAGCAGATCACTCTGACACCGGCAATATCGTGTATGTTTTCTGAAACGCTGTCGATATCAACGGACATATTCAGCTTTGCAAGCTTCTCAATGATACTCGCTGTGCTTTTGAGGCGCGTTTGAATGGAATTGATCGGATTACGATGATATTGGAGATTGAACTCTGTGTTCAATATGTCAAATTTCGTTTTGATCTCCTTCATCGCACAGGCGTAGATCATTCGAAGTTCCTTGTAATCTACGATCCTGCCCATGATTTTCTTTGT
>CALAXC010000271.1 GCA_937894775.1 uncultured Clostridia bacterium
CAACGTTACCGAGTTTGATGACAGCGACTACAGCGGCGATAAGATGGTCAGCATCACCATTGAGTCAATGGATGAAAGCAAATTGAATGCTTACCTCGATAAGATAGACGCGACTAAGGAAGATGGATATGACTTCGCAGCGGTTATGAATGATGACGGCGATCCCGTCATGGTTATTGATTTCTCGTCGATCAGCAATGGACGTATTCGCATCGATGCTTACGACTACGGTACCGCTTCCGGTTCCGCAACTCTCTCCACCGCAACCATCGACGGCTACGACATTCCTGACGTAGCGTTGAAGTACGTGGGAACCTTTGAGAAGGCGTATGATGATACCGACAAGGTTTTCTATATTAAGGCGACCGACGTTACCGAGGGATCTTTTGATGCACTTGTTGACCATTATGCAGCTAACGGCGGCACTCTTGACACGGAGTATTCCACATCTTCCGAGAAATTGTTTACTTTCTCTTGGGGAAAGGTTATCGCAACTCGTCTTGGCTCAAAGCTCTCCATTGAAATTACTCTCAACTAATCTGTAATAGGATGGGTTTACAAGAAACAACAGATTGGAGATGGCGCTATGAAAAGAATTATATCTATTCTCTTGGCAATGATGATGCTTTTATCCCTTGCCGCTTGCGGAGATAACAACACAACCGATCCCGATAAGGATAGCCCCGGTGTTTCCCAAAGTGGAGAGAATAACAACGGCGGCGAAGAAAATAAGGACGACGTCAAGTACGTTATGACCTTTAAGGAAACCACCAATCCCAACCCCAAGCCCAATACAAACTGGACGGTAAGCTACAAGGTTTTTGAGTTTGGCGAAACGTATTTGAAGTCTGCTTATTACGTTTATAAGTTTGATTCCGCAGAGGATGCCGAGAAATTTATGACCCATAAGAAAGAAACTATGGGAACGCTCAACGAAATGAAGCTCGACGGAACTACCGTGTATGAGTATGATGACTCCTACGACGGCGCATCCCTTTCCACCGTTAAGAGTATGTTCGACGAGAGCGAGTACACCTTGACGGAGAAATAATTGATTTTACCCACAGAAAGAATTGAGGTGACGAAATGGCAAAATTCTGTACCGAATGCGGTAAGGAGATAGCGGACGGCGTGGCGTTCTGCACCGAATGCGGCACCAAAGCCCCCGCTGATCCCGCAACCGCAACGACCGAAACCGTGACCGAGGCAAAGGACACGAAGGTGGAAACCCCCGTGGTACATACGCCTCCGGCACAAAGCTATCAGGCACAGCAGACCTACACACAGCCTGCTCCCGATCCTACAAGCAAGGTGGTCGGCACGGGCGCATACTTCGGGCTGATGCTGCTGTTCGCCATCCCCATCATCGGGCAGATCGCCTGTCTCATTATGGCGTTTGCCCCGAAGAACAAGAATATCAAGCACTTTGCAAGGGCGCAGCTCATCTGGATGGTCATTGCCATCGTGCTGATCGGTATTCTCGTAGCGCTCCTGTCCGTACTGACCAATACGCTTATGGACTTTATCAAGGAATCCACCGGCGGTGAGTTCAGTAATTGGGGCGACATATTCAGTAATCTCGGCGACCTGGAAGGTCTTGCCGAACAGTTCCAAAACGGCGGGCTTGAAGGCTTGCCTATCGAATAACAGAAAGTGAGGAAAT
>CALAXC010000272.1 GCA_937894775.1 uncultured Clostridia bacterium
CTGCCTTCAAAATTTCATCGGCCATTAACTTAGACATTGTATATTCTACAACTCCACAACAGACTTCGGGAGCAAGGAGAACAGTTTCCTTCTTGCTACCATAATCTTTTACTTTATTGTTTGGATATTTTTCTTTTGTTGTTGCTATTGTATTATCTATATCAAATAGTAGTGTTTTGATACCTTGGTTTTTTAATTATGGATCAAATTTTATTGATAAATGCCTGTGTCAGACCGGGCTCCCGAACACTGGAGTTGACAGAAACACTCCTGCAGAAACTAAAAGGCGATGTTCAGACAATGAAACTGTATGAAACGCAGTTACCGGCATTGGACCTGAACAACATAGAGAAAAGAAATCAGGCTGCGCAGAACAACGATTTTTCTGACACGATTTTTGACGCAGCAAAGCAGTTTGCAGCTGCAGATATCATCGTAGTTGCTGCGCCGTATTGGGATTTGATGTTCCCAGCGGTTTTGAAAATCTATCTGGAAAATATCACCGTTAGCGGTATCACGTTCAAGTATTCCTCCCAAGGTGTTCCGCAGAGCCTGTGCAAAGCAAAGGCTCTGTATTATGTTACCACCTCCGGCGGCTATATCGGACAGAATGATTTCGGATTTTCTTATATCAAAGCCTTGGCCAATAACTTTTTTGGTATTTCTAAGGTCATCCGCTATGCAGCGGAGGGATTGGACATCTTTGGCGCAGACGTAGACAAGATTATGGAGCAGGCAAAAGCGGAGATTAACGAAGATTCTTCTGCCTATACCATCCCGTATCCGGAAAAGTACCGCAGCAGCCTTTCCCAGGACGGTGCCTCTTCTTTTTCCGGTGCAGCAGATCACCTGCAATCAAGGTATTATGTTGCCAATGATTATTTCCATATGCAAAGCGATGCCACGCTGCATATTCTGAACCAATTTCAAACCTACCAGCAGACCACGGAATACACCTGCGGTGCAGCATCGGCACTGATGGTTTTGAACTGGTTTGGTCAAAAACAGTACCACGAAAAAGCGGTCGCTGCCCTTTTGGAGACCCATAGCACAAAGGGATCTGCCGTTGAGAATATCGCGGATCTGTTTGACCTGATCGGTTGGAACGTGGACGCTCACGCAAGCACAGACCGCAGATTCCAAACCATTGAGGCTGCTGAGCAGGCGATCATTGACTATATTGACCGAGGCATCCCGATTATGGTGGATTGGGTGGATTGGGCAGGTCATTGGCAGGTACTGATCGGTATCGATACCTGCGGAACCGACACGCCATATGATGATGTATTGATTTTTGCTGATCCTTATGATGTAACAGATCATAAGCAGGACGGATATTACACCTATCCATTAGGAAGGTTTTTCGGTATGTGGCGGGAAGGACCTTGTTCCGGAAAAGCTGAACCCTATCAGCAGCCTTTTGTGGCAGCATGGCCGAAAAGATAAAACCGAAGCGAACCGGAAGCCGGTCTCGCGGCAAACAGTCCCAATCGGATATCATACTTATATATTGAGGATAATGCATGAAATTCAAACCAAACCCCTTACTTTATGGAGCAAATGAAGACTTTTTCAGCATCTTTAGACTTGCGGTGCGGATGAAAGAAACCGTTGATTACGACTTGCTGTCCCGCTCCGTAGAGCGGACAATGGCGCGCTATCCCTATTTTTGTGTTTTCCCCGAACGGGAGGGCGGGAATATTGTATTGCGCCATAGCAAGCGCCCTTTGCCCGTTTTCCCCGATGACCGCACGATAACCTTGGGAAGCAATGAGAGCAGAGGTCATTTGGTATCTTTTGGGTGCAAGGGGAAAACTATCTTTATAGATGCCAGCCACTATATTGCTGACGGAATGGGCATCGATCCTTTGATGAAAAGCCTGCTCTTTTTATATGTGTCCGAACGTTACGGCACAGAAGGCTTGGAAACAAAGCGTATCAGGATGCCGGATAGCCCCGCAAGGATCGCAAGATGCAAGGAAATGCTGGCGGTGCTACTTAGCAAGGTAGATACATTGGTTTTTTAAATCAAAGAGAAAGGAATATAACTATGAAATCAAAAAAATTATTATTACCTACCATTATTCTTGCTGTAGCAATTTTAGCAACAGTAGTTTATTCGGTTATTAGCAGTATAGCCTTTAAGCCTACCGTTACTGAAGGAGAGTTTCCTTTTTCCATTACATACGAACTGGATGGCGAAAGGGTTACCATTGAAGACGTTTATAAGGTACATTACGTCAGAAACGACGGATATGCCGATACCAAGTCCCGCGTCTACGCCGGCGAGCTCAAGAGTTCAGGAGAAGACGACACGCTTTATACTCTCAAAAAAGATGAAAATACTCGTGTTGAATTATGGACCCGTTTTTATGCGGACTATTTGATGGGCGACACCGAGTACGATTATTTTGACGACGAGCCTTTTGAACCAAGAATATATTATTATGATGCTCAAGAAACAGAGTATCAAGATGAAGAAACGTTAGCGGCACAAGGCGTAAAGCTTATAAGCTTTGAATACCCGACACCGATCGAAAATTCCTTTGTTTTTTCACATATATCTCATTTTAGCGGTGCGGTTGTACTACCGACGCTACTAATTTCTTTGCTCGCACTTATTGCAACAATTATTTTTGTAAAAAAAGAAAAAGAATTAAAGTATAAAGCAGTTGATATTGTCTCTATTGTTCTTAATTTTGTTATCGGCTTTACACTTCTTCCGTTCGTTACAATTTTAGGGGTGTTTATAGATATTGAGGGTGGCGGTCCTGAACTTTATTATCAGGTTACGTACTTTATCCCCACGGTTGTGACACTGTGTATTGCGGCATCGGTTGCTTTGCGCCGTAAAGGATATGGTGTAAAGTCGCTTATTACCACGCTTATCGGCCCTGCTGTTTTTGCTGTATATTTAATCGTTTTCTATGTGGCTGGATTGCTGTAAAGATAATTGTGATGAAAACAGTCTGCGACTTGATTTTAATGGTGAGATAAGAATTTTTGAAAAGTGATCAGTAAACCTCGTGTTTTGTAAGAGGTTTGTAAGATGGCTTGTGGTAAAATGCAGGTTCGAAATGAATTTATATTTGAAAGGAGGCTCAGCATATGACGGATAAGGAATTTAAAAGACTCAGCAGAGCGCAGCTGATCGATATT
>CALAXC010000273.1 GCA_937894775.1 uncultured Clostridia bacterium
CCTCTTGACCCCGTTCGCTTTTTGAAAAAAGCGAAACCAAAAACTTTTCATCTGGATTTGTGCGAACATTGTGCGCTGATTGTTAGATTGCCTGTCGGCTCAGCCGACTTTTCAAAAAGCGACATAATACCTAACACTAACTATAAAAAGGAGAACCCCATACGTGGGTTCTCCCTTTTTATTTCAATCTATTATTCTCTATCACTTTTTGTCGTGGCAGTGGTCGGTGAAAAATCCGTTTAGGTCAACCTCAAAGCTTCCGCTGTCGGTCTGTTTAAAGCCGATCGCCTTGATAAGCCTTTGCTTTTCTTCGGTTTCGGCTTCTCCTTTGTAGAATGCGTAGTGAACACCGCAAAGGTCGATAAAATTAAGCGTTCCTCTGCCGAGTACAAAGAGCGCTTCAAAATCAAAGGTTCCGTCGGCGGGGGAAATATCGTAAACGAGTCCGCCCTGCGCTGTAAGCTTGAACTGTGAAACGCCTTTAAGCTCACCGTCTACCGTTGCCGAGTATGCGAGCAGGTCGGGATTATATACAGTACTGCATTTTTTGCAGATCTCTTCTTGTTCTGTTTTGCTTTGAATGGGTAAAACTTTAAGCATTTTTCTTTCCTTTATGTAATTTTATTTGATATATTTTATGCGTTCTTTGGAGCGCTTTCTTTTTTTAGATATTCTATTTCCGCGCTTGTGAGATAGCGCCATTTTCCTATCTCAAGTTTGCCAAGAGATATTTTTCCGAGCGCAACTCTTGAAAGACGTGTGACCGTTAGCTTCGCTATCTTGCACATCTTGCGTATCTGACGGTTTCGCCCCTCAAAAAGCGTCATTTCGAGAACCGTTGAATTCTGTTCGCTTTTGAGTATCTTAGTTTTTACGGGTTGGATCTTGTAACCGTCGATAACGAGTGCGGAGGAGAGAATAGCGATCTGCTCGGGTGTAGGGCGTTCCGACACCGTAACGTGATAAATTTTTGGGATCTGATGACGTGGATGCGTAAGACGGTTTGTCAGCTCGCCGTCATCGGTCAAGATCAGCAGACCGTCGGAATCCATATCGAGCCTGCCGACGGGATAAACCCTTTTGTCAAGCCCGCAAAGAAGAGAAATTACCGTTTTCCGCCCTTTTTCGTCGGAAAGAGTGGTTAAGATTCCTCGCGGCTTATTCAAAAGTATATAAGTTTTTTCCTGTGCGGTCGGCAGAATTCGTTTTCCGTTGTAGATAACGACGTCGGCGTCGGGATCTATGCGGAGCCCGAGCGTGGCAGTTTTGCCATTGACCGTTACTCTGCCTTTTTCTATTTCTTCTTCTGCGGCACGGCGCGACATAATTGCGCAATCCGAGAAGTATTTTTGCAGCTTTACCGAATTCATTTTAATATCCTTTATTTAAAAATTCGAATATCTGTTTAATTAAACTTGAAAAAATTATTCTTTTTGTCTTTTGAGTCTACACCGTAAGCCGCTACAAGAGGGGAGGTAAGCTCTTTTCCGTTCACATTGAGCTTTAATTTGGCTATTATCTCGCCTTTTTGTATCGGTGCAAAGGCAAAACGAAAGGTGGCTTCGATGCTTTGTGTGTATTCGCTATCTTCTTTTGAAATGACAGCTCCAAGCGGGGAAGAATTCGTTATTTCGATATATTCAGACGTTCCGTTTGTAAGCGGAAATTTATAAAAAAATTCGTTTTTATCAAAAAAAGTTTTGTATTCAAAATTTTCAAATCCAAAATCGAGCATAGCGGTGTGATCTTGCCAGTCGTTCGGCGCGTTAAGAGTTACCGCTATTAAAGTAAGACCGTTTCGCTCGGCAGCAGAAACCAAGCATCTGCCGCTTTTTTTAGTGAATCCCGTTTTTACACCGATCGCGCCCTCATAAGACTTTAACATTTTATTGTGATTTGCGAGAACCCGAATACCGTCACCGTTTGGATTTTCTTTTGTTCGTCCGAGCGGAATTTGTATTTTCTTTGTTGAGGTTATTTCTCGTATATCGCTGTTTTTAAGTGCTTCTGCCGAGATCATAGCGAGATCGTGAGCGGTGGTGTAGTGGTCTTCCTCATAGAGCCCGTGAGGATTTGTAAAATTTGAATCCTTGAGCATCAGTGAAGCCGCTTTTTCGTTGCATTTTTGAGCAAAAGCTTCTATACTGCCCGCTGAACAGATAGCGAGAGCCGCCGCCGCATCGTTTGCCGATTCGAGCAAAAGCGCGTAAAGGAGTTCTTTTGCCGTAAGCTGTTCGCCCTCGCAAAGATATATAGACGAGCCTTCTATTCCTGTTGCTTCTTTTGGAATTGTGATCATTGTATCCAAGCTTAAAAGCTCCGACGCAACGAGCGCTGTCATTATCTTTGTTGTGCTTGCCATAGGCAGGCGGGCATTTGCGTTTTTTTCGTACAGAATATTATTTTCTGCCGCATCTATAAGTATTGCGCTTTTTGCCGATAGCGAAATACCTTTATTATTTGTTGCCGACACATAGACTGTTGGCATAGCAGACAGCAGAGTGATACTCAAAATTATGCAGATTAAAGAGCGCAGCTTCATATATTTCCCCCATATCGTCGAATGTTAAATTATATTCAAAGCGGTACAAAGGATATACTTAAAGCTTGGTCAATCTTCTTCTTTTTTGAAGATATCCTTAAGCTTTGCGATAATATCGGGAGTTTTTTCCACGAAATCGGTTATCTGGTCGATAGGATCGGGCTTGAATTTAGCATTTGCGTTTATAAAATCCACTTCGCCGTCCTTATTGCAGACGAGAAATCCCATAGGAACTACTGTAAGTCCCGTTCCGCCGCCGCCACCGAAGTTCTGACGGAGATTAGGCGCGCCGTCTTTGGAATTGTAGTCAACTCCGCCCGATGCTATTCCGACGGACACTTTAGACACGGGAATAATAACTGTTCCGCCCGTTGCCTGAATAGGATCTCCGATTATTGTGTTTGCGTCTACCATTGAACGAATGTTCTCGAGTGAAGATTTGATTATCTCGGGTATTTTGTTTTCGTTTGCCATATTGTGGTATCCTTTCTTTTAAGTAAAGATGAATAATAGTTTTAATGAGAATTGAAATTTTTAAACAGTGTTTGCGATATAATTATTGATTTTGACACCTCACCATTAGGTGACGGATGAGGTGTTAAAGCATTTAAAACTCAATCAACGCACAATGTTCACACTAACCCAGCTGGAAAGTTTTGGTCCACCTTTTTCAAAAGGTGGCGGGGTCAA
>CALAXC010000274.1 GCA_937894775.1 uncultured Clostridia bacterium
CCAAAAACTTTTCAGCTGGGTTAGTGCGAACATTGTGCGCTGATTGTTAGATTGGCTGTCGGCTCAGCCGACTTTGAAAAAGGTGGACGAAAACTTCCCTGAAACGCACTTTTCTTAGTTTAGTAAAATTCCCTCGGGAAAGTTTTTGAAAGATAGGGGTATGGGGGAAGGAAAACTTTTTTCAAAAAGTTTCCTTCCCCCACATATCACATAAACAATATTTAATTAACCTCTGAGTCTTGCCTCAAGAGCTGCGAGCTCGTCATACATAGCTGCAGGAACTCTTTCACCGACCTGAGCATAGAATTCCTTAATATTCTTGATATCATCAAGCCAAGAATCTGTATCTACGCTAAGAAGCTCACGAATAGTATCAACGTTGATACCGTCAAGTCCTTCAATATTGATATCCTCTGCGTTAGGAACATATCCGATAGGAGTAAGCTTAGCATCTACCTTATCCTCGCAACGAGCAAGGATCCACATAAGAACTCTCATATTATCGCCAAATCCGGGCCAGATGAAGTTTCCGTCATCGTCTGTTCTGAACCAGTTTACGTGGAATATCTTGGGAGGATTAGGAATGAGATTGCCCATATTGAGCCAGTGAGCCCAGTAATCACCCATATCGTAGCCTACGAAAGGACGCATAGCCATAGGATCGCGACGAACCACACCTACAGCGCCTGCTGCAGCCGCAGTTGTTTCGGAAGCCATAATAGAACCGACAAACGCACCGTTCTGCCAGCTTGTAGACTGGTAAACAAGAGGAGCTGTCTTTGCACGGCGACCGCCAAATACGATAGCCGATACCGGAACGCCCTTAGGATTGTTAAACTCAGAAGAAAGGCAAGGACAGTTAGCCGCAAGAGCTGTGAAGCGGCTGTTAGGATGAGCGCCGCAAGTTGATTTATCCTTCTTGTCGTACTTTGTGTAATCCCATACGTTACCCTTCCAGTCGATAGCGTTCTTAGGAGGATTCTTGTCGAGACCTTCCCACCATACAGTATTATTATCGAGGTTATGAACAACGTTTGTGAATATAGTATCCTTCATAGTTGTATGAAGTGCGTTGGGGTTGGAATTCTCGTTTGTTCCGGGAGCAACACCGAAGAATCCGTTCTCGGGGTTTACTGCCCAGAGTCTTCCGTCTTCGCCTACGCGGAGCCAAGCAATATCGTCACCTACACACCATACCTTATAGCCCTTATTTCTGTAAAGTTCAGGCGGAATAAGCATAGCAAGGTTAGTCTTACCGCAAGCTGAGGGGAATGCTGCACAGATATACTTAGTTTCGCCATCGGGATATTCAACACCGAGAATAAGCATATGTTCAGCCATCCAGCCTTCCTTACGTCCAAGGTAGGAAGCTATACGGAGAGCAAAGCACTTCTTTCCGAGAAGAACGTTTCCGCCGTATCCTGAGTTTACAGACCAGATAGTATTATCTTCGGGGAAATGACAGATATAACGGTTTTCCTCGTCAATATCAGCTCTTGCGTGAAGACCCTTGATAAAATCTCCGCTTTCACCGAGAGCCTCAAGAACGTTAGTTCCGACTCTTGTCATAATAAGCATATTAAGAACAACGTAGATAGAATCAGTAAGCTCGATACCGTATTTTGCAAAAGGAGAGCCTACGATACTCATTGAATAAGGAATAACGTACATAGTTCTTCCCTTCATAGAGCCTGCATAAAGCTTTGAAAGCTTAGCATAGCACTCTTCGGGAGCCATCCAGTTATTGATATTACCAGCATCCTCTTTCTTTGAAGTACAGATAAATGTTCTTCCTTCAACACGAGCAACGTCGTTAATAGCGGTTCTGTGGAGATAGCAGTTAGGAAGGAGCTCCTGATTAAGCTTAATCATCTCACCTGTTGAACAAGCCTCAGCGCGGAGTGCCTCTGCCTGCTCTTCTGTGCCGTCGATCCAAACGATCTTATCGGGTTTGGTCATCGCAGCCATTTCGTCGATCCAATCAAGAACAAACTTATTCTTAGTCATTGTTTTCCTCTTTCTATAAATTAATTTTATTTTTTGCTGAAAATATTGTGAAAGACCTTCGTCTATCCGAAAATCAACCATTTTATATTTTACATTGTTTTATTTTCTTTTTCAAGACATTTTTTGCTAATGTTACAATTTGTTAATATTCTATCACTCAAATTCGAGTTTTATGCAAGATAAACTTTTATAAACAAAAAAAGAAGACCTGCGTATGCGTGTTATCCTTAACGGAGAACACGCAATGAATTGCAACAAGGTTGCATGAATTGACACTACGTGTCATGAATTGCAGTAAACTGCGTGAATTGCCCTACGGCATGATATTCGTTGCAATTCAATTCATGGAGCAACGCGAGAAATCATGGCGAAGCCAATTCATGATGCGTCAGCATCAATTCATCTATAAAAACGAACAGAGCAAGAATAGAAGGATTGGTTTCCTTTTACTCTTGCTCTTTCTGCTTGTAATAAGGGTTTGGGCTTAGCCCATAAAGTATTTGACTGGTCAAATACGATGCTCGCACTTAGCGGTATTTATTCATTATTCTTTATACAAGAATAACAGTGATTTACGCGAGTTCTTCCTCGGAAGGCTCAACTGCGGGTTCGGTCTTCTTAACGTCAACGTTGTTATAGATAGACATACCTGTACCTGCAGGTATAAGCTTACCGATAATAACGTTTTCCTTAAGTCCGACAAGATTATCGACCTTACCTCTGATAGCCGCATCCGTAAGAACCTTTGTGGTTTCCTGGAAGGATGCTGCCGAAAGGAAGGACTCTGTCTGAAGCGATGCCTTGGTAATACCGAGAAGCTCGGGCTTTCCAAGTGCGGGACGAACGTCCTCACCTGCTTCGATTCTTGCCTTGATCACAGCATTTTCTGCCTCGAACTCGGTCATATCAACAAGAGAATCTACCAAAAGATCGGTATCTCCCTTATCGGAAATTCTTATCTTTCTTGTCATCTGACGTGCGATGATCTCGATATGCTTATCGTTTACGTTACAAGACTGTGAACGGTAAACCTTCTGAATTTCCTTAACGATATACTCGTATATCTTATCAAGATAATCACGGCTGTTAGGATCGTTTACGTCATCAAATATTCTTCTGATATCAGCGGGAGACTTGCTTCCGTCGGTAAGAGCATCACCCTTATTTACCGACTCGCCAAGGCCGACCGTAACTCTCTTTCCAAACGGAATGAAGTGTTGGATCATTTCTCCGTCATTCTTTCTGAGATCAACGATATAAGTGTTGGGAGTATCACCTGCTTCAATTCTTTCAACTACTCCGTCTTCCTCTGCAAGAACAGAAGTCTTCTTAGGTGTTCTCGCCTCGAAGAGCTCTTCAACTCTGGGAAGACCCTGTGTAATATCCGAACCTGCGACACCTCCTGAGTGGAAGGTACGCATCGTAAGCTGTG
Source organism: uncultured Clostridia bacterium (assembly GCA_937894775.1). Taxonomy (GTDB): domain Bacteria; phylum Bacillota; class Clostridia; order Oscillospirales; family CAG-272; genus HGM12713. Next base: position 3,440 of record CALAXC010000274.1, read on the forward strand.
TACCGGGTTCACCGATAGACTGAGCCGCAATTATACCTACAGCCTCACCAAGCTTAACCGAATTACCCGAAGCAAGGTCAGCACCGTAACAGTGAGCGCAGATACCGTGCTTTGCGTGACACTGAATAACCGTTCTGATATATACCTTACTGATACCTGCCTTAACGATCTCATTCGCCTGCTCTTCAGTGATCATTTCGTCATCACCAACGATAACCTCCCCGGTTACAGGGTTAATGATATCGCCCATAGTATAACGTCCGACAATTCTGTCCTGAAGGTTTTCAAGAACAGTATTGTTATTTTCATCAACTATCTGCTCTACCCAAGCGCCCTTGGTCGTATCACACTTCTCTTCCTTAACGATAACGTCCTGCGATACGTCAACAAGACGACGGGTAAGGTAACCCGAGTCCGCTGTACGGAGCGCCGTATCGGAAAGTGATTTACGTGAACCCTTAGCACCCATAAAGTACTCAAGAATATTAAGACCTTCACGGAAGTTAGACTTAATAGGAAGCTCGATCGTTTTACCGTTCGTAGCAAACATAAGTCCACGCATACCCGCGAGCTGACGCATCTGCGCAATAGATCCACGGGCTCCCGAATCAGACATTATCTTGATCGGGTTGAACTGGTCAAATCCCTTCTGGAGAGCATCTGTTACTGCCGCCGTAGTCTTTTCCCAGATCTTTATAACGTTGTTGTAACGCTCCTCATCGGTAAGGAATCCTTCCTCATAAGTTTCGTTAACTGTATCAACCTTTTTCTGAGCTGCTGCGATAAGCTCCTTCTTTTCATCAGGAATAGTCATATCATATACCGAGATAGAGAAAGATGCTCTTGTCGAGTACTTATATCCCATCTCCTTAATGCTGTCAAGCATCTCAGCACAGACAGCAAATCCGTGCTTCTTTATACAATAATCTATAAGCTTACCAAGCTCTTTCTTCTTAACCACCGTCTGTATCTCAAGTTCAAAGAGTGAATCCTCTGTATCACGTGAGATAAATCCGAGGTCCTGAGGAATAGGACGGTTGAAAATAAGTCTTCCGAGTGTTGCATCAACAAGCTTTGTCTTTTCAACACCGTTGACCGTTACGGTTCTTCTTATCTTGATAGGCGCGTGGAGTCCGAGCGCACCGTTATCATAAGCCATCATAGCTTCATCAAAGTCGCGGAACGCCTTTCCTTCGCCGGGTTCTCCTGCCTTATCCATAGTAAGATAGTAAGAACCGAGGATCATATCCTGAGAAGGAACTGCAACCGCGCGTCCGTCCATAGGCTTTAAGAGGTTATTTGCAGAAAGCATAAGGAATCTCGCCTCTGCCTGAGCCTCTGCCGAAAGCGGAACGTGAACAGGCATCTGGTCTCCGTCAAAGTCTGCGTTAAACGCGGTACATACCAACGGATGGAGCTTGATAGCTCTTCCCTCTACGAGCACAGGCTCGAATGCCTGAATAGAAAGGCGGTGAAGTGTAGGTGCACGGTTAAGAAGAACAGGATGTTCTTTGATAACGTTTTCAAGTGCATCCCATACGCAGGGATTTTCATACGCCTTTTCGATCTTCTTAAGAGCATCCTTAACAGAAACTCTCTGTATCTCTTCAAGACGCTTTACAACGAAAGGCTTGAAAAGCTCAAGAGCCATTTCCTTAGGAAGTCCGCACTGATAGATCTTAAGCGAAGGACCTACGACGATAACCGAACGTCCGGAATAGTCAACACGCTTACCGAGAAGGTTCTGACGGAAGCGTCCCTGCTTACCGCGGAGAATCTCGGAGAGTGACTTCAAGGGTCTGTTGGAA
>CALAXC010000275.1 GCA_937894775.1 uncultured Clostridia bacterium
AGAAAAAGACAATGAAAACAAAATTTAAGTCAAAGCTCTTGGGGGTTCTGCTCGTGCTCGTAATGGTGCTTGCACTCGTTCCCGTGAGTGCCTTGACCGCATTTGCGGCAGGCGGTGCAGAATGGGTAGATTTTGCCATTATTGAGCATTGGGGTGTATGTTTTGAGCAAACAGGCTCATCTCAAAAGTATCCCATCGTGCTTACAAATGAAAATAAGCTCTCAATGCCGCTTCCGACTCTTTACAGAACGGATACCGACGATTACGTGTTTGACGGTTGGTATATTGCCGACACAGACACAAAGGTAACGCAGGATACCGTGTTTGACGGATATACCGTAGTGGTTGACAAATGGACGTTCCAAGAAAAAGATGCAAGTACGGTTATAAACAACATTAAGGTAAATAACGTAGAACTTGTAGCAGGTATGACCACCGCAGAATACAATGCGGCAGTACAGGGCGCAACTGCAACTGTAAACGGCGCGCCTGCAGATGCCATTACTGCCGACAGTGCCAAGATCTATACGATCTATCACGGTCTTAACAAGAGTGGTGAGCCTCTCAAAGCTGACGAGGAGGTTGAGGTAGGTCAGGACTATTCGGTTGTTACGAAGGTCAAGCTTGCAGACGGATATACCTTTAGCCCGAACATCACGTTTGTATCCGACGCGGGTATGTGCGCAAGCGAAAGATTTTTGGGCGGTGCTGACATTTACACAAGGGAATGGAACACCCTTGCAACCGAGATTGAAATGACCATCAACTTTATGAATACCGATTACTATTTTGATCAGACTCCCGAGAGCAGAAATCTTGAAAACTATGCACAGTATAAGAACTGGTACAAGGTTTCAAAGCTTGAGGGTCTTGAATCGGTTACGCTTCAATATGAGTCCGACGGCGCGTGGGCTGTATTTATCGATAACGTGCCGTTTGAAGCCAATGGCGAACAAGCAGGCGGATACGTAACGGTGTCCCCCTACGTTGATACTACGAAAACCTTCAGACTCGTTGCAAATTATACGCAAGGAAAAGTATACAGCGAGCCGTTTGAAATCTCTTGGGCGTGCCTCAATCCTGTGATTGAAAGCATTGGAATCGGTGTTATTGCTCCTCAAAACGGTTATTCTCCTGAATACACAGTAACACTTTCAACACCTGTTTGTACTCTCAAATCCGAGAACGCCTCAACCGTTAAAAACGGTATCAAGTGGACGGGTGAAACGGGAGAGCTGAAGGTTTCGGACGGTATGTTTGCCGATGATAGTGATTACACAGTAGGTGTAACGTTGGTTGCACAGGATGGCTACACCTTTGCAAATAGTGTAACGGCTACCGTAAACGGAGGCAAAGCAAACGTTAGCGTTAAAAGCGAAACCGAGATAATAGTCAGCTATACCTTTCCTAAATACGAGCCTCCCGTAACGAAATATTACGTTGCGTTTTCCAATACGGGCTGTTATGCGTCGGGCACGATGCCGACTGAATGGGTTGAAGCTGGCAATTATACGCTTCCTGCTCCCGGATATACTCCGTATAAGGGTTATGAATTCGTTGGTTGGATGATACAGGGTGAGCTAAAGCAGCCCGGGGACGTAATTTCGATATCGGATAACGTTGTTATCGATGCCCGTTGGAAGAACGCAGACGCTGAAAAAATAGGAAGCCTTGGTATCTCTATTACCGCTCCAAAGAACGAAAATTCTCCAGAATATACCGCAATTCTCACCACCAGTAAATGCAAGCTCAAGGACGTAAGCGGCATAAGCTGGGTGGGAGAAAATGTAGGCGAGCTTAACGTCAACTCTAAATTCAACAACGACAATGATTATACCGTAACGCTCCAGCTGGTCGCGGAGAGCGGATATAAGTTTACGAACAGCGTAACAGCTACCGTAAACGCAAACAACGCGATAGTTTCAGTCAAGAGCGAGACCGAAATATGGGTTAGCTACACCTTTGCGAAGCCTGTAAAGCATCTTGTAACCTTCAATACTAATAGCACCTTTGCCACGGGAACAATGAGCTCTGTCGAAGTTGTTGAAGGTAGCTACACGCTTCCCACGCCTACTTACACGCCGAAGGATGGATATACTTTCGCGGGATGGCTTTTGAACGGATACATCATACAGCCGGGTAATGAGATCACGTTAACTTCCCCCATAACGCTTGAGGCACGCTGGAAGAGCGATTATACGTCGGTAGGCTTTACCGTACAGCCGAGCAGCCCGGCAGAGAAAAAGGTGGCGCAGCAGATCCTTTACAGAACGACGAATTTCACAATTGATCCAAGCATTGCATACGATAGCATAATCGCCCAGGTATATAATGAAGAAACCGGCGAATGGGTAGACAGTATTTACGACGGAGATAATCTCATCGTAACTGCGGGCAACGGAGCTATAGACTCGGGATTTGGTTATGATCAGATCGTTTTTAACGCAAAGGTTCCCGGAAAATATACCTTCCGTATCGTTGCAAAGCAGAGTGGGCTTGTTGTTGCTTGCAGCGAAAACTTTACAGTGACATGGGTATCCAATGCCATAACCGCCCAGCCGAAGGGCGATATGATCGATATCGGTGCAACCCTGAAGATCACCGTAAAAACCAACTTCTATATTGCAAGTAGTGAAATTGAATATTACGATAAAACAACAGGTACGTGGAAGCTTTATGAGTCCGTAGGCGGATTTAACTGGAACCCCTTCAGCTATAATTTCACCAACAACGCGGAAACATCTACAAAGTTCAGGGTCAAGCTTTATGAATCCGTGGGCAATCTTACCGCCACAAGTAATGAGTTTACGATCACTTGGACTAACCACAAGCATACGTACGGAGTGTCACCGAACGGCAAGGATGAAACTAATCACTGGAAAGAATGCACCGATCCTGCTTGTCCTGATAAGCAGAATAGTATTATTGAGATAACACCGCATAAGGCAATCGGCGGCAACTGTCAGACGGAAGCGGCTTGTGCTTGCGGAAATATGCTCCTTGGTAATCACATTATCTCAAAAGAATGGACAAAGGTTGCAGACGGTCACTATTATACTTGCCTTGTAAATAATTGTGAGCATCATAGTTTGCTTGTTCCGCATACTCCAGATAAGAGCGAACCCACTAAAACCGAATCGGTAAATTGCTCTGTTTGCGGATACGTGATTACTTCTGCGCTTGAAGATACTCCCGATAATGAAAATGACCCAAGCGCTCCCACTCCCGACCTTCCCGATACAAGCACCGATAAGCCCACTGATGCAACCGAGAGCAAAAAGGACGATAGCACCGAAACAGAAGCTCCCACAGATAAGGGTTGCGGCGGATGCGGCTCAAGCGCAGCTCTCTCTGCTCTTGCAATAGTTGCAGTTGTCGGCTCTGCTCTTGTTATCAAGAAGAAAACGTGAGCAGACTTCCTCGCGATCTTCAAAAAGAAATAAGCGATAACCAAGATTAGCAAAAAGAATTATATGACTAACGCTAAGCGGTGGGCTTCGGCTCACCGCTTTGTCTGTCAACATGCAAGATTTGCATTGCTGTAGTCAAAGAAAAAGCCAAATCGGTTGAAAAGTTCATAGAAATATGATATAATAAACTCACAGATAAATAAGAATTTGACGAAAACTATAAATGTTAACGCTCGTTGCGGAATTGCCTACGGTTGTGTATAGACAATCAAAGGCAAAGCTGTTAAACTAATGGCGTAAGGAGGTACTTATGACACTGTCGGAAAAACTTTATAACTTGCGCCGTAAACAAGGATTATCCCAAGAAGCTCTTGCCGAGAAGCTGAATTGTTCAAGACAAGTGATTTCAAAGTGGGAAAACGGAACGACATCCCCCGATGCCGAAATGCTACAAAAATACAGCGAGCTTTTCGGTGTCAGTATAGACTATCTCGTTAAAGAAAATATTGAAGAACAAACAAGCGTGCAGCCTGCTGAGAAGATCAATGGAAACCAAAAACTTCTCGGTATATTAGGCCTTGTGATTTCATTTTTAGGATGCGTTTCACTAATCGTGTTTGGTGCTATTTCGGTATTTAGTTCTGAAACCGCTGACAAAATAGCACAGTCATCTATGATAGTCATTGATGGCACATTTATTGCAATGCTGGTATCGGTGTTGTTTGTGGTCTTTGGAGCTATAATACTTATCAAAACAATGAAACATAAGTAGGAGGTTTCAATGAAAAAATTATCAAATGTATTTGCGATACTTGCAATTTTGCTCACTAATATTATGTGTGTTGTAGTAACTAACATTTGCACAAGCGGATATTATGCAGAAAAACATTTTCTTACAAGTGCACCTTGGGAAGTAGGTTTTTTGTTTATTATTCCATTCGCAATTGCCATCATAGCTTGTGTAATCGTTTCATACATTGCAAAGAAAAAAGGCAAATAATCTAATTGAGGACACTTGGTATTTCATAAGAAAAGATAAACAATCTCAGCTTCAACCAGAATATGCGATGAGCACTAGAGGTCATAATATTCTTTTAAAAGCTTTGTATAGAAACAATCAAGAGGATGCTATTTTATTTGATGTTTCGGAAAAAAACAGTAGAATTCTTGAAAGATTTATAATAGATAGAAATGCTAAGAATTATACTTATGAAAAAATTTTGAAAACTGAACACGGCTCAGCTACTGTAAAAACTTACAATAGTAAGACTGGACAGGGGGATGATGTCGATTGCAAACTAAATAATTATATTGAAAACTTCTTCCCTAAAATTTTAATGAGAAACAAAAGAATAATTAAATAACCATTAACACTCCATTTATAATTCATTTTATGTTAGTATGGCTGGTGGATATGTATGTGTTATGGTTAAAATATGAAAGCAAGATTTAACAGTTTAGTAACTTTACGCTTAAATAATTCTAATAATTTAAAATATTGTGATATAAGACTTAATAGTGTAAAAAGGAAAATATTATACACAAAAAGTTATGATGCGGGTAAATTAGTAGAGTATAAAACTGATAATTATAAAATTCAAAATTCTAATAAGACAGGATTTCCTGTTCTTAAAGTATTTGAGAATGCAAAAACTAAAATAATCAGAGATTTTCATGAAAACAGTGCAAAATTAAGACGTCTATTGATGCACAATAAAGGAGCTGATGAAAAATATATAGCAACCTTTTTACCTTTGCCTAATTTAACTGACATTCGCTGCAATGCTTTTAAAAGAATTTCTTCGGTTGACGCATAGATATAAATGCCTTTATTTTTAAAATGTTCAATTAACGCATTAACATCTTCATCAGTCAAATCTAAATGAGATGTTGCATCTAAA
>CALAXC010000276.1 GCA_937894775.1 uncultured Clostridia bacterium
CTGTAAACGAGGCGGCTACCTATTTCGCACAGTTAAACCCCAAGAGTGGCGAGCTTGACGATGATGACCTTGATGCTGTTGCAGGCGGCGCGTGCGCAGATAGTAATGATAATGACAACCCTGCTGTCGGCGTTGGAGATACGGTTCAAATAACAAGTGGGGAAACTTGTTCTTCTTGTGGAAACAATATTGGTATCGTTAGCAAAAAGCATAGCCGAGGATATTGCATCAAATGTAAAGAATGCAAGAAGCAAATTTGCGATCTCGGTGATTGTACATACGTAGTTATCGGTTAATATCGAAAGGAGCTTGAACTATGAAAAACTTAACCCCCGAAATGATCGAAAAAGCAAGAACCGCAAAGAGTGCAGAGGAACTGCTTGAACTCGCGAAGGCAAATAACGTAGAAATGACCGCAGACGAGGCAAAGACCTACTTTGCACAGCTGGGCCCCAAGTCCGGAGAGCTTAACGACGACGACCTCGATGCCGTGGCAGGTGGCGGTTGTAATGATGATGAAAGACAACGCGAGAATGAAGATAAGGTTATACACACCATCGTGTGCCCCAAGTGCGGCGCGCTCGGTAATTGGAGCGTCTACCACACTTGTCAGGGTGGATACGTATGGGAATGCAACGTTTGCAAGGTCAGAGGCGTGCTTGAAGAGAGCGACAACTATTCTGTAATGCATACAAACCGCCTTTAATAATGCAGAATGCATCTACGAGGTACTATGTATTACATACTGAATAAAAACATTGCTCTGCGCTCATGGTGGCGCGTGCCTTACGCCTATTACGTAAAAGGTGTGCGTGATGCGCAGAGGTTGACAAAAGAAGAATTTGAATTGCTCTCGCTCTGTGACGGGCAGACCGAGATAGCCGACAGTTCTCTTGTGGAGCGCCTCGTTCAAAGAAGAATGATCTCCGCTTGCGAGGTGGGCGCGGCTTGCCTTGATCCGTGGCAGAAGATGGACTGTGACAACCGCTATTTTCCTGCGATGAACCTTATGATTACAGGCAAGTGCAACTATAACTGTCTGCATTGCTTCAACGCATCGGATAATTCGCCCCTGATGGCTGAATTTACGCTTGAAGAAGCCGAAAAGCTGCTTGATGAAGCACAAAAGTGCGGCATCAACGCCTTTACTATTACGGGCGGTGAGCCTATGTGCCACAAGGACTTTTTGCCCATCATTGAGGGCATTTATAAGCGCGGAATGTTCGTTGAGGAACTGAACACCAACGGATTTTACATAAATCAAGCTGTGCTTGACCGCATGAAGGAGATCGGATGCAATCCGCTGATCAAGATTTCCTTTGACGGTATCGGGCATCACGATTGGCTCAGAAACCGCAAGGGCGCGGAAGAAGATGCGCTCCGTGCGATCAAACTCTGCGTGGATAACGGCTTCCGTGTCAAAGCGCAGACCAACGTACACAGAAAAAATATCGAATCTATGCTCCCCACGGCGCGGCTCCTTGACGAAATGGGGGTGTATGAAATGCGCATCATTCGTACCACCGAGGTTCCTCGTTGGAACGAGAACGCAAAAGGCGCAACCCTCGATCTTGACGAATATTTTGCGGGGATGCTCGACTTCGTGAGAGAGTATATTTCCGAGGATCATAAAATGGTGATTGATATTTGGCAGCTTATGACTCTTTTCCCAAGGAGCAAGAGCTATAATCTCCGCACCGTTGCGTGCTGTGATGGTGAGTACAAGCCCACACGCCCTGTATGCCCCGGAAATCGCAGTATGGTGGCTGTATCGGCAAACGGAAACGTTTTCCCGTGTATGCAGATGTCGGGCTATTACGAGGCAAGGAATGATATTCTCGGCAATGTCAAGGAGTATGGACTTCAACCGCTACTTCAGATGGGCAAGTATCTCGCGGAGGTCTGTGCCACGGTTGGTGAGCTTGCCGAGGTCAATGAAGAATGCAGAAATTGCCCCTATTTCAAGTATTGCGCCGCCGGATGCCGTGCGGTTGCTCTGACTCTGACGGGCGACAAAATGGGCGTGGATCTTTCCAAATGCCTGTTCTTCAAAAAAGGTTATTACGAAAAGGTTGTACGCACGATGGGCGACTTTAGAAACAATACGCCGATCAATGTGTAAAAGGAGTATTATGAAAAGAAAATTTTTAAGTATCGTTTTGTGTCTTTCGATGCTTCTGTCGCTTCTGACACTTGCATCCTGCTCGGATAAAAACAATCCTCCCGATGGCTCGGGAACAAATCCCCCTGCGGCAGAAACAGAGTCTATTGCGATCCTCTATGAAAACGACGTGCATTGCGCGGTGGACGGATATTCCAAGCTTGCGGCGATGAAAGCCGAGCTGAAAGGGGTCTATGACCACGTGGGCGTTGTTTCCTCGGGTGACTTTGTGCAGGGTGGCACTTTGGGTGCTGTTTCCAAGGGTGAGTACATCATAAACCTTATGAACAAGGTGGGCTATGATGCCATCGCGCTCGGCAACCACGAATTTGACTATCAACTTGCGCGTCTTGTGGAGCTGAACAACCTCTCAAACACCAAGTTCCTCTCCTGTAACTTTGCTAAGGTAGGCGAGGACAAGTCATATTTTGATTCCTATACCATCGTATCCTACGGTGACGTGGAGATTGCTTACATCGGTATCACCACACCCTCTACCATCAGCTCGTCAAATCCCGCACAGTTCAAAAACGAGGACGGCGAGATTATATACACATTCAACGAAGCAGATATGTATAGCCTCGTTCAAGCAAACATTGATGCTGCCGAGAAAGCAGGCGCGGATTACGTGATCGCGCTCTCGCACGTTGGCTATGACGAGTCAGATGAGTTGTTTGATATCACCGATATCATCGAAAATACCGACGGATTTGATGTAGTTCTCGATGCACACGCGCATCTTGTCATCGAAAACAAAACCATCAAAGACAAGA
>CALAXC010000277.1 GCA_937894775.1 uncultured Clostridia bacterium
ATATGCTTTGGCGATCATTCTCCGATTAACGAAAAAACTGCAGCCGCTAAAGCAGGGCTGGGAATAATTGGTGAGCACAGTTTGCTGATAACTCCTAAACACTCATCGTACGTATTTCTGTTTGAGATAATTAGCGACATTGAGTGCAACAATCAAGCGATGGATATTCTTTCGTGTGAAAAATGCGGAAAATGCAAAAACGCGTGCCCTGCAGATTTTTCTGATAAAAAGACTTGTCTTTCTGCAATATCTCAAAAGAAAGGCAACCTTACAGAAAATGAGACTTCTCTGATCAAAGAATCTTCTTGCGCTTGGGGGTGCGACATCTGCCAAGAAGTGTGCCCACACACTAAATACGCAAAATCACAAGGTACAATTTATACAGACACACCTTGGTTTAACAACAACGTATTAAACAACGCTTCCGAAGAGAGCGTAACCGACGTACATGATTTTCAATTAAGAGCGTACAGTTGGCGAGGATGCGCTACAATTTTGAGGAATATTAGTATTATTGATTCAAAAACAAACGGTAAAAATAAATGATATATTTTATTTATGGAAATCCCGGAACGGGTAAAACTGAAGTAATTTTTAAAAGACTTGAAGAAGATGCCGCCAATGGCAAGAATGCAATTTTAATTGTTCCTGAACAGATGACGGTCACGTTAGAGCGTGATTCGCTGCGCAGGCTTCCCCCGTCTGCGCAACTTCATATTGAAGTACTGAATTTTACTCGTCTTGCAAACAAACTTTTCCGCATATATGGCGGAATTACGTATAACTATGCTACACCTGCGATCCAGAAACTTTTAATGTGGCAAGCAGTGAAAACCGCGGGACCGTTTTTGACAGAATATCAGATTAGCAGAAATGACGATAGAGCGCTTGCTGAATCTATGTTAGCGATATACAAGGAATTTACTGCTTCGGGGATCACATTTGAATCAGTCGAAAAATTTTCCGAATCAATGCCGGATTCCGTTTTATCAAATAAGCTCAAAGATATTGCAACCGTATGCGCTATATACTCTAACCTGTTAAACGAAAGATTTTCTGACGAGAACAATGAATTATATCGTTTATCAAAACTTTTGGAAGAAGAAAATTGCTTTGCTGATACCAACGTTTACATAGACGGCTTTTCAAGCTTAACCAACCTTGAGCACAGTATTATCAAATCCATCTTCCGTCAAGCCGATAACTGTTTCATTACCATCGGTATACCTTATCCAGGATTCAAAGGGATAGATACAGTATCCTTGAAACGCTTTTCTGAAATTCTCAGACATGATTGTGCCTCACTCGGTATTACTTCTAAAACCATTGAACTTACTGAAAATCACAGAACAAATTCAGATGCTTTAATGATACTTAGCACAGATCTTTGGAAACTTGATTCCGTTCTTCCACAAGAAGTAAACATCGAAGCAAATCAAACTATCGAAGTATATCGCGCAGCTGACATTTACGATGAATGTGAGTTTGCGTCTGCTAAAATCAAGAAGCTAATTGAATCAGGTTACCGTTATCGTGACATTTCGATAATTGCACGCGATGCAGAAAAGTATCGCGGAATTATTGACCTGGCTCTTGAAAACTTTGATATTCCCTATTTTATTTCAGACAAAACTGACCTTTCTCTTTCTCCGTTATCCAGATTGGTTCTTTCCGCGCTTAGAATCGCAGCATACGGTTGGCAAAGATCCGATGTAATAACTCACTTAAAAACCGGACTTTGCGGGATCTCTACTCACGATGCGGATATTTTTGAGGCTTATACCGCTAAGTGGAAGATATCAGGAAAAAAGTTCTTAACCGAGTCAGATTGGAATATGAATCCCGAAGGTTATTCAATAAACAAAACCGAAAGAGGCGAAAAAATCCTTGCAATTGCTAACAAAGTAAAGAACAGTTTTATTGTCAAACTAAAGCTATACGTTGCTGAGTTAAAAAGCGCCACTTCTTACAAAGATCTGTCCATTGCAACTTTGAATTATCTCGACAAGCTTGATGTTTGCTCCTCATTGCGTATCATTGCTTTAAGATATATCGATATGGGTAAAGTACGAGAAGCTAGTGAATTTGTCAGGATATATGACATCTTTATTGATGCACTCGATTCAATCTGTGAAGCAATGAATCCGGACGAGCAACCGGACATTATTACGTTTTCAACAGCTGTAAGAACTGTACTTGAAAACACCGAGCTCGGTTCCATCCCCACCTCTCAAGATGAGGTTATGATCGGTTCTGCCAATATGATGCGAGCTGACAACGCAAAGTGTGTTGTTTTGCTTGGAGCTTGCGACGGAGATTTCCCCGCAAATGTGCAAAGTTCGGGGCTTTTGACAGATACTGAGAGAGACTATTTGATAAATCACAATATTGCGATTTCCGGAGACCGCGAGCTCCGTGCCTCCGATGAACTATATTACTTCCGCCGAGCCGCGTCTGCGCCTTCTCAACATCTTATAGTTTTTACAAGAGCCGATAGTGAACCTTCTATTGCGCTTTCTCGAATCACCGCGCTATTCCCCGATATCGTTATCAAGGAGACTTCAGAAGATCTTTATACTAAGCTGTCCTCATACAAAGCACTATCGGAATACTATCCTTTGTTTGAAGGAACCTCAACGGGTAAAGCAATAGAGATTTTGCTGAAAAACAGTACCGACGAATACCATACTCATACAGGAGACGGCATATCTGCAGTTTCCGACGTTATAGATCCGCAAGTTGTCAATATGGCAATTGGCAAACAATTGCGCATCAGTCAGTCTAAAATCGAAGAGTTCATCAAGTGCAAATTTGCTTACTCTTGCAAATATTATCTCAAGCTTGACGACGGCAAAATAGCCGAGTTTGCTTATAACAACATCGGCACTTTTGTTCATGCAATACTAGAAAAATTCTTATTCTTTGTATTTGTATCCAACAAAGGCATTTATCCTGAAGGTAAAGAAAAGAATGCTGCTATAGATAATATCATCAGTTCTTACCTATCGGAATTATTACTTGATGAACATGAAAAAAGCAACGCAAGGTTGTTCCATCTTATTGATAGACTGAAGACTCTTTCGGTACTGTTGATTGATGATCTGCTCAATGAATTCTCTGACAGCAGTTTTGTTCCGCGATACTTTGAACTCCCTATCGGAACCAAAGAATTTCCATCAATAGCTGTATCGTTAAACAATGGAACAGAACTAACGCTCAACGGTATCATAGACAGAGTAGACATATACAAAGACGGTGATAACGTATATCTGCGTGTCGTTGACTACAAAACCGGAGACAAAACATTTTCACTGTCAGATATCGCTGAAGGAAAGAATCTGCAGCTTTTGCTTTATATTTTCTCACCTACGAGCAACAAAAGAATAAGGGAAAAATCCAACGAAAAAATTATACCTGCAGGGATTACATATCTTTCAGCCGTTCCTTCAAAAGTCAAGGCAAAAGGTTTTCAAGATAGTGCTAACACAAAAAAATCTGCTATTGCAGAAATCAAGCGTAGTGGACTTATCATTGACGATAAAAAAGTCTTGAACGCTCTCAGTCACTCATCACAAAGCAGATATTTAATGTCTTCGCCGCGTAAGCGTTCAACAGTATCAGAAGAAGAATTCAATAAGTTATTCAATCAAGTTAACGAGGTACTCGTTTCAATCGGAAACGAAATTCTCTCAGGAAATGCAAATGCTGTCCCAAAAGAAGGCGGCGACGCTTGCAAATATTGCAGTTATGCTTCAATTTGCAGAGCAGCAGAAAAGAATGACAAGTAGAGGATGTATATATGGAATTTACAAAAGCTCAAAAGCTCGCAATAGATCTTCGCAACAGAAATATACTTGTATCTGCTGCTGCCGGATCAGGCAAGACCGCTACGTTAACCGAAAGGATTATCAGACTTCTTACTGACCCGGAACGTCCCGCTGAAATCACTTCTATGCTTATCGTTACCTTCACCAGAGCTGCGGCTGCAGAGCTCAGAAGCAGAATCTCACGTGAACTCGGCAAAGCACTTGCTTTGAATCCTTCGAATTCTTTCCTATCTAAACAACTCACTTCGCTGGGAAGCGCCGATATATGCACAATCGACTCATATTATCTCAATCTTGTCAGATCAAATTTTCAACGACTCGGTTTGCCAGCAAAATTTAGGTTAGCTGATGAAACCGAGTTGAAAATTCTGCGTCACGAGGTAATGAATGCTGTAATTGAAAGGCGTTATAGGACGGACGACAAATTCTCAGCATTTGCTGATGAAATAACAACCGCACGGAGCGAAACAAAGTTAGCAGACACTCTCCTTGACGTATACTATAAAACACTTACACTCCCCAACGGAACTGATTACCTTCGTTTCTGCGCTGAATCATACATAAAAGATATTGATTCAGATTTTTTTTCTACCCCAACCGGCAAGCAAGTTCAAGCTTACGTTTTGGAGGTAATCGAATATCTGATAAAACGGTGCAACAGATTGCTCGGTATGATCGAATCTGACAGTTCCGCTGCTCCATATGGACCAGCTATCTCTGCAGATCTTGATTTTCTGACGAACTTTAAATCGCTTCTCCACAACGGCTCTTATGCTGAAGCACGCGATGTGATATATGATTATTCACCTGTTAATCTTGGTAAAATCTCTGCAACATCTAAAAGCGAATTCACCGAATCTGTTAAGACTGAGCGAACCGCTATTAAAGACAAAATAATCAAGCTCAGAGATCGTGAATTCTCGGTACTTCCTGAAGATATTAGGGAAATATGTTCTACAAGTGCTACACTTTCAATAAAAATCGCTGAAGTTCTCGGTGATTTTATTTCAGCTTACAATACCGAGAAGACCGCTAATTCTGTTTGTGAATTCTCTGATTTAAGAAAATATGCACTCAATCTTTTAACAGACAGCAATGGTAATCCAACACAGATAGCTCTCGAAGAGCAAAAGAAATACTCGCATATTTTTGTTGATGAGTATCAGGATACAGACACTGTTCAGGATTTCGTGTTCAATACAATATCCAACGGTTCAAACCTCTTTTTTGTCGGAGATATAAAACAAAGTATATATTCCTTTAGGGGTGCGGAGCCTTCGGTTTTTGCTCATTACAGAAAGAGTTATCTTCCAGCAACCGATTGTGATAACGCAGACAACACCCCTCTATCCGTCTTTATGTCCGAGAACTTCAGATGTTCACCCAACATTATATCTTTTACCAATGCAGTTTGTTCCTATCTATTTCGCGAGTGCGAGACGGACAATAAAGGTATAGGATACGTAAGCCAAGACGATCTTATTGCCTCAAGAAATCCGCCGTACTCCGATGATAAAGTCAACATAGTTCTATTGGATACGGACGATGACGGAGATACCTCAGATCCGTCATGCCGATATATATTATCCGAAATAAAAAGCATTCTAAAAAACAGAGTCAAATGTGATGGAAATAAATATCTACCTAAAGACATAGCAATTTTGACACGGTCAAATAAGGAGGCCTCAAAGATAGCTGATGCATTGGCAAAAGCAGGAATACCATATGCCAACAGCACAGGCAACGATCTGTTTGAAAATTCAGAAGTACTTTTAATGTTTTCTTTACTGTCTGCAGCCGACAACCCTCAAAGAGACATTCCTCTGGCGGCAGTATTACGCTCTCCGATTTTTGGCTTTACTTTGAGCGAATTGGTAAAAATCAAATTCGGAAGAAAAGATATTTCGCTATACGATTCCATCTGTGAATATGCAAATTCTGACGAAAGCGATGTAACACTTCGGGAGAAGTGCAATCGAGCCGTTAGAAGAATTGACAAATACAGAACCGAAGCAGAAGCTGTGCCGGTTCATCTGTTTATAAGATTCTTGTGGAAGGATACAAATGCGCTAATGTATGCAGGATCAGACAAAGAGTCAAAGAAACGAACACCTACAGAGCGCAGAAGGAACCTTAGAAAATTCTATGACTATGCACGCAGGTATGAAGCATCTTCATATAAAGGATTACATGATTTCGTTGAATATGTCAGCGGAATTATCTCGCAAAACACTAAAATTGCAGACGAAGACGCAGCAACAAGCAATACTGTCAGAATAATGACTGTGCATAAATCAAAAGGTCTGGAATTCCCCGTTGTGTTTCTCTACGGTGCCGATAAGGTAATTTCTGATCAGGATTCCAAAAAGAATATGATCTTTTCGCCAAATGAAAACATAGGTATTGCTTTTAAAATTTCTGACAGTACCGGACTTGGTCAAATTGATTCGCCTTATCGAATTGCATTGTCAAACAGAACCGTTGAAAAATCCGCCGAAGAAGAAATACGTGTACTTTACGTAGCATTAACACGAGCAAGAGACATTCTATATGTTATAGCTTCCGGTAAATCAGGATTCGCTGAAGAAAGGCTTCAAAATGCTATCGACAAAGAGGCTGCAGAGCTCGAAGGTAAATTTATTACCAATGAAAGAATGGTTGCTCCAGTAGAAACCACATATGACTTCGGTGCTCTTATGGAAGAGTTCCAGTCTATCGTAGGCAAATTAATGGAACGCGATTCTGCGGTAAATGGTCCGAAGATTACTGCTGTTATTGATAAATATTTAGGCAAAGGCAAGAAGATTGCCGAAGCTAAACCTGAACAAGCAGAGTTTATTTATCTAATCGTTACAGAAATTAAAGACACAATTATGTAATTCATAGGCCCAGAGAGAATATCTCTGGGCTTGACTTTTTATAAAAATTATGTTATAATATATATGTAAGAAAATTATAAAAGAGGTGTTCAAATGGCTCATAAAGTTAAATGTTTGTATTGTGGAGCAACTTTTGATAGAGATAAAACTCCGTGTGAACAAGTGAGTGCAAAGCGATATGCTCATATTGAATGCTCAAAATTAGTTAGAGAAAATGCTGAAAAAGAAAAACGAGATAAAGAAGCATTAGAAAACTATATTAAAAAATTATTTAATGTAGATAGTATTAACAATCGTATTCAAAGATAGATAAACTCATATATTAAAGAATATCAATATAGTTATTCTGGTATCTTAAAAGCCTTAATTTATTTTTTTGAAATAAAAAATAATTCTATTGATAAGGCAAATGGCGGAATTGGTATAGTTCCGTATGTTTATCAAGATGCGTATAATCATTATTATAATTTATGGTTGACTAATCAAAAAAATCAACAGAAGTTAATTACAAATGATTATGTGCCCACAGTTAAAGTAGTGAAAATACCTGTGCCGCAAAAGAAAGTAAAAGTTCGTAAAAAATTCTCGTTTTTAGATGAAGAGGTGTCCGATGAGCAGTAAATATACAGATATAACAGCGATTACTTAGGTAATTGGTTCGGTATATAATAATCCAGCTTTATTAGATTATACCGATAAATATTCTATTAATGAAGAGGATTTTCCAGATGATTTTCATAGAATTGCTTTTGGTGCGATTTATAAATTACACGAGCAGAATATGTATAAAATCAGTTTGGAA
>CALAXC010000278.1 GCA_937894775.1 uncultured Clostridia bacterium
AGAAGCGAGTAAGAAGTAGGTGATAAATTGGAAATAGAGTTGTCGTTAGGGTTCTCAGTAGTAATACAAGAAGACGGGACATTTGAATTGCCTCGTCGGATGTATTCTACTGCTGAACTGAAGAAGATAGCAACAGAAATTAATAGAACGCTTAGAAAAAGCAGACTAAATGAGGTGTTTGAAAATGAAGAGTAGTGTGATTTTAAGTGAGTTATCAAATACTCAGAGAATTTCATTAAAGCCAACAGTTGATAGTATTATCGTACAAAAGGAATTTAGGAAGAACTCTGAGGATGATTGGTCAATTTCTAAGGGCATTGAAATTTCAAGAAATTTGGTACCACTTTTAGTAGAAAAGTTGTTAAAAGTCTAGTAGGAGATGAAGTGGTATGGAAGAAATCAAGAGAGAAATCTGATTTTGCGGAGGTATAGAATAAATGCCTGCAAACAAAAAAAGCACCCACAAGGGGTGCTTTTTTTATGGCGGAGAAGGAGAGATTTGAACTCTCGCGCCGGTTAAACCCGACCTACACCCTTAGCAGGGGCGCCTCTTCGGCCAACTTGAGTACTTCTCCAAAATACTTGCAGATCGCCGTTTTTCAAATCTGCTCTATTATTATACCCCATTTTGTTGGGTTTGTCAATATCTTTTTTAGTCTTTTTTTACTTTTTCTGAATTTCTATCACGGTATTCTCGCGCTGTTTCGCCTTTTTGCTTTTTAAATGCTCTGTCAAAGCTTCTTACCGTTCCAAATCCTACCTCTGCGCTTATTTCCTTAATCGTTTTATCGCTTTCTATCAGTAATCTTGCCGCTTCGCTTATTCTTAATGAGTTTATATATGCGTTAAAGCTTGTGCCTATCTTTCCGTTTATTACGTGAGAAATATAATATTTGTTTATGTGTAGAGCTCTTTCAAGTGATTCAAGCGACAGCTTTTCATTATAATGCTCGATACAATAGCTTATTATTTCGTTTGCCGTGTTTCTGTCTTCAAGCTCGTTCTTTTTTAACTCTGTTAAAGACAGAATTCTGCCGATAATCGCTATTGCGTAGCCCTTGAGTACTGTTTCTCTGTAGCCTATGCTTTCGCTTTTATATGCATTAAGCATACCGTTTGCAAGTTCGCAGAGCTCGTTATTTTTTGCAGCGCCGTTTATTACGTTATTTTTTGGAACGTAGGAAGAGAAAATACTTAAAAATTCCGACAGCTTGGTTATATCGGCACAGACCGTAAGGCTTTCGGTATCCGAGCAGGGCTCGTATCTGTACTGCTGATTCGGGAATATAATTATAACGTCGCCGCTTGTTGCTTTTATCGGTTTATTGTTGCCTATCCAGATGTTTACTGTACCCTTGTAAAGAAAGACGATCTCAAGACTTGAATGAAGCTCCATACTGATATCAAGCCTTCTATCGGATGATTCTAAGCATAAAAAGCTTGAGCTGTTGGGTTTGAGTGTCTTTTCCATCGTCTTTACTCCTTTCGTGTTTGTGATGCTGTTATAAGTTTATCATATAGAAGGCTTTTTTTCAAGAGCTTTCTTTTTATTTGCTAATAGAATAAAAATATTCTTTTTCGGGAAAATATTATTGAAAATAGTTTGTGTTAAGGGTGCAGCGCACAATGTGCGTTACTTCTTTGTAGATCCTGCCTTGCTTCGCTCGGCACTTTTTCGTCTGTGTCATCCTGAGCGCAGTCGAACTCCGAACGTAGTGAGGAGCAAACGGAACACAGTGACGTTTGGGATCTAAGACGAAAAAGTTCGACTCCGCTTCGCTACGCTCAGGATGACGGATAACATCGAGGACAGCGCACAGAATTCATTTCTATCTGAAAAATTCCCCTGACTTTTTTTCGTTTTTGTTTTTGACAACGACAAGACACAGACATAAATATATATAAATATATATTTAATAATATAATTATTATTAGAACTTGGGGAAAATGTGGAAAAGTCGCAAAAAGCTTCAAAATACAAGCCTTGCGAGGATCTTGAAAATCTTGAAAGCTGTTAGTTCTTTTCCGTGTGAGCTGTTGACAAATTATCGGTTTCCCACACCCAGATAAAATTTTGTAAGTGCGATCTTTTGGAAAATTTACTTTTTTTAGGTAAAAAATGAATAAATCGAGTAACTTTTGGCAAAAATGTGAGTTTTCCACAACCGTGACACTGTTTGACACTTTGTGACACTCCAAAATTCGCACCCCAAAAACTTGTTTTTGAAGAGTTTTTTACCGATTTTTCCATTCGGTTTTGTTTTTTCCACAGCTTGTGTGATACTGTTTGACACTTTTTAATGCTTGATTTTTAAGCCCTTACGGGCGCGTCTGTTGAAAACTTGCTGAAAAAAAATTAAAAACTTTGTTTTCCACAGCTTTTGTGGAAAATTTTGCGCTCAATCTGTGTAAAAGTACCCGACATCGAGTGTCACACAGTGTCAAAATGCTTTTTAAAGCTCTTGAACGTCTTTTTCAAGATTGGAGATCGTTATCGCAAGAAGCGGATCCAAAACCTTCTTTTTTTCGATAAGCTCACAAGAAGAAATTATCGTCGAGTGATCTCTGTTAAAGATTTTAGCAATGCTCGGATAGGACATTTCGGTCATATCCCTTATAACGTATATCGCTACGTGACGTGCAAAAGCAAGGTCTTTTGTTCGTTTAAGTCCGATGATATCCTTCTTTTCGTATCCGTACGTGTCGTAGATGCAGGAGAATATCTTGTCGATTATTACCTGATTTGGAACTACTCCGCCCGTTATTTCCTGCAAGCAGCTCGCGGCAACGTCCATCGTTATCGTTTTACCCTGCAAAAATACCATAGCGCTGAGCTTTTTAACGGTTCCTTCTATCTGACGTATGTTTGAACGGAGATTTTCGGCGAGGAAGGTAAGTACCTCGTCGGAAAGAGTTATAGATACCTGCTCGGCTTTCTTTTTGATAATAGCTATTCTCAATTCAAGATCAGGCGGCTGAATATCAGCGATAAGTCCCCACTCGAATCTCGTTTTGAGTCTGTCCTCAAGAAGCGCGATATCTCTTGGCGGACGGTCCGACGAAAGAACTATCTGTCTGTTGCTTTCGTGGAGAGTGTTGAAGGTGTGGAAGAATTCTTCCTGCGTTGAAGCTTTACCTGCGATAAACTGAATATCGTCTATCAAAAGAACGTCGCACTTTCTGTATTTTTCGTGAAATTTATTCATTTCGCGATTAGAAAGACATTCGATCATTTCGTTGGTGAAATCTTCGCCTTTTATGTAAATGACCTTTGCGTTAGGCGCTTTGGTTTTTATTTCGTTTACGATAGCGCTCATAAGGTGAGTTTTACCAAGACCGCTCGGGCCGTAGATAAAGAGCGGATTATAGTTTGAAGCGGGGTGCGCCGCAACGGCTGTGCAGGCTGCGTGAGCGAATTTATTTGACGTGCCTACTATAAAGTTATCAAAGGTGTACTGAAAATTATGCTTTATCTGTTCTCCGTAGAGCTCTTCAGTGCCGCTTTTAGGCGTTTCTTCTTTGGGCTCGTCGTCTTTTTTCTCGCGGTAATCGTATTTACCGAGCTTTATTTTATACTGCTTGCTGATCGTTTCTTCCGAGGGAATTCCGACAAAGATCACGTCTATCTTCTGTGAAAATCCGAAAAAGGCTTCGAATTCGTCTTCGAGAAGCTTTATATATTTTTCGTGAGCGATTTTGTATTTGAATTCCGATTCGGTGGAGAAAACTATAGTATTATCTTTGTATTCGACGATTTTGAAGTCACCAAACCAAAGATCGAGGGTTGACGGAGCTATGCGTTTTGCGAGATTTTGTTTTATTTGCTCCCATATATCCGTAAGATCGTCTATATATGCCATTTTTGTGTTCCTTTCAAGATTTAAAGTACCGAAATATATTAAAAACAAGAGTGTTTTATTGTTTGAGCTATCCGAATTTGGCAAAGGTATGCCATATTAAAAAATCACATAATAATTATATCACAAAGTGCGTTTTTTTGCAATAAGATAAGTCTATTTTTTTGAAATTTTCTTCATATTTTTATTATATAATATTTTGCTGTATTTTCGGTACTTGTTGAATGTCGGCTGAGGCGCTGAGGAATCAACGCACACACATAGCTCAACCAAAGCCATCGGGCACAATGTACATCTCGCAAAGAGCGATTCAGAAAAGTTTTGGTCAAGCTTTTTCAAAAGCTTGCGGGGTCAAGAGGGGCAGAGCCCCCGAAAAAACGGCGTTTTTCTTTTTGCGAAGCTTTTTCTTTTGCGCCTCTTGTGTCAAA
>CALAXC010000279.1 GCA_937894775.1 uncultured Clostridia bacterium
ATGGATATTATTAATGGGGTCAGAGAGCTTTGTAAGGGCGAAAACGGTTTTGTAAATATGTTTGACAAGGCAAAAAGCGGCGGTAAGCTTGGACAACTCACTGGCGGCGACCGAGAGGCTGACCTTTTTGAAACGCTTCTTTACGGCAGCGCAAGAGAGACTCTCGTCGAAATGATAAACGATGCCTACAATTTCAAGCAATATGCGGTAGAGGCACACGGCTTGCTTGTGGAAGACGGTCTTGATGCCATGGATGCCAAGAGAGCGCTTGAGATATTCTTTATAGCATTTGGCTTCCCCGGATACAGAACTATGGGAGCACAGGAAACCATCGTTGACGAGAGCGGAAACTCTAAAACTGTGTATGAGGGTGAGGTAAAGAACGGCAAGCCTCACGGATGCGGTTCGCGCAACTTCTATTACGAAGGAAAATGGTCTGCTCTTGACGAATGTGTATGGATTGACGGTATAATGATTGGCTATGATTATGCCAAAGAGCTCGAATTCGGCGCATTTGAAGATCAGAAAATTGGCTTTGTTATTAACGATCGTTTTGTAGGAAATATAAGAATCATCGCAAGTGACGGCGAGGAATTCGACGACGGCGGTACAAAGTTTACCGTTTAAAATCACACATTACTTATGCTTTAAGGAGTTATTATGAGCAATTTAAAATGCTTGAAAAAGGCAAATGAGGGTGACACCGAGGCTATGCGCATTGGTGAGAACCTCTATAATTTGCAGGATGCGACCGAGGATGAGGTAGAGGCAGGTACGCTTTGCCTTAACAAATGGTATGTAGAGCGCAAATATAAAACTCAGGTATGCGAACCCGGTCGTTCAAGTCCTTATTACGATATGAGAAGCGAAATGCAGGAACTCTCTTTTGAAGAATTGATCTTCAATGACGGAGACTGCATTGGAGCATACCACGACGAGCTGGTTTTCCTGTTCGACGATGAAAAAACTCATTATCATCAAAAGTATCTTGGGGAAATGAAGATCAGCTACGACCAAGGAATCGATTTCTACGACTATTACTATCTGCATTCCAAATGATGCAGTGAAAGGAGCAGACTATGTTTGATGCTGTGAAGGTTAAAAATGATTGTGTAAACTGGATACGAGAGTTCTTCCGTGAGAACGGTCCCGACTGTAATGCCGTTCTCGGTATTTCGGGCGGTAAGGACAGCTCTATCGCTGCAGCCTTGTGTGTTGAGGCACTCGGCAAAGACCGTGTGATCGGCGTGCTGATGCCCAACGGAGAGCAAGCGGATATTGATATGTCCTATAAGCTGGTAAACCACCTCGGCATCAAGCATTACGTTGTAAACATCCACGATGCAGTAGAGGGGCTTAAAGGTGCAATTCCTATGGAGCTGTCCGATCAGAGCCGTATCAATATGCCGCCGAGAATTCGAATGGCGGCATTGTATGCGGTCTCGCAGTGCTGCAACGGACGTGTGGTAAACACCTGCAATCTCAGTGAGGATTGGGTGGGTTACTCTACACGCTACGGCGATGCCGCAGGTGATTTCAGTCCCATGTCCCGCCTTACGGTAGCGGAGGTTCTGGCAATCGGCCGAATCCTTGATCTGCCCTCTGAGTTGGTTGAGAAGGTGCCTTCCGACGGTCTTTGCGGCAAGACCGATGAAGACAATCTCGGCTTTACCTATGCGGAGCTTGACCGATATATCCGCACAGGCGAGATCGAAGATCAGAAAAAGAAAGAACGCATTGATTACCTACATAAAAGAAATCTGTTTAAGCTGAAGCTGATGCCGGTGTTTGAACCCGATATTCCTTCAGCATTGAAACTGTAAGGCGGGAGGGATATACATTATGAAAAAGCTTTTTAAATTAACGGCACTGCTGCTCTGTGTGGCGATGCTCATATCAACCCTTGCAGGATGCGGTATGTTTTATGATGATACGCCTGAAGAGGTATTCGATCCTCCGTATCTTGATAATTACTATCTGAACAAGCACGAGCCGGTTATGAAGGCGGGCGGCATAGATGTATACAAATACGAAAACGCCAAATCCTATAGCTTATCCATGGGCGGCAACAGATATAACGGCGGTGTCGTGCTGAGACACTTTGTAGGCCCGCTGGAATATTTCGACGTCGAATTCCCTTTGGAGAAACAATACGATTACTTCTCCTTTGTGTTGGGCGGCGAATCTTGTGTGATCATGAAATACGCCAACGGCGAAGAATATTACGCCTCCACGGAATTTGCAATGGACGGTTCGTATCCAACCTTGGTGGGCCAAGCAAGAGAGCTGAAGGTAGCTCTGCAGGTCCTCGTTGACGGCAAGCTGGTAGATGAGTTCGTCGTATCCTGCTACGACGTGGTCAAACGGTTTACTTATGATGTAAAAGGCGCACAGAACATTGAAGTGAAGGCCGTTACGGGCGATGACGGATTCAGCATTACCATGGCGGAGATCACCGTTTGGAACGGTGAAGCCCACGAAACCGGCTATGTTCCCGCACCTGCAGGAAATGAACCGGTGCAGCTGATCAAGGATCTGAAGCCTTATTTGATTCCCAGCACCTCAAGCGCTGTGTATTACCCCAACGGCGGTGAATCCTCCGATGGCAGAAATTACATCAATATGAGTTCCGTTCGATATGAAAACGCTATCGCTACTTACATATCGCAAGGACTTATGACCGATGATGAAGAAGATATTTACTTCGACCTTGAAGGCAAATACAACTATCTTACCTTCACCGCAGGTGTGGCAGACAGAACCTCCAACAACAGTGATGGCTCGGCATGGCTGACTGTCTTTGCCGATGGCAAGATCGTGCACGAAGAGGTTTACTCCTCCCACGAGCTTCCGAGAAAGACAACTGTAAATATTGAGGGTTGCCATCAGCTCAAATTTGCATGGCTCACCGATGAAGGAAACCTGGAATACGGTGATTCAACGGGTAATTTCTTCGGTATTGCCGACGCTTACGTTGCAACTACCAAGGAAGCCCTGGATAATATTTCAGGTTCGTCTCAGAATTTCCCCGACAGACCGGTCAAGATGGTATCCGAGCTTGGCGCATACGCGATATCCAGCAGTGTGGAGGAAGCCGTGTTTGACGGCTCCAGCAGCTTCACAACCTTCTCCATGGGCGGCGTGAAGTATAGCGAAGGCATTATTCTCCTTGCATCCCACAGTATTGCGGAAACCAGACCTGCGTGTGTTTCCTTCAACTTGGGCGGCAAATACGATACGATTTCCTTCACCGCAGGTCATATTGCCAACAGCGACGTTTACAAGAACGATCAGATCGAGATTTACGCCGACGGTGTTTTGATCAAGACCATCGAGGTGGATTGTACCATGCTGCCTCAGGAATATGTGGTGGATGTGACGGGCTGTCAGCATCTTGAATTTATATCGGGTAAGGCAACCAACGGCAGTATGTACCGCCCTGCATTGGGCATTGTCAATCTGATCGCTTATCCCGATGGATATGTGGAAACCGATCTCTTCCCCGGGAGAAATCCCGCAGATTACGGTAAAACTTGTGATCTGATTGAAACCTTCGGCTTCTACGATGTACACAGCGGCGGACGCATGGATATCGACTATGGCGCTGTGGATGTAGAGGACGGCTATTACGACGGCTCGACCAAGAAAAACTATTTCATGATCGGCGACGAAAAGATTTACAGCGGTGTGCTGCTGCGTACCAGCGTGCACTTAAGCTTTGATTCGGATATGGTGGATGCTACCATTGTTTTTAGTGCACTCGGTTGGACGGCTTTAGGTATTTTGGCGTCAGATGAGGCCCACGAATCCGCCTTTGCTTTGGCAAACCTAACAGATAGCGGCTACACCTCGGTTACCTTCACCGTTGCCATGCAAGAGGAGGTTAGTAGCATCATCGCCGAGGATGAAACGGTACTGAAGATCGGTGCGGACGACGAATGTGTGAAAGAGATTACGCTTTCCAAGGATATGAAGCCCACCACTTATACCGTGGAACTTGGCGAGGATTGCGAAAGACTTTTGTTCTTCCTGGAATGCACCGTTGAAGACGATGCCTCGCATACCTACGCGATCTACGATATTAAGCTGAATAAATAAGGAGGCAGCACCATGAGGTATTTGACTTGGGATGAAGTAAAAAGCCTTG
>CALAXC010000280.1 GCA_937894775.1 uncultured Clostridia bacterium
AGATAATTGTCAATAGCTTCCTTGAGGAGCACGAAGGTCTCCTTGATGGAGGACTCACGGATCTGTGCACCCGCCATATCAAAGTGACCTCCTCCGCCAAGCTGCTCAAGAATTACCTGAACATTGATGCTTCCATTGGAACGTGCTGAAATATTTACCGCTTCATCTGTAAGAATAAGCGCAAACGCAGCGTTTACATTTTTTATCGAGAGAAGCTTATCTGCAGCCTTTGCCGCAAGTACTCTGGAATTGTTTCCTTTGCTGTCTGATATTGACGTGATAGCAATATTTTCACGATATATCTTTGCGGCACTTCCAAATTGGGATTCCGAAAGATAATCATCAAATCCTTCCTCAAAGAATGTTCTTGCATACTCTGTGTCTGCTCCTGCATTTTTGAGATAGAGAGCCGCCGCGAAGGTTCTCATTCCGACGGTTCTTGTGAAGTTGTGCGTGTCAAGCATGATACCCGACATCATTATACTTGCTTCTTCTTTAAAGCTTGCGTCGGGCTGAAGCACTTCTTCAAGCATTTCCGCTATAAGCTCGCAGGTAGAGGAAGATGAGGGGTCTATATATGAAAGCTCGGGTTCTTCGTCGAATTCTTCTTTTTTTATGTGGTGGTCGATTATAACTTTTCTGAATACAGATTTTGCAAGATCGGGGGATTCAAGTATATTTAAATTGTTGGCATCAACTATTATCAGCAAAGTTCCGAAATTGTTGTATTCAAGAGCTGAGACACCGTCTATAAAGGTATCTTCATATCCCGCAAACTGGGTAAGACGTGACGTACAAGCTTTAAAATTTTCGTTGTTGACGTCGGTGACTATCTTTACGTCTATATCACCGTAAACGTTTCTGATAAGAGTTGTAATTCCTATGCAAGCGCCTATACAGTCAAAGTCGGGATTCCTATGTCCCATAACAAGAATGTTTGAAGAGCCGTTGATAAGTGAATCGAGCTTTGCACAGATTATTTTTGCCTGACCTTTCGTGCGCTTTTGCTGTGCCTTTGTTTTAGCACCAAAGTAGAAATTGCCTTGTTCGTTTTTTAAAACTACTTGGTCACCGCCTCGTTGATTTGCCATATCAAGGGCTATCAAAGCATTATGTTCTCTGTCGTCAAGTGATTCTCCTAAGGTCGATACACCCATAGAAACGGTAAGCGGAATGCGAGCTTCGCCTATTTCGATCTTGTGTATCTCATTAAGTATAGAAAATTTGTTTTTGATGCATTCGGCAAGCATCTTTTGGGGGAAGAGCAAGATGAATTGATTGCTGTCGTATTCGCAAAGAATACCGCCCATTTTGTATGCCCATTCCTTGAGTATCTTTCCTACTTTTCTTGTTTCATCCTGATAGTTTACTTTTACATATTGAGCAATTTCGTCAAGATTGTCTATCACGATATATCCTACAGCGGTAAGATTGTTTTTGTAAAGAGTCGATATATCGGAAAGCTCGGTAATGTCGAAAAATGCTATCATCGTGTAACTTTTTCCCTTTGAGGTGAGAGCGTAACATTCCATTCGGTATTTTTTGTTTCCGAATTCTGCAATTTGGATGCGGCGTATATTGTTTAAAGAAAAACCTGAAGCTGTGTGTTGTTCTTCGTCTTCGTTTTGATTTTCACTTTGTGGTTTAGTCATGGAATTGATAAGCTCTTTGTAGTCGATATTGCAAAGTTCGTCTATGCTTACATTGAATATCGTATCGGAAATGCCGAGAGCATCGGAAAAAGCATTGTTCGAAGTTATGATCTTTCCTTGCTCATTGATCACGGCATAGGGGAGAGCAATATCGTTTTTAAATGCGTGTATTACGCTTCCTGCCTGCTCGTCGGATGTGTTGTTTTCGCGTTTAAGAATGTTTAATTTGTGGTGAAATACGAAATATATTACAAGTGAGATAATTCCGTAAAGAGCTATAAGGATCGATCCGCATACAGCGGGATTTATAGCAGGAGCAAAAACGCAAATCAAGGTGTTTATTCCCATCAATATAAGTCCAAGAATGATATATAAGCGCGAGGGAACTTCTCCTATGCGAGTGAGTTTATCAAAATTTTTGTTTGGCATAAATGTATGTCCTTTCGTGAATTTACGCATAATGCGTGGGTGTATGCAACCTAAAAAATCGCATAATAAAGGATTATAATCATACTATTTTAATATTATAACACAAAAGCATCGGTTTGTAAATGTTTTTTTAAAATTTTAATATAATTTAAATATATAAGAAATAAAAATAAAAAATATTGAACAAATATCAAAAAAAGTGTTGCAATTTGTGAAAAAGTGTGGTATAATAACACAGTATTGAGTGGGCTTGAAAAAGTCCACTCTTAAGTTTTGCTTTTTTGCAGCGGAGGAAATGATGGCTAAAAATTCAAAAAGTATTGTTGAAACAGTCAAAGAGCTTGCAGAACCTATTGCGGAATCTATTGACTGTTGGGTATGGGACGTTGAATTTGTAAAAGAAGGAACACGTAAGATACTTCGCATAACTATCGATTCCGAGGACGGTGTTGACATAGATCTCTGTGAGAAGATGCACCGTGCGATCGATGTCGTTCTTGACGAGGCAGATCCAATAGAAGAAGCTTATTATCTTGAAATATCTTCTCCCGGAATAGAGCGAGAGCTTCGTACGCAGATGCATATCGATTGCTGTGAAGGGTGGGACGTTGAGGTCAAGCTTTATGCCCCTGTTGACGGACTTAAGGTTTTCAGAGGGGTTTTACTTCAGTCTGAAAAAGACGGCGAAATAAGAATCGATGCAGCAGGAAAAGAAATGAAATTCGACCGTTCTGCGGTCGCAAAAGTAAGCACTTACTTTGATTTTAAATAAATTTAATTAAATTTATATATAAAGGACGGAAAAGGAAATGAATAAGGAGTTTTTTATAGCGCTTGATCTTCTTGAAAAAGAGAAGGGGATACCTAAGGAGTATATGCTCGAAAAGATCGAAGCCGCTCTTTTGTCAGCGTGTAAAAAAGAGTATGGACCGAGCACGGTAATTCGTGTACTTATTGATCCTGTAAAAGAGGATCTTAGGGTGTATGTTCAGAAAGAGGTGGTCGAAGAGGTAACGAATCCTCAATGTCAGATATCTCTTGAGGAAGCAAAGGCAATAAGCCGCAGATACACACTCGGTAAGATAGTTGAGACCGAAGTTAAGACGAAAAATGTTCGAAGACTTAGCGCGTCAGCCGCGAAGTCGGTAATTATCCAGGGAATACGTGAGGGAGAGCGAAAGGCTATGCAGGATGCTTATGAAAGTAAGCGCGGAGAGATCATTACCGCTACTGTAAGTAAGGTGTTTTCCGATAACGGAAATGTTCTTTTGGATACGGGTAACGGCCACGCAACTCTCTTGAAATCTGAGCAGATACCCGGTGAAACCTTTGCTGTTGGCGATAATATAAAGGTTTTTGTTATGGAAGTAAATAAAGACGTTAAAGGTCCGATAGTTACTCTTTCGAGAGTTCATTCGGGTCTTGTA
Source organism: uncultured Clostridia bacterium (assembly GCA_937894775.1). GTDB lineage: Bacteria > Bacillota > Clostridia > Oscillospirales > CAG-272 > HGM12713. The sequence continues at coordinate 3,509 of CALAXC010000280.1, forward strand.
CGCAGAATGTTTGAGCTTGAGATCCCTGAAATTCAGGACGGTATAGTTATGGTTAAGGGTGTATCGAGAGAAGCGGGCTCAAGAACAAAAATATCCGTATGGTCACGTGATGAAGACGTAGATGCAGTAGGCGCTTGTATCGGTAATCACGGAATGAGAATTCAGGAGATCGTAAAAGAACTTCGCGGAGAAAAAATAGATATAGTAAAATATAGCGAAGACCCTGCAGAATATGTAGCTGCAGCGCTTGCCCCCGCAGAGGTTCGTTCGGTTGAATTTACAGAAGAAAAGGTTTGTAAAGTAACAGTTGATAGCGATCAGCTTTCTCTTGCAATAGGAAAGGCGGGACAAAACGCAAGACTTGCAGTCCGACTTACTGGAATAAAAATAGATATAAAAGCAGACTAAGCTTTGAGCGGAGGGACTAATGGGACAATCGGCATTAAAGCAAAAAAAGATTCCCACAAGACAATGTCTCGGATGTAATGAGCACAAGCCCAAGAAGGAACTTCTCAGAGTGTTGAGAACGCCAGACGGGGAAATCGTTCTTGATTTTACAGGTAAAAAATCGGGAAGAGGCGCATATATTTGTTATGACGTAAAATGTCTTAAAAAGGCAAGAAAGTCAAAAAGAATAGATAAAAGTCTTGAAACCGAGATACCTGAGGATATATACGATAAGATGGAAAGCGAGCTCGAAGAATATGAACAGCATTGAGAAAGATCAAGGTGTTCAAAGAGCGGCGGATACTTCGAAAATATTGTTGTCCTTGGGACTCTGTGCGAGAGCGGGAAAAATAATTTTCGGTGTTCCTATGATATGCGAGGCTATGAGAAAAGGTACAAAAAACGCGCCTACACTCATAATCGAAGCAGCGGATACATCTGAGGGAACTCATAAAAAGATCGCGGATAAATCTGCATTTTACGGTGTGAAGACGGTTCGCATAGATTGCGATGGAGCTACATTGGCGTCGGCTCTGGGAAAAACTTCTTCACTTGCGGCAGTAGCGATCACAGATAAAGAAATGTGTAAAATAGTAGAGAAATATATTTGACACACAAGGTTAAGTTGTTATTTCTTAACTGAACCTTAAGGAAAGGAAGTTTTCCAAAGTTTTGGAAAACAAGGTGCGAAATATGGCAGCAGCAAATAAAACATCGGGTATGTTAAAGGTAAATCAATTGACAAAGGATCTCGGAATCAAAAGCAAGGATATGTCCGAAATTATGACTTCAGAGGGTGTGGAGTACAAATCGCAGAAGGTTCTTACTCCCACTGAATTTTCAATTGTTTTTGACAGAATTACCCGTGATAATCAGATAAAGGGCATCGAGGATTATCTTGATGGAATTACCGTGATACCCTCAAAGGCAAAGACAGAAAAAACAGAGCCTGCGCCTGAAGCTCAGAAGAGCGATGTTGCGCCTGTAGAAGTAAAGGAGCAATCAGAGGCGGCCCCTGTGAAGAGTGAACCTGCAGAGGAAAAAATCGATGAAGCTCCCGTAAAAAAGGCGGAACCGCAGAAACCTGCGGCAGAGCCTGTTAAAAAGGTTAGCGAAGCTCCTAAGAAAAATATTGAACCTAAGAATGAGATCGCAAAACCGCTACAGCGTAATGACAGACCTGCCCCCCGTACCGACAGACCTGCTCAGTATCAACAAAATCAGCAGGGAGGACAAAAACCGCAAGGAGCACGTCCTAATTTCAATCAGGGTAATGACAGACAAAACGGATTTCAGCCGAGAAACGACCGTCCTTATGCTCAGAATGACCGAAACGGTCAGGGTAAACCTCAGCAGAGGGGTGGAAACGGATTCCAACAGGGACGTCAGGGCGCTAATAACGGATTTTTTGATAAAGATGAAAGACAGCAGAGCGCACCAAGAGAAAAGTTTAAGCCACAGCCTATTGTCAGAAGCCAGACAATGAAGGGCGATGAAACAAAGCAGAGAGGCGCGACGAGAGTAGTTGATATGAGAGGCAGCAGTGTTGACCTTTCTAAATATGATGAAAAGCTCGATAATTTTGTCCCTGATAACGTATCCAATATGCGCGGCGGAATGCAGCGTGTAAAGAAGCAGGGCGCAAGCAATAATTTTGCTTCAAACAAGGGTAAGGATAAAAATAAAAACAAAAAAGCTCCTCAGTCTGTAACTAAAGCTCCTACGAGCGTAGTTCTTCCTGCGGAGATCGTTGTAAGCGATCTTGCATCACGTCTTAAGGTTACTTCGGGCGAAGTTGTAAAACGTCTTATGATGCTTGGAATGATGGTAACGGTAAACCAGACGGTCGATTTTGACACTGCCGCTATGGTTGCTCTTGAAATGGGAATTTCGGCAACGCAGGAAGTTATCGTTACGATAGAAGAAAAGCTCTTTGATGAAGAAGCAGATACAGAAGAACAGCTTTTGCCGCGTCCCCCCGTTGTTTGTGTAATGGGACACGTTGACCACGGTAAAACTTCTATTCTTGATGCTATCCGTCATACCAGCGTAACAGCGGGCGAAGCGGGAGGTATTACTCAGCATATCGGTGCTTACAGAGTAAAGGTAAACGGTCAGGATATGACATTCCTCGATACTCCCGGACACGAAGCATTTACTGCGATGCGTGCAAGAGGTGCGCAGTCGACTGATATTGCTATTCTCGTAGTAGCGGCAGATGATGGAATAATGCCTCAGACCGTTGAAGCTATCAACCACGCAAAAGCGGCTAACATTGATATAGTGGTAGCGATAAATAAAATGGATAAACCTACCGCAAATCCCGATGCGGTTAAGCAGGAACTTACTAAATATGATCTTGTTCCCGAAGAGTGGGGCGGAGATGTTATTTGTGTTCCCGTATCGGCACTCACAAAGCAGGGTATAGACGATCTTCTTGAGAACGTTCTTCTTGTAGCCGAAATGAAAGAGCTTAAGGCTAACCCCAACCGTCACGCAAGAGGTACTGTTATCGAAGCGAAGCTTGATAAGGGACGCGGCCCCGTTGCAACAGTTCTTGTTCAGAACGGTACTCTCCACCAGGGCGACTACGTTATCGTTGGTAACGCGGTTGGCCGTGTTAGAGCGATGGTTGACGATAAGGGTAAGACC
>CALAXC010000281.1 GCA_937894775.1 uncultured Clostridia bacterium
GCTTTCCGATCGCTCGATCTCTATTGATGATTCTCGTCTTGCTGCTGAGGACAAGCTTGCTATCATTCTTGGCACCGAGGGGGACGGACTTGCCGCTGCCACCATTGCCGATTGTGATTATACCGTCCGCATTCCCATGTCCCACGGCGTAGACTCGCTCAACGTCGCGGCGGCGGGTGCCGTCGCCTTTTGGGAGCTTCGGGCAAAATAAAAAACGAAAGGTCGCACATGGCGACCTTTCGTTTTTTGGCAGACTATTACAAAATCGATCCGTGTTTCAAGGCGAGAAGATAAACTTACCCCTTGGCGATGATGGGAGCAGAAAGTAATCCAAGGTCTTTCAGGCTTTCGCTCCATGCTTGCAAACGAGGCTATGTAATTTCAAAGTACATAACTTACAAAAGATCCTGCAATAGAAGTTGCCGCCCCATAAGGAAGTTTTGTATGTAGGAGGTATTGTGACCGATTTGGGTCACAATACCTCTTGCTGTTTTATACGGCTTCTTTTGTGCCCTTGGTTCTGCCGTGAAGCACGATGCAATCGTCCTCTTTGGCTGTGGGCAGGTTAATGATGCCGACAGCATTGTAGTAAATCTCGATTTTTTGTTTTCTGTGTCCGCTACTCTTATCGGGAGCGTGGACAAGTATCATATCAACCAAATCGTTAAGCATTTCTGCGGTCAGTTCCTCGGGATCGGTGTACTTGCGGACGTTGGCAAGAAATTGTTTGAGATCCTTCAGTTCTTCCTCACCGTTCTCAATCATATCCTCAAGCTCGGCAATTCTGCGTTTGACTTCCGCTTGTTCCTTCTCATATTCCGAGGAAAGGAGATCAAACTTCGCGTCGGTAATTCTTCCCGTTGCCATATCCTCATAGGTTCGCTTGAATATGAGGTCAAGGGTTTGGTCGCGTTGCTTTAGGCTTACGATCTCCTTTTTCGCATTTGCTATGGAGCGTTCGCGCACTCTGTCCGCTTTCTCAATTTCCTCACGCACAAAGCTTTCTTCAAACTGCTGCACATACGAGAGCATACTCTTGATATGCCTGAACACCAAGCTCATCAGCGTTTGCTGACGGATATAATGCACCGTGCACGAGCTTGTATCCTTTCGGTATTGAGAGCAATTAAAGAAGTCTTGGCTATCGTCGAAGTACTTGGTCGTGCAGTAATAGAGCTTTGAGCCGCAATCCGCGCAAAAGACCTTGCCGGAGAAGATGCTGACCTTGCCCGTTGCCGTCGGTCTGCGCTTGTTTTCGCGTATCTTTTGTACGATCTCGTAGGAATTCTCATCAATGATGGCAGGGTGAGTGTTTAAGAACACCATCTGCTTTTCCACGGGATTGTTTACGCGCTTACTGCTCTTGGGACTTTTGTTGGTCGTTCGGAAGTTGACCGTATGACCGAGATATTCAAGTCGCTCCAAGATACGCCCGATTGTCGCGTGATCCCACTTATAGGGATTACCCTTGTAGGGTTTACCTGCCTTTTCGGCTACATAAGCGGCGGGTGTTAAGATGTTTTCTTCTTTCAACGTTTTAGCAATCTGTGCGGGACCATATCCGCCGATGCAAAGCTTGAAGATTTTCCTAACCACCTCTGCGGCAACCTCGTCGATTTCCCAAACGTCCTTGTTTTCAGCGCTCTTAACATATCCGTAAGGCGGCTTGGAGCAAAGGGGCTTTCCGCTTTCGCCCTTCATTTTGAGGGTAACGCGAATCTTCTTCGCCGTATCTCTTGCGAAAAGCTCGTTGAAGAAGTTGCGGATGGGTGTCATATCGAAGTCGGTCTGTACCGCGGAATCAACTCCGTCGTTGATGGCTATGAAGCGAACGTCATTGTCGGGAAACAGCATATCGGTATATAATCCAACTTGGAGAAAGTTTCTGCCAAGTCGGGACATATCCTTGACGATAACCGTGCCGATCTCTCCGTTCTCAATCATTTGCTCCATCCTACGGAAATCGGGGCGGTCAAAGTTTGTGCCCGAGTACCCGTCATCTACAAAGAATTGCAGATTTTTGAAGCGGTTTCTTCGCGCGAAGTCGTTGAGTAATGCTTTTTGGTTGACTATACTGTTGCTCTCACCCTCACGTCCATCGTCTTGCGATAGGCGGCAGTAGAGAGCCGTAATTCTGTTTTCATTCAGTTGTCTGTTCAAATAGGCTCCTTTCCGACAACCGATACAGTATTATCGCTTGTCTTTATTATATCATATTTTTGAAAAGATTTCAACACTTTACAACGATAAAGTCTGCATTTCATTGTGAACTTTTTTCCTCTCTCATTCTTCGCATAATTTTCTGAAACAGATTTTCGGGAGCATCGGGATTGAAATGACCAACCACCTCGTAGGTCGTATGACCTTCCTCTGCTGTGAAATCGAACGTGGAAGCAGGGGTATCATATTGTATCGAGATTGGTTTTCTACCCGTTTCAACGATAGGCGGAGTAGGCAGTATTGGATTTTCTTCCCAATGCTTTTCATACTCGGCTAATCTTTCGTCGATATACTTTTCTAATTCTTTACTCATCCAATGTCCTCCTTGTTGTTGATCTCGTTCATCTTGGCTCTTGCCAAAGCTTTGCGTTCCTCGGTGTAGGGATTGGTAATGCGGTAGGTGAACCTTTTCTTGTCGATCTCAAAGGAGAGGCATCCAAGCTCGTCATCGTCGATCAGCCGACAGAGGTCGGGAAACTTCTCGGCAAAGGCGAGCAGACGTTTCTTCAATGCGGTGTTGTGTGTCCGTATGACTACGGGTGCG
>CALAXC010000282.1 GCA_937894775.1 uncultured Clostridia bacterium
TCGCCCCCTGCATACGCCTTTTTAATGGCATGTTCTTTCTTGTCAACGGTAACACCAGCCCAGTTGCCGACCTTTTCACTGCGTCCGGTCAGAGCATTATACATGGTGGTCTTACCTGAGTTGGGATTGCCCGCCAAAGCAATTCTCATATTAAATTTCCTCCTTATTTTAATCCTTTCGGATATATATTATAATCTTAAATTTCGGTTAGCAGCCGCTAACCGTATGCCCAAAAATAATCAGCTTGCTGTTCGAGGCATAATTTCATGGCATACAAAATTATATAATAATAGCTTCAGCAAGCTGATTATCAATATTATATCGTCCGTCCTTGATCGCTACGACGAGCCCTCCTCCAAGATGACGCACTACGGTGATAGACTCACCGCTATAACATCCAAGAGAAAGCAAAAAAGCATTAAGCTCCTCGTCATCGGTTTCAATTCTGCTTATGATATATTCTTTTCCATCCTGTGCTTCACGAAGAGTCATCGTAAGCTCCTTTCTCCGATTGGTGCTTATAGTTTCATATTGGTTAGCACTTGCTAACCGATATATATTATACTTCATTTTCTATCTAAAGTCAATCATTTTTACGCTGCTTTTTGAAATTCGTATGATTCTACAAATTGGTTAGCGATTACTAACTGATGCAAAGAAATTTTATACAAGATTGTTAGTTCACACTAATTTTTGTTTTGATTTTTCAACTATCTATATCATATAAAAAATAAATAAAGGCTGTCTCAAAACACACTTGAAACAGCCTCTGTTTTTATTATTTATCATCATATGCTATGCGCTTATTACAAATAATTATAATCCGTAACGCGCGCATACTCTCTGCGGATAAAATCGCATTGATCCTTTTCTGCTTTTATCGCTTTTTTCATTTGACTTGCTCTTATCACAAAAACAATTATTGCCGCAGGCCAATAGAAGAAACATAAAAGAATACCTATAACCCACAGAGTTTTTATATTCTTTTGCTTTTTAACCTTCTTTTTTATTTGCTTTTCAGACGGAAGATTATTATACTTCTGGATTATTTCAGCTCTCTCGCGTTCTTTTCTTTCGCGATCGTATCTTTCATAATCCGCCTGCTGTCTTTGTCTTGCTCTTTCCTGCTCTGCCTCGTTCGCTGCTCTTTTCGCCTGCTCGCGACGAAGCTCCTCACGTGCTTCTGCATCTCGCTTTTTCTGAGCATCCTCAACCTCATCAAGATATTGATCTATCTCGTCTACAAGCTCAGGTGAACCAAAACGAACCAAGCGCTTATAATTTACGTTCTCCGCAAAGGATTCTGTTTCAAGAGCAAGATCTCTTCGCTCTCTGACTCCCAAATCCGCCATAAGCTTACAAAGATACGCCTCACCGCAACGAGGATCATCGTCAAGCACCTTTTCACAATATTCGTCAGCACTCAAAAAATCTCCGTCCTGCAAAAAGATAAATGCTCTCTCCAAAAGAGGATTATCCTCTTCACTTGATTCCGATTTCGGTGTCTCTGTCTTAGCTATTTTCTTTATTCCGCGAATAAGGTCCTGCATAAATCCAAGCTTAGACATATCCTGAGCCTGAAGATGCGAAAACTCTTCGGGAAGATCATACGGGTCCATATCTTTATAGGCAGGAATAAGCATTTTATTCTGACCTTGCTTTATAAGTGAAAAATAACGGCTCCACTCATTTTTAACCCAAACAGCATTAAAATACTCAGGCTTTGTTCCGAGAACGACCATTACCTTTGCGCTGTTAAGCGCTGCAAATATATAGGGTTCATACGCACTTCCAAGCTTATCTTCAAGAGTTATACGTGCAAAAAAGACCTTAAAGCCTTCGTTCTTCAGCCCATAATAAAGATCCTGCGCCAATACACTGTCGGGAGTTCTTCTTCCGCTGTTATCGGTTTCCTTGTAGCAAATAAATACGTCAAAAGGTTCTTCCTTTTGCGAAATAGCAAGTATTCCTTTCTGGATCTCATCTATCGCTCTTGCTTCACTCTCATAAATGCTTCTCTGATACATATCAGCATTTGCAAGAGCTGATTTATAATCCTCATCGGCAAGAATAGACGTATACTGCATACGGTTTACCGTAGGTACTCGACGCTTTGTCAACGGATCTTCCACGTACTCAATTCCGTAACGGCAAAGAACGATCGACCAATACGCCTCCGCATCGGTGCTATCCTCATTAAGTATATTTTCATATATCGCCATCGCCTTATCAAACTCGTTATTACGGCGGAAATGATTTGCTCGGTCGTACATATTAGTACGTTTTCCGTCATCAAGCTTAGGCAACGTTTGTTGAGTCCCGCAATATTCACAAGTGGCAACACTGTCTCCTGAATTTACCTCCAGGTCGCCGCCGCACATTTTACATTTAAATAATGACATTTACTTAATCCCTTAATTACGTTATTATTTTAAAATCTTACATTTGCTGTTTCTGTTACCGACTAAAATAATTACCTCATTTGCAAGTTCTTTAACCTTAGCTATATCATCTGCCCGAACAGCATCGGAAAGTGCCGCAAATTTAATCGATATTTCGCCTTCGACCGAAGCGAGAGCATCATGGCTCATAGGATCTGAATAACGAATCGCTTCGTAAACCTTCTTACACTCAGCCTTTGCCTCATCGGATTTTGCACTTGCCATAAGTGTATCTGCATCAACTGTTAAAGATTTAATAAAGAAAGTCTGAACCTTTATTTTCTCATCGATGCGAGAAACTTCGCCTATTACGGCGGTAGCCTTAACTACAGAAATAATATTAAAAGCAAGAACTATACAACAAAGAACAGAGCCTAACCACTCAGGCAAGAATGAAAATACCATAAAGACAGCTCCAACGATGAAAGATACAATAAGTCCTATCCAGCTTGTTCTGATCAAGGAAATATTGTAAAATGTTTTTTGCGCGCTGTCAGATTTAAACGCGATATAAGAGCATATAAGCTGACCTACAAAAGCAATAGTTATAAATATGTATCCTAACCAGAATGAACCCGTTAAATGTTCCGTTCCTCCCGTTCCGATTGCGGTAACAAAGGTAACTACATTAAAGAGCACTAAAAGTGCAGTCCAAACCATTGCATACAAATTAAATCTCTTTTTCATTTCATTTTCCTCCGTTAGATGTTAGATCAAAGCTTTTCGCCACATTCAAGGCAGAATTTTGCTCCGGGTACTACGTCTTTGCCGCACTTAGGACAAACTGTTACAAATTTATATCCGCATTCAAGACAGAACTTTCCCTTTGCTACAGTTTTTCCGCACTGAGGACAAACAACGCTATCTTCAGGAATAGCAGGAGCTACCTTCTCGCCGCATTCAAAGCAGAATTTAGCATTTTCGGGAAGAGCTGCGCCGCACTTTGCGCACTTAGCCGCAGGAGCTTGCGCTGCAGGAGCTTGTGCTGCAGGAGTCTGCGAAGAAGGATTCATTCCCTTGAACATTTCACCAAGCTGAGGAGCAACCGCACCTGCCGCTGCCATTCCAAGTCCAAGTCCTATCATATCCCCTGCGACACCGCCGCCGCTTCCGTTGATAGTCATATTACCGATACCCTCAGCATATGCCTTCTGAACGTCTGCCGCAAGAACGTCTTTCTGATTATATCCCTTAGCAGCCATAACTTCAGCTTCGGCAATTCCAGCCATCTTTACCGCCTGCGCTTCAGCCTGCGCACGGATAACATCTCTTTCAGCCTCACGCTTTGCGATCTCGGTTTCGGTCAACTGCTTTTCAAGCTCGATCTTACGGCGAGCAGCAGTAACCTCTGCCTCTGCATCTATCTGCGTAGTCTTTACAAGAGTTTCAGCCTGGATCATTCTTGTCTGGAAAGCAACAGTATGAAGATCACGCATACGCTTGAAGTTAGGATCATTTTCGGGAAGAAGAATATTTGTTATATAGAATTCGGGAATGGTAAGACCGTATTCCTCAAATCCACCGATAATGCTCTTACGAAGAACCTCTGAAAGACCTTCAAGCTGTTCATCAACCTCAAAAAGATCGATAGACTTTTCTTTCATAGCCGCTGTAAGATGTGACTTGACAGCAGTTGAAATAAGAGGACGGAAGCAGTTTTGAACAGACTTTGTAAAGCCTGCTCCGTTATCGCCCCACGCAATACCGTTCATCGTACCTACAAGCTTTAAAAGGAGCTTACGCGAATCGGATACAGCAAGGTTAAGCTCACCGCACGCACCGATCTCAACGGGAATTCCGTAATTCGGCTCTATGTATCTGACCTTTGAATCAGTTCCCCACTTAATAGCCATCTGGACAGTCTTGTTTATAAAGTAAACCTCACAGTGGAAAGGAGATTCACCACCTGTTGCACGGTTAAGCGCTTTGCCTACTATCGGAATATTCTGAGTTTCAAGAGTATGTCTGCCGGGGCCGAAAAGATCGAGCGCCTGACCGTTCATAAAGAAAATAGCTTCCTGGCTTTCGTGAACGATAAGCTGCGTCATCGAATTAAAATCCTCACAAGGATGCTTCCAGATAAATGTACTGTTATCACCCTCGTATTTAATAATGTCTACGATATGTGCCATAATTTTTTCCTCTCTTTATTCTTATTTGTTTTTAATTAAATTTATGTATGATCAAATGCCGAGATCTATCCACATCGCGGGACGGACGGCATTAGTAACATAATTTACATCGTCACCTTGCGCATTTATTTTTCCGTCAGCATCAACACTTACAGCACGATTAAATTGATTGCCTGTTGAGCGCAACCACCAACGGCAATTATTTTTAGAGCGTCTGAATACATTTGCAGAAACTCGATCAGTAGGTTTACACTGCCTGTCAAAATCGGAACTAAAATATTTATCGGCTTCCTGTTTACTCAAAAGAAATACTTTGTCTTTAACTTCACCGTCAGAATTTAAATCGACGGAGGTAAACATATCAGTTAAAACCATCATAGCCTTTTCTTCTTCCGAAAAAGCCATATCAATAAAATCATTATTAAGCCATTTTCTGAGTGTACATTCTTCCCAGCTAACATCCTCGTATCTGGCATTATATCTTCGACACTCAAGAGCATAATTACTGATTACAAGAGCTTTAGAATTCTTTATATCGAGAATCTTCCAAACAATTTCACTATCCAAAGAATTTACCGAGCTCTGCTTGTATTTGCCAAAGCCTATTACTCCGCCTATTTTTACATCTATATCTTTAAAATGAAGAACACGATTTTTTTCTTCTATTTCACGCGCTTTTTCTTCTGCAGCTCGCTCTAAACATTTCTCCTTAAGAGCTTCTGCATCCTTATACATACTTATACTACCGAAAATACTTGCAGCCTCATTGTATTTTTCGGAACTGTCAGCTGTTGCCATAATATCGGTAGCCTCTTTATAAAGCTTTTCGCGTTGTTCATTTTCACTGCGCAAATTTACATTTTCAGCATATTGAGAAAGCTCAGCTTTCAACGCAGCGTCACCATAACGCCAAGCCCTTTTATAGTTACCTCTGTTATCAAAAGGTACCGGATAATTATTTAAGTCTTTGAGAGCCCTTACTTTAAGCTCAGCCATAAGCTTTCCAAGATAAGCCTCGCCACACTCAGGATCTATATCAAGCACCTTTTCCGCATACTCATCAGCGCCTTCCCAGTCACCATCCTCAAGGAAAATAAATACACGTTTCAAAAGTGTTGCTATATTTGAGTTTCCACCCGTCACAACCGTTTCTTTAACTGCGGTAGTTGCCTTAGGTTCATTTTTAACGATAACCTTCTTAATACCTCTTACCACGTCATTGATAAAGCCTATCTTAGACATATCCTGCGCCTGAAGATGCGCAAACTCATCGGGAAGCTCGTAAGCATCCATATCGCGGTAACAAGGAATAAGCAATTTTGAACGGTCTTTCTTTATTATCTTAAGAAATCTCGACCATTCGTTCTTTACCCATACAGCATTAAAATACTCGGGTTTTGTTCCTATTGCAAGCATTACCTTTGCACTGTTAAGAGCCGCAAATATTATCGGTTCGTATGCGCTTCCAAGCTTGCCTTCAAGAGTTATCGCTGCATAGAATACTTTAAATCCTTCTTGTGTAAGCTGATAATATATATCGTTCGCTATAACACTATCGTGCGTTCTCTGTCCGT
>CALAXC010000283.1 GCA_937894775.1 uncultured Clostridia bacterium
ATGGTCATTGTAGTGTACCTCTTTCTTTATGATTTTTTAATTATTTTTATGTAGGGTTTCTTTATCGAGCATATCAAGCGAGTCTGCCACGTCAATCATGGTAAGCTGCCAGCCCGAAACACTGCACGCAGTTCCCGGAAAATCAGTGATCATATCCACAACAATAACAATACCCATTGCTTCCAGGGGAATGCCAAGCTGTGCAAATGCAATGGTGTAACACATCACGCCGCCACCGGGTACAGGCGGAGTCGCAATGGAAAGCAAAAGGTTTGTGATGAATGCGATAATGAGAAACGACGGGGTGATAGGAACGCCGTACAGCGCTGCCATGGTTAACTCAATGCCGGTAAGGTTAGCAATGCCTGCGGGATCAAACAAAACCTGTCCCAAAGGGATTCCAAACTCTACGAGGGTTTTGTCAATGCCGAGCTTTTTGTTTGCGTCACGAACGTTCGTGCCGAATGCGGCAGCCGAAGATGCGGTGGTAAGAGCGATCACGAATGTCTGCCACGTCTTTTTCAGCAGCAAAGCAGGCGAAACCTTTTTCGTAACGGCAACCCGCAGAAGATTGAGCACGTAGAATGCCGCAAGCAACAGCAGGATCAACGCAAGCATCTTCCAAGAGTTCAGAATGGCGCCGAGATTGCCGCCCGAGATCATTCCCGTAAAGAGAACGAATATCAAGATCGGCAACGTAGAGGATAGTCCTGACATAATCGTTTGAACGATAGAGTCAAGCTGTTGTATGAGACTGAAAACACCGTTCACTCTCGACGACAGCACAAGCATTGCAAGTCCGACAATGATAGCAATGAAGATAAGCTGCAGAGTATGTCCCGTTACAAAAGGTTCAAACAGGTTCGACGGAATGATGTCATAGATCAGATCGAGGATCTCCGAGAACCCCGATGCTTCGCCGCCGCCCCACTGTATGGGAAAGAACAGGCTTCCGAGTGCTGTCATAAAGGCACCGACCAATACCACATGCAAAAGAATGGCTTTGATCGTCTTGCTTCCGATCTTGCCGAGGGTTTCCATATTGCCCATCGAGCAGATACTGCTGAGAATAGACAGAAAGACCAGCGGAACCGATACCGCCGTGATCAGTCCCATAAAGGCATCGGTTACAGGTGTCAGCACGTAATCGTTTGCCCCCGTCCTGATCCCGTCGGGCAGGAAATTCAAGGCGATACCCGCAATCAGCGCAAGTCCGATGGCACCGATCATTTTGACCGTACCGGACAGCGACTTTTTCTTGGGCATAAAGAGGATGTAGTTTTTGCCGTTTTTATAGCTCCATGTGGGGGCAAGACCGATGCTTGCGAGCAGACCCCGGATCACATCATCTTCTTCGCCCGGTTTGTCAAAAGGATCGAAGGATTCCTCTTCGACCACGACTTCGACCTTGATGGAGGATAAGCGTTTTACGCATCTGACCTTGAAGCTTGCTTCTTCTCCAAACCTGTTTTGATACTCAAGCAGTACTTCTTCAAATGTGAACTTGATGCGGATAGCCTCGCGCCGATCAACACCTGCCGACGCGAGAAACTTTCCGACTTCCTCACACGCAAGGTCTATATTGCTGTTTGAAAAATTTGATTCTTTCAACTTACCACCTCCGTTAGTTATTTTATCTTAACTGTAACGAGGTTTGTAAATCCGTCTTCGTTAATTTCTGCATAGTCGATACTTTCCGATGCATTTTCCGCAATGGCAAGCGAAATAACATTAGGGGTATTTCGTACATCAAAATGTTCTCCGTCATATTTTAGAGACATTGAAAGTGTTTCTTCTTCCTGAGAGTATTCAAAAGCTACACTTAAGTTAAACTCATCATCAAGTTTCGGAAGAAGACATTGCACAACAAGTTCTTCAAATACCGACTGTGCGCGGTAAATGGTTTTCTGCGGAACCTGATTTCGTCTGCCGAATTCTTCGAGGGAAGTATTAAAGCCGATAAAGTCAAAATCCTTTGATGTGATAAGATTTTCAAATACTTTAAGGTGCTTAATAAATCTGATTGTCTTTTCTCGCTTTGGATTATCGAAGATTTCTTCAGGTGTTCCGTCTTCATAAACACCGCCTTCATCCATATAGAAAACTCTGTTTGCAATTTCTCTTGCAAATCGCATTTCGTGAGTTACTATCATTAAAGTCAAGCCTTTTTTTGCAAGGTCTTTAATTACCGCCTGAACTTCACCGACCATTGTTGGATCGAGCGCCGATGTAGGCTCATCAAGGAGTATTATTTCGGGTTCCATTGCGAGTGCTCTTGCTATGGCAACACGCTGTTTCTGACCGCCTGAAAGCTCATCGGGATAGTTAAAGGCTTTATCTGCAAGACCAACTGTGCGAAGAAGCTCCATACCGTCGTCATAAGCATCCTGCTTTGATTTTCCAAGTAAGTCCATAGGTGCTGCCATAATGTTTTCAATAATGTTCATGTGGTTAAACAAATTGAAGGATTGGAACACCATACCCATCTTCTGACGGATTTTGTTTATGTTACATTTTTTGTCGGTAATTCGCTCACCGTTAACGAAAATATCGCCGGAAGTGGGAGTTTCAAGCATATTGATACATCTGATAAGGGTTGATTTACCGGTGCCTGAAGGACCAATAATAGAAATGACATCGCCCTTATGAATATGAACATTTACATCCTTTAAGGGAGTAACATTTGCATATTCTTTCTTTAAGTGATTTATCTTAATCATCTTACAACCCCCTTTAATATGTTTTTATTCTTTCTTCTCTTTGGCTCTGTTTTCTTTCTTAAAATGCCAAGGAGTCCTGCTATAATCCAAGTGATTGCAAAGTAAATTACTGCAACTGCAATAAGCGGGAAGAAAGCTTCGTATGTATTACCTCTGATAATATCTCCCATTTTGGTTAAGTCGTTTACTGCTATATAACCAACAACGGATGTTGCTTTTATGAGGTTTACAATTTCACCCGAATATGCCGGCACAAACATCTTCATTGCCTGCGGCAGAATGATTCTGAAAAATGTTCTGTTTCTTGAATAGCCGAGAGCATATGCAGCTTCAAGTTGTCCGTTGTCAACCCCCGATACTGTTAAAGCAAGGTTATCATAAACAAATGAGCCGAAGGTCAGTATAAAGCCGACGATTGCAACTACAATTCCACTCATATCGGGAGAAGTGAATACCACATAGAACAAAAGCATAAGTACAACGAGCGTAGGTGTGCCTGCAATGATTGTGGAATACACTTTTGCTATTCCTTTAGCAAGTTTAGAGAGCCACTTCTTCTTGCTGCGTGCCGCCATATAAAGCGCAAAGCCAAGTAGTGTTCCGCCGAGAACGGAGAACAAGCTTATAATCATTGTGGTGCAAATACCCTCTACAATCAGCTTCCATCTTTGCTCTCTTACAAAGGTTTTTTCAAAGCTCTCCTTAATGGATAACATAAAGTTATCAAATCCTGACCTTTCGCATTTTGCCATAACAACTTCTGCGTTCATATAAGGATTGGAGAAGTTTACACTTTCTTTTCTTTCAGGCGTCATATAAAGTCCGCCACAAACAAGGTCATATTTTTCACTTGCCAAGCCTGCAAGTCCTGATGCAAAGGAAACATCCGAGATATTTACATTGTAGCCATATTCCTTACAGAACATATAAAGGACTTCAATTTCAAATCCCACAGGTTTTCCTTTATACATATATACAAAAGGCTTTCTTGTTGTGTCGATAGATACATTAAGTGTCTTTTCGTTTGCCTTAAGTTCTTCTAATGCAATAGTCTCTTCCGGCTCTGTTTCGCCATACCATTTATCTATGAGTTTCTCTGTTGTGCCATCGCTATCGAGCTTTGCCAAAAACTCGTTCATCTGTGCCTGAAGTGCATCGCCACCGTCATTTTTCTGGAATCCAAACCCGATTTCCACAGAATATGCGGGAACTGTGATACATTTAAGGCTCTTGTCTGTTCGTGCAACAGAGTTAAAGTTTGGTCTATCAAGCATAATTCCGTCAACTTTGCCTTGCTTTAAGGCAACAAGAACATCAGAGAAGTTGTTAAACTCTTTGATTTTTGCGTTCGGGAACTGCTCTTTAGAATATCCACCGTATAGTGAGCCTGTAACAACACCGAGTGTTGCGCTGTTAAACTGCGAAAGGTCATCTGCACCTGCTTCACTTCTTATAATTACAGCAAGATCTTCTACGTGGTAAACATCAGAAAAGTCCATACTTTCTTTTCTTTCATCGGTTATGGTAATGCCCGATATACCAAGGTCATATCTTCCTGACCCAACACCGCTGAGAATAGCTGCAAATTCTGTATCTTCAAACTTAATATTATAGCCGTATTCTTTGGCAAAGGCAATAATAAATTCAATATCAAAGCCGACAAATTTATTGTTTTTAAGATATACAAACGGCTTAGAGGCAGAATTTATGGCAACTTTAATTGTGCCCTTTGTTCCATTTAAGTTTTCATAGGATGCAAACTCTGTCGGTTCTTTCGCACCAAACCATTTTTCTTCCAACGCTTTAAGCGTTCCGTCTGCACTTATCGTGGCAATAAACTCATTAACCTCGTTCTGAAGCTCAAGTTTTTTGCCCTTTTGGAATATAAGTCCATAATTACTTTTATCAATAGGCTCATCAATGCGGTCAACTGCCTGACCTTCCCAAAGCATTGATGTATATAAGGATTCATCACAGCCAAAAGCATCTATTTTGTTACTGTTAAGTGCTGCAATCATATCTGATATTGAATTAAATTCCATATATTCTGCGTCAGGAACAAGCTTTGGCATCATAACTGCCTGAATAGATGCTGTCATAACACCTACTTTTTTACCCGCAAGGTCAGAAAGTGTACTCCCTGCATTATCCTGTCCTTTTGTTACCATCACAACGGGACTTTCATAATAAGAAACGGTGAAATTCATCTCTTCCCGACGCTCGTCAGTAACCGTAATGCCACCGATGGCAATGTCATATTTGTTTGAAGCAATACCACCAAGTTTTGCTTCAAAGTCAACAGGAGCAAAGTTGAGTTTGTATCCGTACTCTTTTGCAAAAGCAATCATAATCTCCACATCAAAACCCCTTGCAATATCTTCAGAAACAAAGCTCAAAGGCATATCGGAATTGGAAACAGCGACCGTTAAGATACCGTTTTCTCCGCTTAATGTACTGTAATCCTCAAACTCTGTAGGTTTTCTTCCGGATAACCATTTTTCGGCAAGCGTCTCTATGCCACCGTTGGATTTCATATCTGTAATGAATTCGTCCAGCTCGCCCTTAACTTTCTTTGCCATCCCACTTTCAGACAACATAAAAGCATAGCTGACGGTAGTGTTGTTGTCACTCTGTATAGACTTGTATCCCTCTCTTTCCCAACCGACAGCTGAATAGTAAGCACTGTCGAGAAGGAAGCCGTCTATCTTATCTGCATCTAAACTCAAAATAAGATTTGCGACGTCTGCAAACTGGAATTTCTCACTGTCGGGAAACAATTCTTGTGTTAATCTGTCATATTCACTTCCCGTAAGAACACCAAGTTTTGCATCCTTAAAATCTTCAAATGTTTGAAATTCCTTTTTCTGTTCTGTCTTACCGCTGCACCCTGCGAAAAGACCAACTACCATAAGAAGTGCAAACAGCAAACATAAAAGTTTTTTAATCTTCATTTTTATCCTCCTTCAAAGATTCCTTTCTACGATTTTTCTCGTTTTGACAGATACTATAAAGCGGTTCTGTTGTCGCTTTCCCTGCTATGTTCTGAACATAATCATCCTGCCTGAAGTTTGAAAAGGCACAATAAAAGCAATCATGTTCACAACTTCCATAACAAGGATTAGCATCTTTTTCCCACAAGGAACAACTATCTATCTCGGATACAACAAGATAACCATTATCGTCATACTTTTTATCCTTCACTATTACGCCTCCTTTGGTGTTTAAAAAACCTACAATTGCAAAATTGTAATACTTATAATAATATAAATTTAATTAAAAATGTTGATTTTGGCATACATTGTATGTTTTTTGGCATAAATTGCAGTTTTTATAAAAATAACCCTTGACAAGCACAAAAAAACTCTCCCGAAGGAGAGTTTCTAAATTTATTCTTTTAATAATTCAGGCAGACTTTTGAACTGAATATTCCGTCTTCCGCCGTAAAGTCATACATACCTTGATATTTTTCCGTAGTAGCTATAACGGAGCTGATTCCAATACCGTAATCCGTTTCATCGAATCTCAGATTAGTTTTGCAAGGGTTTTCTATTTTCACAAGCAAGCGTGTCTGTTTTTCTCTTATATCAATATCAATAACTTTGTCCTTTGATTTAAGCTTCTTTGTGGCGTTGATTGCATTTTCAAAAATATTAGCTATTACTATAACCAGGTCTTGCGGAGATACGGGTATATTTTGTCCGGCACGAGCTGCGATTTTTACTGTAATACCTGCGTCATTCGCTTTCTTTTCATATACAGAAAGAACTGTATTTATAGTAGCGTTTTGACAATAGTTTGATTCACCAATGCTGGCGGAGTCTTTTTCTACAAGCGTTTTTAAGTATTCCTTTACGCTTTCAATATCGTTGTTGTTTGCAAGTTTCAAGAGAACCAGGTTGTGATGACGTCTGTCGTGAATCGCCATGTATTCGTGTGTCATCTGCAGTTTTTCCTTTTCTATTTGCAAAAGAAGGAGCTTATTTTGCTGTTCTGTTTCTCTTTTGGTTGCAACCTCTGTCATATTTTTGATATTGGAAAATATGACGGGATATACCGCGAAGATTGAAATACTGAGGAAAAGAAACGGTATAAATTCAGGTACATAAAAGCTTGCAATTTTAACGGGGAATACCGATGTTGCCACTATCGTAATCACAAATATAACATTTACAAAAACAAGCGGATACCAACCTGTCACAATACTCTTTGATGCAGCGTGGCAAAGAGGACACACGCATTTTAAGAAATAATATAAAATACCTACTATAAGTGCAACGTGAATAATGATCCTGATCATTATGTGCATACCAGGGAATGAGCCTTGTATTGCTGTATTAAATGCCATAAATATACAGAAGAAAATGGAATATGTAAGTATGGTAAAAAGCCTTTGAGAAAATCTGCCTTTCGTAGTTGCAAAGAAAACAATATACTGAAAGATAAAGGCAGACACAAACACGGAAAAGAATTTCATACCAATATCAGTTGCCACAAATTCTCCGAAACACCAAAGCGCCTCCTGTAAAACAAGCCAAATACCCCAAATGGCAAAGGTTGTTTTTTTGCTGTATTTTAAATTGGTTGAATATATGCCCGAAATAGCGTGTGCCACAAGAACAACTAACTGTTCAATCAAAACTTGTGCCAAATACATTTTTTAATCCTCCTGTCCTTCGTATTGAAGCTCCCAAAAGGCTTTTTTTATTGCTGAATAATTTCCTCTTGGAATGGGTATTATCTTTTCATTTATTAAAACAATACTTTCAGGCGTTACCATTTTGATTTTTCGCATATTTATTATGTATGCACTGCCGCATCTTATAAAGTCGCCCATATTTTCTAACATCTCGAAAAGTTCTGTAACTGTCATTCTAATGCGAAGCTTGGAACTGTCACTCAATGTCAAAAACTGATAATGTCCATGAGCTTCCGTAAATATAATTCGTGATACATTTACACTCTCGTTGCCGTTATCTGTTTTAAGCTTAATAAGCTTGTTGCTTAAAATTTCAGCCTGAGTATAGGCTACATCCATTGCTTCATAAAACTTTTCAGGCTTCAACGGTTTTATCAGATAGCGTAGTGTGCCTGTTTCGAGACTTTCGGGAGCGTGTTCTATTGAGGTTGTTAAAAATACAATAGGACTTTCAATGCCTTTTCTCCGGATTTCTCTTGCAAGTTCTGTCCCCATTTCATCACCGATATATACATCAAGCATAAATATATCAAACAAGGCACCATTATCAATGCTATTTAAAAGCGAACTTGCAGAGTTA
>CALAXC010000284.1 GCA_937894775.1 uncultured Clostridia bacterium
GGCATGGTCGTGGGCGCAGGCCGCCGACGCGCGCAGCCATGAGCTGGCCGCAGCGCTGACCGCCCTGTTCGCCGCCTCGGGAGACGCCTTATGATCCGCCTCGTTCGCGCTCTTCGCGCCGCATTGGAGGCAACGAGAGCAATAATCCCACATGGAACGCAGCTTTCCTCTCGCTTGCAGAATCAGCATGGCGTACAACTTGCGGCTTTGCAGGTGTGGTAGCATACACCATAGCCAACGACTCTGCTAACGGTATTAATCTCTATGAGAGCCACTTACACCTTAAAAAATTAGAGTCGCAACGCCCAATTATCTATCGTGATTCCGCCGGAGAATGGAACAGCGACAATATTTTTTAATGCAAAAATGAAAAAAAACGGCAAAAAAGTATACGATGTGCACAAAAAACGGAAATGTTTTTTGTACACAACATTCAAAAAAAATGAAAGAATGGATTTTTGCATTGACTTTTTGGGCAGAGTGTTGTATATTTATGTTATGAAAGCAATCGCAATAGGCGGTGCTGACAAAGCGAATGTACATCATTGTATTGAAGGTGTGTGAATGGTTTCAATTAAAGACATTGCAAACGTCTGCGGCGTATCCGCGGCAACCGTGAGCAAAGCACTGAACAATCACGATGATGTCGGTCTTGCGACCAAGCAGCGTGTGCGGGAGACTGCCAAGCAGCTCGGCTATCTGCCGAACTACAAAAAACAAAACCCTGCTCGACTGCATTATCTTCTCCGTGAAGATTTATATAAGGTCGATCAGCTATCCGCACAAGTAAGGTTGCTCGGTAGAGAGAACATCTCAACGACTGAGCAACTTTTCTTATATAAGTCTAAGGCTATGGAGGAAATCAAAACACTGACTGCCTACAGAACACATCTCCGAAACGAAATACGAAAAGTAAATATTGATGATGATTCGCTGTCAACGGCAAAGCTGAAGATCTCAGCCATATCCGAAAGGCTTTCAGAACTCCGTAAGGATGTTCGACTCTGTGATGCTATCGCTGAACGCTCCGGTGTTATGCAGGAGAATTTAGAGAAGGTACTTGCAGAGGAAGAAAAAACTAAAGGAAAGGAGAACCGAAGTTATGTACAACAGCGGTGATGCTGCTGAACAAATCGTAAGGCTTTCGCTTGAAGGATTTGAAGTAGCAGCGAAACTAACGGGAACGGCGGCGAAAGAGCTGACCGTTCTTCTTGTTTCTGTACTCAAGCAGGAACAGAAAACCAAAGGTAAAGCACGACTGACAAATATGCTCAAGTCCGGTAAGGAACTCAAAGTCTTTTCTGTGCCGCAGAAAGATTTGAAGAAGTTTACCGAGCAGGCTAAGAAGTACGGCGTACTTTACTGTGTGTTGAGGGATAAGTTTAGCAAGGACGAAAATGCTCCTGTCGATATTATCGCAAGAGCAGAAGATGCTTCTAAAATTCAGCGTATCTTCGACCGCTTTGAACTTGGCAAGGTTGATAAGGCTTCCATCGTTGCCGAAGCTGAAAAGAGTATGGCAGAGCGAGAGGAAGTCGCCAATGAAGTACCCACCAAGTCCAAAGGCGAAAGGATCGTTGAAGAAGCAATGGGCAAACCAATTCAAAAAGATGGAGCAAGCAACGAAAACCCCCAAGTCGCCAAGACCGACAAAAACCCTCAGTCAAGGCGAAGCTCCAAAGAGGTAGATATGCACACTGATAAGGGAAAAGCCAAGTCCGCAGAGGAACGCCCGTCTGTCCGCGAGAAACTTGACAGATACAAGGCTGAAGCTGCAAAGGACAAGGAAGCAGGTGCGGTCGATCTTGACAAGTCCAACGATAAACCCAAGTCCCAAAACCGCAACAATCAAACCACCCACAAGCAACCCCCGAAAAAGAAAAACAAAAATAAGAACAAAGCGAGGTAATGAAAGATGACTAATAACTTCAAACCCAAAAAGGGCGGCTACAAACAGCCGCAGCTTTCCCCTGATGAGTGGAAAGAAAAGAAGCAGGCAGAAAAGGAAGCCGTGTATCAGATGATTGATGATACGGCGACTTCTGTTGTTCAGGACGGCGAAAAGTTCCGAGCGTTCCTTGACACTCAGGCAAGACTTGACCGTTACTCTGCCGCAAATGCTCTGCTTATTTACAATCAGTATCCGCAGGCGACTCAGCTCAAGGACTTCAATGATTGGGCGGAAGAAAAGGTATCTATCAGCAAGGGTGCAAAGAGTATTTCTATTCTTGAACCCGTTGAGTATGCGAGGGATGACGGCTCGACCGGAATTTCCTACAATGTCAAAAAGGTCTTTGACGTTTCGCAGACCAAAGGCAAACAGTCACCTGCACCTTCCGTCAACCGAGATCCGCAGGCTCTCGTTGCGGTGATGATCGACACCTCTCCCGTCAATGTGGAAGTGGCAAACGAACTTCCGCACCCGAATATGGGAGCGTTCTACGATAATGAGAAGCAAACACTCTTTGTCAAGAAAGATATTAGAGATAGCGTTGCTCTCTGTCAGTGCGTAGCACAAGAACTCGGCCACGCACAGCTTTCTATCAATAGCGATGCTTACAGTCGCAGAGATATGGGTTATCAGGCTATGTGTGTCGGCTATATGCTCTGCAAGAAGTACGGTGTTGACACCAAGAACTTCGCCATTGAGCGTATTCCCGAAGATTGGAAGAACAAAGAGCCGAAGGAAATTCGTGCCGAACTCTCCAAGACTCGCACGGCTATGAATGAAATTCATTCCCGTGTGTCTGAGGAAATCTACCGACAGAAGCAGGAACGCTCCAAAGAGCAGGCACGATAAACGGAGGTAGCGACAATGAAAGAAAGACAACACTTCGTTGCTTTGGACGACTATGAACACGGCATCGTTATCGACTCTCTCAATGAGAAGCGTAAAGACCTTATGAATGAGGGCAAGACAACGGATGCCGTTGATGAGCTTATCGTTAAGGTAGGTCACGCCCCTAAAAAGAAGTTCACAGTAATCGAAAAGGAAAAGGATAAACGCCGTGAAGCAAGATGATAAGCAGACTGCTATCATTCTTTCCGTAATCGGAATTATCCCCGTTGTTTGGCTTGCGTTGTTGATAGCACCGTC
>CALAXC010000285.1 GCA_937894775.1 uncultured Clostridia bacterium
GCCATTAATGCTTCCAGACCACCTTCTTCCGAAAGTGCTGCTTTGATTGCAGGGTATTTTTGCATACCCTTTGGGTTATCCGTTCTTCCGAAGATGTAGTCCAGGGACACATCAAAGAAGTCGGCGTACCACAAAAGTTTCTGCAACGGTGGCTCGGCAACACCGGTTTCGTAGCGGCCAATGGTAACTTGGGTGGTTTCGCACTTTTCTGCTATCTGCTTTTGGGAATAGCGTGCATTTACCCTGAGTTCTTTTAGCCGTTCTCCTACAATATTCATTTATCAACTCACCTCCATACGAGCTATGTTTAT
This sequence comes from uncultured Clostridia bacterium, assembly GCA_937894775.1. Lineage (GTDB taxonomy): Bacteria > Bacillota > Clostridia > Oscillospirales > CAG-272 > HGM12713. The sequence goes on from CALAXC010000285.1 coordinate 312, forward strand.
TATATCACATTTAATGTTTATAGTCAATACTATTGCTGTTTATTTCTAAAACATTTTACAACTGATTTTCGTGACGAAAATTTCAGGCAGTGCCGACAGCGACATCGGCACTGCCTATAGTTTTAGGCTTTATTTTTATCGGAATGTTCCTTCATAAACTTCTCAAACTCGGCTTTGCCTTCTTCGGTTTCCAACAGCTTTTCGATTTCTTCAATGAACAACATAGCCATTGAGTTTAAGGCTTCCTCGGGAATATCCGATTTGAAAATGATTTTAGGATTACTCATGAGCGAATACCTCCTTCTTAAGAATTACCTCCATTTCCGCCGGAGGCAGGCTGTAAAGTTTTTCATTTGAATCTCTCCTTCATAACTAAAAGAACTCCGCTCTGCCGGTCTCAGATCCGAGTCCGCTGATTTTCGTTCCGGGAACTTTGCGGGCAATACAAAGTGCGGGACGAAAATCTTTTTCACATAGCAATATATGTGAAAATAATAAAGTTTCAAGAAAACTTACTTTTCGGGACCAAAGTGTTTTCTTTCAACGTATATAATGTATGTGAATTATTGGTCTCGTTTCAAGAAAACAATAACGGCACCTACCCGAAGATAAGTGCCGTTTGAAGCAAAAATATTTTGATGTAATAACGAATGTCCCCTTATTTATGTAATAACCGATGAACCTGTCTTGCATGCACAATGGGATAACCAATGTACCCACTGTATTGGCTCTGCCCAAATCAGTGGTATCCCATTTAACAGCTTGTGGCTGTAACAAGAAATGAACCCTACCGGATGTCCTATTGTTGTAACAAGCGATGAACCCGTGCTATTTATCCGAGATGAAATCCCTTTTGCTCTTATGGGATAAAGAATGTCCCCATAAGGGACTCCGTTAATGTAACAAACGATGTTACCATTTTCGTTAAGTGCGGTGTAATAAGTAATGTCCCCGAAAGAATAAATCTTGGGATATTAAAATGGCGAATTTCCATTTCGCAGAAATCTGTTCCCCCTTATAGGGTAATTATTGATTTATCAATACAAAACGTTTCTAAAGTTATGATAGAAGGCAAAAAGCCTACCAAAAATCGAATGAATCGCTTAAAAGCCCGTATTTTCTATGATTTTCGTTTTAAAACGCAACATCAATACAAAAACTATAAAAATGACACTCCTTTTGAAATGATAGAGTTTCGAGAGTTTTTTGCGGTAACTCTCATATCGATATTTTCTTTCTTTTCCGTGAGCAAAAAATGACGCTCACTTTTTCTATGACGTTCCATTCGATATGATGTGAGTGTCATGCTCTCTTTCTATTATGACAAGAAAAATGACGGTCTTTTTGATATTAAACAGAGGGTCAAAAATCTAATCCTTGTCGAAAGGAAAGTACCCTCATCATTTCGATACGAGAGATAATATATCATCTCGAAATGTCGGTCATCTTATCATATCGAAAAGAAGATCGGTCATATCAAAACGACAGTGGGCACTCATTTCAAAACGACAGTTTTGCCTAAGATTAATCTAAAACAAATCCAAAATAAATCTATGAGTCTCATTTCGAAATGAAGATCATCTGTCATTTCAAAAAGATAGGCGGCATTTTCAAATGACACTCATTTAGAAAAATATTCCCATAAAGAAGACGGTCTGCGTGAAAAAATCGCAGGCCGTTATTGTTTTCTTGAAACGCAACCAATATCTCACATACATTATATCTGTCGATAGAAAACACTTTGGTCCCGAAAAGTAAGTTTTCTTGAAGCAGAAGCGAAAACAACTATATTACTAAAAAAGAAAGAGAGGTACAAATAATGAAGATTCGTATTGACCTAACCAAAAAGGATGCGGATATCGCCGCATTCAAAAAGTCCCTGCCCAAAGGCGAGTGGAGCAAGAACGTGGTGCAGATCATGAATGCTGCGATGAGAGATCGGGTAGCCGACATCCCGATGCAATTCACGATCGAAGCTCTGGGCGAAAAAATACCCACGAAAATATCGCTCCCCGAGAAGCTGGCGGAGAGATTTTGCGAAAAGTTCGGGTGCAAAAAAGGCAACTTTTCCACCGGTATCAAAATCGAGATCCGCAAGTGCATCCGAAAGAACTTAAAAATTTCGTCCGTAAAAAGATTTTCGTCAGCAGAAATTACGGCGGCATTTGACGAAGCTTTCCATCGTATATCCGAAAAAGGCGAGATGCTGGACGGCCGCCGCGATAAAAACGAACGGGTGCAAAGAGAATACCGTTGGGCGTTCAATGCAATGCTCGACACATTAACAAATTCAATCAAGAAAGGAAGTTAAAAATGAAGCAAAATAGAATTCTTCATATTGAACTCGGCGCAGAGGCAGCCGACGTGATCGGGTGGATGCGGTCGCTGCCGTCACGCACGATCAATCATACCGTGAACGAAATCTTGTCCTCCGAAAGCCGCGGCAAAATCAGAAAGATCCCACACGAATTTTCGTCCGCAAAAGAGGACGAGCATTTAAGCTGTGGGTTAGTTATACGCGACAGGGCGGCTCTGAATTTCGTAGCGAAAATTCCCAAGGGCGAAATCAAATCCACTTTGGTCAAGATCATCCGCAAGCACATACGCAAAAACAAGGAACTGCCGCCCGCACCCATCGGTATTCATGGCGGGATACTGATCGATGTCTTGAGAAATTTCGTCACGAAAATGGAGGCAAAGGAAACGGAGTATGCCGGCGTGCCAAACAAATACAGCAAGCTCTGCGAAGCCAACAACAGAGCGTACCACGCTCTTCGTGACGAAATTCTTGCTTGCTACAAATCCGTGGACGAAAATCAGGGCGATGCGAATCTAAGAAATTTGGACTGCGGCAGGATCATCTGCGAGGCATTCGAATCCGTTTTCGGCATCATCGAGATGCCTGTGGCAGCAGTAGCGAATACTTCTCGTGACGAAAATCATATCTCCGCACAGCCCGATCCGGCTGCCAATAAAAACACATCCATTTTCGTCACCAATGAAGACACAAACTGGTGGAACGATGATTACAGCGAAGATGACGTATAAGAAAAGAGAGGTATAAAAATGTACAACAACAATTTTGATGAAATGTTTTCTGACAAGAGTGACGTGCATATGTCACATTTAAGGGATATTGTCAAAAGGCTAAGTCCTTTAGAATGGTTTGCTTTTGAGTGTATCGGAGCCAGCGGTGTGTCTGAGGAAAAGGACGCAAAGGAGATATTTATTCGTGCGCTCATTGCAAAGGATGGGCCGTGCAAAAGCGAGGACACTGCCTGGCGTGCCGTAAAAACCTTGATAAAGATCGGCTTTTACGATGTGGAGAAAATGTATACCGGCTATCGGAATTTCAATATATTAAAGCTTACCCCGTTGGGCAAACGGATTTACAGAGATTGTTTTCGGAAAGAACCGCCAACGCAAGAACACGAAATCCTTATGCAAGAACACTCAAGCCTGCTGCACGGCTATATGGTCAAGGACGCGGCAACGATCCTGATGAAAAAGGGTGTCTATAAAGAGGTCTCCACCAATCGAAAGAAAAATCGGATACCGCTTTCTGATGGCAGCGCCATCATCCCCGACGTGATTGGATATTTTGACGGAGGCCGTAACTGCTTTGAAGTGGAGTGCGGCAACCACAATCAGGCGGATTTCGACGCCAAGTGCAACAAATTGGTCGCTTTTCGAAACGTTATTATTATCGGACAGAACAGAGATAAGGTCACAAACAAATTAAAGGATCAGGTGGAAAAGTGGATCAAAGCCAGGGGTAGGCACGTTCTTGCTACATCCGGCGTGAAGGTTTATTTGTATAGCTTGACGGACTTTGCAAAGGGGAATATTACGTACTATTACGATATGACGTCCGACGAGCCCGTTTGCTGCTTCAAAAAGAAAGGAAAGGAGGAATAAGGTATGTTTATCAATATTGGCAACAAGGCGTTTGTAAACGCCGACAAGATCAAATTCATCGTTGGTGCCGATGCCGAAAAGGTGCGCCGCGAGCTTGCCAAGCACGGTATGACGAGAACCGATAAGGAAGTGTGTGACAGCACCTCTGCAAAGGAAACCCGTTCTATGCTGATCATGGACGATAATTCTATCGGGATCTCAAGCGTCAACTCA
>CALAXC010000286.1 GCA_937894775.1 uncultured Clostridia bacterium
TTATATATGAGGGGATATTTTAAAACTAAAAATAGGAGGTAACATTATTGAAAAAATACAATTCAAAAAGAGATAACCCCGGCGAATACTTTCCGATGCCGAAGGTAATCTTCCGTCTTGACCTTGATGCAGGCGAAATAGCTGTTCTTGCTTTTCTGATGTATTGCGAGGACAGAGAAACTTTTAAGTGTCATCCGAGCTACTCCACTATCGGAGAAGCTGTTGGTATGAGCAACAACACCGTCAAAAAATACGTTGAAAGTCTTGAAAAGAAAGGCTTTATTTCAACCGAGCCGACTCTGGTAAAAACTTGCGACGGTCGCACTCACAACGGTAGTCTGCTCTACACGCTTCGACCTCTCGCGCCGATTGAAGAAGCCTATTTTGAAAAGAAAATGCGAGAATCGCAAGCACAATCAAATTTTAGAAACGCCTTAAAGAAATACGAAAAGAAAGGAGCAAAAGCAAAATGAAGCAATCTATGTTTAAAAGCAAAGACGAATTACCTATGTTCTTAACTGTTATGGACGTGGCAAATCTGCTTGGAATCTCCCGTGCAAGCGCCTATGAGCTTGTGCGTGAAGACAACTTCCCGAAGCTGAAAATTGTTCAGGGGCGAACCATTATACCGAGAGATCGACTCCTCGAATGGCTTGATGAACAAACGAGATACGATGAACTGCCACGGTGAACGCAACAATAAGTGAACCGTGTACCGACCATCATTGGGGGCTTTGCAAGCCCATATTTTTAAGCAGGATAAAGCCGTGTCTCCTCGGCACACCACATCGCACGGCAACGCCGAGCGTTCAAGAAATTACGCACTAAAAGTTGAGTCTCGCAAACGTGAGATTTTATGAATTTGAGTCTCTACTATACACGGTATAAGGAAAAATACCGCCTTTTGCGAGTCTCAATTATTACTATTACAAAAAACAAACAAAAACCAATATTTTGGAGGAAAACAAAATGACAAGCAAAAAACAAAACAATGATGCAATGCCTTCCAAGGGCGTTCGACTTCGTGTTGACCAATGGGAGGATTGCGACAAATATTATCAAACATTAGGACTTGCCTCACGAAATGATTTTATACGTGATGCGGTAGATTTTTATCTTGAATATCTTTCAAAAAGCAGCTCGGCAAAATTTCTAACGCCTGCCTTGGAATCTGTTATATCTTCAAAGATACGTGACAGCGAGGATAGAATTGCGCGTCTGCTCTTTAAGTTAGCGGTAGACCAAAACCTACTTGCACGTATCGTAGCAGATACCTATGATTATAATTCTGAATTCGTTTCAGATGAAAGAATCAATGCTATTCGTGAGGTCAAGGAAACAAACGGAACAATTCGTGTAGATGAAATTATAGGAGGTAACTGATATAGCAAAACTAATTTTTAAAGCACCGTATTATAAATTCGGTCACAGAAATCAAAGCGGTCAAGGCAGAGGCGGATACCTAAAATATATCGCAACACGTGATGGCGTTGAGCTGTTGCGTAGCGGTATGGTAGATTACGTTGGAGAGCGAAAGGGCTCAAACGGATTGTTCACCGACGAGGGTGTGAGTATTAATCTTAAAGAATTAAAAAATGAAGTAGATACCACCAAAGGAAACGTGTGGGGGCTTATATTCTCCCTAAAGCGTGAGGATGCCGAGCGACTTGGATATAACACCGCAGAACAATGGATGAATCTTTTACGCTCTCGCAGAAACGATATAGCAAAGGAAATGAATATCATTCCCGAAAATTTACGTTGGTATGCGGCGTATCATAATTCCGAAACGCATCCGCACGTGCATATGCTCGTATGGTCAAGCAATCCTCAAGAGCCTTTTCTTTCAACCGTTGGTATTCATAATATTAAGCACACGATAGCGGGAGATATATTCCGTCAGGATATGATATCTATATACAAAAAGCAGACTGATGTGCGTAACGATTTAAAGGAAACCTTCCGTCAGAAATTAAATGAAATATTGCAAAGCGTTCAAGAGCCATCCGCAGATATATCTATGGATTTATATGAGCAATTCTCAAAGCTCTGTGAAAAATTATCCTCGCATAAAGGAAAAAAGGTGTACGGATATTTAGATAAGGACACAAAGAAAATTGTTGACGGTATCGTAAAAGCAATAGCAAACGATAAAAACATAGCCGAAGCTTATGAGTTATGGTATCAGCTTCAATGTGAAACCTATCGCACCTATACCGATGAGATGCCCACAAAAATACCGTTAGAGGAAAACAAGGAATTCAAATCTATACGCAACCAAATAGTGAGTATGGCGGCAGAAATAAAAATGCCACCGATACAGACTTTTATGTACGAGGATTACGACTATGAAGAATTACAAGATATAAAAGACGACATAACATATCTTTCATACCTTGCCGACCGAGGAAACCCGATAGCAATGTACCGTATTGGAAGATATTATTATGATAACACCGACGATACCGACGAAGCACTCTATTGGTTTAAAAAAGCCGCCGACAACGGAAATACTCTCTCAATGTATCTTATTTACAAAGGATATAGAGATGGAATATTTAATGAAAGCCATAGCGAAAAAATGAAATATCTTTTAATGGCTGTAGATAACCACATCGGATATGCCGAATACGAATACGCAAAAATAACAGATGCAATGATGCCTAACGTGAAGCTCTCTTATCTTTTGCGTGCGGCAGAACACGGATGTGACGAAGCAGAATACGAAATAGGTAAGCTCTATTATGAGAACGGACAAACAGATGAAGCAATCAAGCACTTTGAAAAAGGAGCAAAAAGCGATTTTTGGATTAAAACTCGCCTCGGACTTCTTTATTGTTACACACTCAATGATTGGGAGAAAGGCATGAAGCATCTTCAAGATGCGGCGGATGAAGGATATTCTCCTGCCGTGGAAGCTATGAATGCGATAAATAAAGGTTTAAATGCTCAAATCATAATGGGAATTTGCGACTTATTTTATTATGCAACAAACATCATAGACAACCGTGCAGAAGATTATTATTCAAAGAATAAATCTAATAAAATCGACAAAAAGCAGAAACAAGAAATAGAGGAAAAGAAGAAAGGACAAAGAATGGAAATATGATTGATAACAAATTGATAACTCTTTGCAAAAACGCTGGATATTCTCTCGAACCTGTGGTATGGTTGTGGTAACAAATAAAATTACAGAAAGGAATATAAAAAATATGTCAAACAAACGCAGACCGCAAGGGGACGGAACAATACGAAAAAGAGCTGACGGACGGTGGGAAGGACGAATTGTTGTAGGTCACAAAAATGACGGCTCGCCTATGTATAAATCGGTGTTCGGTAAAACGCAAAAGGCAACTCTTAAAGAGCTTCACAAGCTAATAGACCTTTACCGTGACGTTGACCTAACCGAGGAATGCCGAATGACGCTTGGCGAATGGATGGACAAATGGCTCGACGAGTATATGATATTCGCTATCAGAGAATTTACGCTTGACAGTTACCGAAACATCACGAAAAATCAAGTAAAAAAACATATTGGTCACAAACCGCTTTCATCCTTGACAACCGCTGATATACAAAGATTTTATAATAAAATAAAAAAAGAAGGCAGAATGAAGCCGAAGCGCGACGGCTCATACGAGCTTGCCGACAGTATGGTGCGGAAGATCCACATGATGCTCCACGAAGCCTTGGATACGGCGGTCAGAGAACGCCTCATAGCCAAGAACCCGACAAACGGAACAACGATACCGAAAACCAACTATCCCGAAAAACAGATACTCGGTGATGAACAGCTCGAAACCTTCCTTGAAGAAATCAAGAAAGAGGAATATTGGTGCGACTTCTTCTATGTAGAGGTTATGGTAGGACTTCGCCGTGGCGAGATATGCGGACTTAAATGGAGTGACATTGACTTTAGCGCAAACAAGCTCCGAGTGGAAAGATCTGTGGGGATTAAAAAGGGCGGGGGTATAAGCATTGGAGAAACCAAAACCAACACAGGCATTCGAACGATTATTATGCCGCCGAGTGTTAGCGATGTATTGCAAAGGCGCAAGCAAACGGCAATAAGTGCGTGGGTGTTCCCGTCATTCTTAAATCCCGAACAGCCGATACATCCCGAAGCAGCTTATCGCAAGCTCAAAGTAATACTCAAGCACGCAGGGCTACCGCTGATACGATTCCACGACCTGCGCCACACCTTCGCAACCCATGCGATGAAGGGCGGTGTTGATGCAAAAACATTATCGGGAATCCTTGGACACACCAATGCAAGCTTCACACTTGATACCTATACACACGTGACAAGTGATATGCAAAAGAATGCATCTGCCGTAGTTGGTAATATGATGCAAAAAATAATGATAAAGGAGTAGATAATGGCAAATAACAAACGAAAACAAGGAGAAGGGATGATTCGCCTTCGAAAAGACGGTCGGTGGGAAGGACGAATAGTTATCGGTTACGATGAAAAAGGTAATCCACGAACTAAAAACGTATTGGCAAAAACAAAGGCAGAGTGTACCGAAAAGCTTGAAACACTTAAAGCACAATGCGGAAGAACTACCGATAGACTTAAATCGGATATGTTATTCGGAGATTGGATAGATTTCTGGTATCAGAACTTTTCCAAGCCGAAAATAAGGCAGACCACGCAACAAACATACGAGGGGAGAATTTATTCGCACATAATACCTGAAATAGGTCAAATACCGTTGAATAAGCTAACACAAAACGATTTGCAACAGTTCTATGCAAGGCTGAAAAAAGGCGGTCGAAAAAGACTCACGGATAAATATGGCGAGGGCTTATCCGATCGAATGGTACGCTCCTGCCATACCACCTGCCGAACTGCACTTGAAAAGGCGGTAGCCGAAAGGCTGATAACAACAAATCCTGCCTTAGGTTGCAGGCTTCCGCCAAAAAAATCCAAAGAGATGCAGGTGCTAACACAAGCTGAAATTATTAGATTTTTAACGCAAGCAAAAGCAGAGGGATACTATGAAATGTTCTTACTTGAACTGACTACGGGAATGCGACGAGGTGAGATACTCGGACTTAAATGGCGTGACCTTAATCTTCAAAGTGGAGAGCTTCACATATTAAGGCAGGTAGTAAGGACAGGAAAAGCGGTAGAGGTAAGCGTACCGAAAACAAAATCTTCGATACGGACAATCATAATTCCACCCGATATGGTGGAGCTTCTTACGGAGCTGAAAAAGCAGACTAAAGGCGAGTGGATGTTCCCATCACCCGTAAAATTGGGAGAGCCGAGAAATCCCACGGCGGTGTACCGACGATTCCAACTTATCCTTGAACGCTCCCACTGTAAGAAGATACGCTTCCATGACCTGCGCCACACCTTCGCTACGATGGCATTAGAGAACGGCATGGATATTAAAACACTTTCAGCTATGATAGGGCATATCAGCTCAGAAACCACGTTGAATATTTACAGCCACATCACCGACACCATGCAACAGCAGGCGGCGGTGAGAATCGACCGAGAGATCGGCGGTACAAACGCAGAAATGCCCGAACCGCCGACTCCCAAGGTATGTGACGAAGCAACCGCAGAAAACGCCACACAGACGGTTTTTGAGCCGTACAGACCGAAGATAAGAAAGAGTGGTACGGGATGCGTGACAATGATAAACGACCACCTTTACGAGGGAAAGTTCACGCCGAGAGTCAACGGCAAACGCATCTCCAAGAATGTCTACGCAAAGACACGAGAGGAATGCGAGGAAAAGCTCGCTGAGCTGATAAAAACCATGAAAGCGGAAATTGCGGAGATGAAAAAGCAAGCGAAGAACGCATAAGGAAAGAGGGGCGACCACGAACGGTCGCCCCTCAAAATTTGCGGTGCAGTAGGCAAAGAAAAGGCCAACGAAAAGGTAAATTGATTTCCCCAAAGTTATAAATTTAAAAATAGAGAAATGTGTAAATACAAAACTAATAGTATATAGCAAAAAGTATTGAGATTTTGATTGTATTATGATATAATTATAGTGTATAGGTGTTCTCCCATCATAACCACGAAATCTTAAAATTTAGGACTGTGAATCGATTCACAGATCCTTAGTAAGTTAATCAAGGAAGAGTATAAATATGACACTTAAAGATGATTTGAAAAACGAACAAAAAAATATTGATGAAACGCTTCAAGACGATTATGCTGCTATGGTTGCACAAGCTTATGAAAAAGTGCTGGGTGAGCTATCAAAAGAACAACGAGAAGAAGTTGCAAGGTTAGAATTTTCTTCAAAAACTAAAAGAGTCCTTGCGCAAAGAGTTGGATACCGTTGTTCAAATCCTAATTGCCAAGTTGTTAGCACAATCGGTCCGGGAGATGATGAGAAATCTGTTGTTTTACTTGGAGAAGCAGCACATATAATAGGGGCAATACAAAGTGGAATATCTCCTCGTGCTGATTCGACTAAAAAAATATCTGAAATTGTTAGTTTGGAAAACGGTATTTGGTTGTGCCGAAATTGCCATAGGTTAGTAGATTCTAAAACAAGCACTTATACTGTAGAGGAATTGCGAAAATGGAAAAAAGAAGCTGAAACTCGACAAGCAAAGCTGTTAGAGGAACAACCATCAGCTTTTGTAGAGAAATATATATATCCTTCGATTTCGGTTGATAAAGGTATATCATCCGATACATTTGAAACAAAAGAGTGGTGTTTGCTTGCTTTTGTTATTTCAGCATACGATAAACCACAATCATTAAGTTTTTATCCGGATGACCAAGGTAATGATTTTCAAAGTGCTTATTTGAGTTGGATGAGCCAAAATGCTATTGATTCAAAAAATGCAAGAATTAATTTTGATCAATCATGGAAACAAGTTCATTTTGACTTGAGGTCTATTACCAATAATCTTACAGGGCTGATTATTATGAACAACCAAGGGTTAGATCATGGGGCTGAATTTGAAAACTTTATTGACGAATTTTTCAAATCAGATGATGAAGCGTTAGAGAAATTGATAAGGGCGTTATCTAAAATTTAAAAACAAAATGAAATTTTAATCATATATACAAATTAATGGGCTTTACAAACGAATCACAAGGAGTTTTGGTATGATAGAAAAAATTATATATGCAGATCAGTGGGAAGTCAGTTCAAAATACTTTCATGAAAATGATTGCTATAAATGGATGGCAGATCAAATAGGAAAATATAAGACTGTTCTGGAAATAGGTTGCGGAACAGGCTATAGTACATTAGAGTTACTTAGACATGGGCACAAAGTCATATCGATAGACAAAAATGAATATTGTATTGAGAGAGCTAAGCAAAAAATTGAATCACAAGGCTTTCTAATAGGTGACATATCAAATAATGATGTTACTTTCATTATTGCAGATATCGTTGATGAGAATTTTTCAAGAATAATATCGGATTATGATTTTGATGTTGTTATTTGCTGGAACATTGGCACACACGAAGAAGGCAAGACAAGAAATTATTATAAACCGCACCTATTAAAGTATGGATTGACCGAACAACAAGTGAATGAAAATTGGGAATCTTCATATGCCGAGTTAATTCTTTGGATTGCTTGTAAAACAGCAGCTAATCGAAAAGTTCCATTTCATCTCATAGATCGGTCTATGGAAGGGTTAAACAGTGAAAACAGCGATTATTATTGTGAATTAGGTGGAGAAGGTAAATATAAAACCATGAAGGTGGATCAGATAATAACAAGCACTGTTTCCAATGGCGGAAGAGCATTAAAGGTACATGACAAAAAAATAAAAGAAAACATAGTTCAAACATTTTTGATTTCGATTATGTATTTTGATTTTCAATAAAAAACGGCCTCTGGATTAAATGGTTCCAGAGGCTGTTTTGGTGCGAGTATTCATAACAGATTTTTGATAAAGGCAAAAGCCGAAGCGGGCGAAACATATTCCAAAAGTACCGAAAATGCTTGTGTTTACAAGGGATTTTGAAACACGAAAGGAATATGAATATGGAAAAATATATTATCGAAAATGGAATAAAATACGAGCTTTGCGGGGATGTGTATTACCCAATGCTCAAACTTGACGAGCAAACTGACTATCAAATTGGCAAATATGGATGTTTACACCTTGATTATATCAAACAACATCGCAAAGGTAGATACAATACTCTTTTGGTCGAAGCAAGACTTAATTCTTATCTCCACGAAATTGACGTACAAGCTCATTCAATGCTCGATGATATAATCGCTAACCTCGCAAAAGAACGAAGGATAGACGAAGAATTAAAGGCTACCGATATGCTTAAATGGGTTGCAGAGATGAACAATATCAAAGCAAGTGCGGAAGAAATCGTTTTGCGGGAGGTGATCTATCAATGAAGTCGATCATCAACGAGCTTTGGCACGGAAACATCATACCGCAAGAGGATAGCCGAACTAACTCCAAGGAAATGAAAGAACTACTCGGCTATATGGCAAGGCATCACGAGGACTTGGAGAAAAGCTTTTCCGACGAGCAAAAGGAAACGTTTGAAAAGTTCCACGATTGTTGGAGTGAGTATACGAGGCATATTACGATAATGTCATGATCCCCGAGTGCATCGGCAGAACTCATCCCAAGGGAGCCATTACCAAGCGCAACCGCTGGATGGTAGAAGCGTGCGACCTTTTTATCTGCTACGTTGAGAGGGAAGATGGCGGCGCTTATACCGCAATGAAATATGCAAAGAAGCTTGAAAAGAAAGTAATCAATCTTGCGAAAATCGAAGAGGATCAGGAAGATCTCCTCACAACACACATTTGATATCACCACGCTAACGACACGTGCTTTTTCGTGAGCAACGATAGTGCGCCCGCAACATTGGCTTGCCAATGATAAAAGTCAGGACAAAAGTCTACCGTTTCAGCCACAGTATGAATATTTTTGGTAGCGTGTGATGATATAGGCATCGGGTTTATTCTCGGTGCCTTTTTTCACTAAAACAGTAAAATTTGCTGTGTTCATAAAATTATGTTGAAAAATGCGAGACTTTATGATATAATATTTTATTAAGTTTAGAAAAAGTGAAAGGAGGTCTTTTTATGATTAGGATAGCGATTTGTGACGATACCGAATCTGACATTGAACAAATTAAAATACATATTAACAGATATGCGACTAATGAAGCTCTAAAGGTAAGTGTCAAAGCGTTTACTAAAAAAGAGGATATACTGTTCGCCCTTGACCACTATAATGATTATGACATTTTCTTTTTAGATATCTATATGGAATCGCTCAACGGTATTGAACTTGCCAAAACCTTAAAGAAACAGGGTATAAAAAGCAGGATAATATTTTTCTCGGCCTCTATGGATCACTTTAGGGATGCGTTTGGTGTGAATGCAATCCAATATCTTATAAAGCCTGTCAAATATGATGATTTTTCGAATGCAATGAAGCTTGCGCTAACCGAAAAAACACATCGAGATGAAGCAATTAGCATACAGTGTGGAGTCGAAGTTGTTAAGATCCTATTCAAAAATATTTTGTATGTGGAGGCACAAAAGAATTACCAGCTTATTTACTTGAAAGATGGTGGCTCTCAAAAAACTCGTATGACAGTTTCTGAACTCTTCGAATTTATGAAGGAACGCGAAGAATTTGTCCGAGTTGGCGCTTCCTATATTCTCAATTTGGATTACACAATCAAGGTAACCTCAAAGGACATTGAAATAATCGGTGGCAAAAGAATTGCCGTTCCGCGAGGAGCTTACAGCACACTAAAAGAACAATATTTAGATTACTATGCTTAACAAGGAGGAGCCATTATGCCAATACTACGCGATTTGTCTATCATATGGGCACTGCTACATGTTCTTGTGCTGTTTGTGTCCTTATATGACTCACGTTATTCAACAAAGAAGACAATAATTCTGACAGCAGTTTTTATGCTTCCTCTTGGTGCGATCAATGTTGCCGCCTATCTTTTCTTTGGTCCCGTTAAATATGCCAATCTGTTGTTGTTACTTTGCACATTGCCAAGTTTGATTTTCTTCTATATTCTCGCCAAAAACCGAGACGGACGATTTTTCTTTACGTTCTGTCTTGCAGACACCATATCATACGAAATTATTGCGATAACAGCACTGCTTGAGTATTATATTTGCGGAAATCAATTTGTTTTGATGTTTGTGCTCCGTCTGATTGCTTTCCCATTACTTGAATTTTTTATGTGGAAGTATTGGCGAAAAATGTATTTGAATGCACAAACAATTGTTACAAAGGGGTGGGGATTATTTACTATCCCTGCGGCGCTTTTTTACGTGATATTGGTGATGATGTCCTCCTATCCAACTATCGTATATGAGAGACCGTATGACGTTCTTCCGTTTGTTTTAATTATGATATTGATGCCCGCTATGTATCTAATCATCTTCAAGGTCTTGTTTAATCAGCAGAGACTCGTGGATGAACAAGAAAAGAAGCGAAACATTGAGATTCAAACGCAGCTTTTGCAGAACGAGCTTGAAATTGACCAAAAGTATCTGAGGCAAGCACAACGAACGCAGCACGATTACCGTCATCACAACATGATGATCCTGCAATTCGCGCAATCCAATGATGTAAAATCTATCATTGATTATATAGATGATTTGGACGATTGTGAGCTGTATTCGGATATACGCTATTGTGACAATATTTGTGTGGATAATATTTTGCGCTTTTATATTGGAAATGCACAATCGGCGGGAATTACAGTCAAGTATGACGTAGATATAGATGAGAGCACCAATATACAGGATGTTGACCTTGTGGCTATTCTTGCCAATGTGCTTGAAAATGCGATACACGCTGCTGAAGCAGTCAAAGTAAATAAAACCATTGATATTACCATACACAAAAAAGGAATAAAACTTCTGATAAAATGCGTAAATACCGCTACCGGTCCTATTCGTTTTGAAAATGGTTTGCCGAAGCGAAAAAAAGGAAACGGAGTCGGTGTTCAGAGCATTCTTCAATCGGCTGAAAAATACAGAGGAGATGTAAGTTTTGATTTTAAGGATGATTTGTTTACCTGTCACGTAATCTTGAATGATATTGAATGATGGAGTAGTGATTTAAGAAAAAGTGCGAATTATCCCATAAAAATGCGAATTATCCCAAGCACCTTGCGAAAGCAAGGTGCTTTTGTTATGCTATAATGCAGATAACTGTATCTATCTTACAGATAGATTCGGTTCGTGAAAGGGAGGATGATTTATGATCAAGAGAGAACAAATCAGAGGTTTTCCAAACAGCGAAGAATTCGATGCTCCGCAAACTGACAAAAATGTGTGGCCGCATCAATACTGTCCCGCTTTTGATAAGCGAAAAACCTCATTCCATTCAGCTCCCGAGTGCTATTACTGCAAGTATGCAGATTTTCACTTGGAAAAGCGTCAAGCCTTAGAAGTAGGCGTATGCTGCTATCCCCAAATTAAGTCAAAATAAAAAACACCTCATCAGTCAGACTTTGTCTGACAGCTTCCCCTCATTGCGCCCATCCCACGGCCTAAAGGCCGCGTGCTGGGTACGCTCGGCAAATCGATGATTTGCTCTCGCTAGTCGCTCCGCTCACTCAAGGGGAAGGCTTGGGAACGACAGAGCTTTGGTTCTGCTAGAGAA
>CALAXC010000287.1 GCA_937894775.1 uncultured Clostridia bacterium
AGAGAGCGCCGCGCTTGAGCCGCATCCGCCGCATCCCTTATCTGCGGGAGCTTCGGTTTCGGTGCTATCGTCCTTTTCGCTTTCTGTTGCATCGGTGGGTTTATCCGTTGCATCAGTAGGCTTTTCAGTTTCATTGTTAGAGGGTGCTTTGGACATTGCGTAGTCACAAGTGTCACACTTGCTGTCGCCGTTACCGTCGATGTGAGCCGCATTCTCGCTCTTTTCTCCGCATTCGCACTCCTTCCAATGGTTATTTGCATCGGTTTTCCAAATTGTGCCGTAGTCGTGAGTATGAGAAGGAGGCGCTACAGGAACGTCAGCACCACAAACATCGCACTTTCCATTCGTATCACTGTCTGTATGAGCCGCCTTGTTTGCCTTATCTCCGCAAGCACACTCGTTCCAATGCTCGTTTGCATCGCTTTTCCAAGTAGTGCCGTGGTCGTGAACGTGAGCAGGCTCTACTTTGACGTACTTGTAGGAACTGAGATAACCCTCGTTGAACTCGGTAGCTTCGCTGCCGTCTGCGTTAACGCCTGCGGTCATATTATAATCGCCAACATAATTTGAAAGGTCAGGCGTAACCGGATTAAAAGTTGAATGGGCACTATCCCAATAAATGAAAGCATATCCACCTATGGCAGTACCGATTTCTACCGAACCACCATTGATATGGATTCCCTCTTCTTCGGAAGTTCCAATGCCTATCATAGATGCAGTAATTTTCAAATTACCACTATTCATAACAAAATCGTTTGCTTGAACACCAATAGCCATAGCACCTGTGGTTGTAATGTTAAATTTAGCATTCTCGATTGTAAGTTTTCCACTATCCGTTTGAACGGTTATGCCGAACATTCCCGAATTTATTGAAAGCGAGCCGTTGCCTTTAATAATAAGGTCGCCACTACCAAAGAATATCATACCGGCAGACTCGCTACCACTAACCGTGATACTGTTTGTTCCAACTAAAACAATGGTAAGACCTTCAGCAGGAATGTCCGCCACCAAACCGTAGTAACCTATATCACAATCATCCGCTCCCACACCATTGTAAACGTAGTTATTTAACGTTAAGGTATTCGTTGTGGGATCATAGGAAACCGTGCCGTCACCGAGTACGTCGGTGCAGTTCTCGGAGGTGATCTCCACACCTACCGTAGCGCCCGAATCGTCCTTGTCGGCAATGGTGATGCCGTATTTGGTAACGAACGCGATCTTTACGTACTTATAGGTTTCATGCGCATCCTCATCGTAAATGACTGCGCCACTGCCGTCCTCGTTGACGCTTGCGGTCATCGAATAATCGCCTGTAACGGTGGGAACGATGGAAACAGCCCCGTCGCTTTCGGTAACGCGGATAAAAGCGTGTCCCGCTTCTTTGGCGGAGATCTCGAGAGTGCCGCCGCTGACAACGATCGAGCTGTCCTCACACAAGATAATACCATCACAGTCGGCGCTGAGCTTCAAGCTACCGCCGTTCATTGTGAAGTCGCCTTCGAGATAGATCGTATAAGCAATCTCTCCCGTTGCGCTTGCCGTGATGGTGCCGCCGTTCATGAGGAAGCTTTCGTATGCGCAAATCGCGCCCGGGGCATAGTCTGCAACTGCATTTATCGTGATGGTGCCGCCGTTCATTTCGAAGTTATTTGTTCCTATGCCGTAAATCGCGCCCACCGTGAGGCTGCCGCCGGTCATTTTGAAGGAGTTATCCGTGTATATGCCTGTAGAATCCTCATCAGAATTTGCATTGATCGTAATGTTACCGCCCTTGATCTCAAGTACGCCGCGGCCGTCCTCGCCGCCGTAAACACAAATGCCATCTCTCGGTGAGCTGATCGCAAGCGAGCCATCGCCCTTGATCGTCATATTGCCGTTCCAAAGCTCAATGCCTGTGTAATACGGCTCGTGCATCATTCTTGCGACAGGCTCCGTCAAGGTGATCACGTTCTCGCCTGCCAGCACAACGGTCAGGTCGTCAAAGAATTCCGTAACGCAAATACCGTAGTAGTAATCCGAACCGGACAGAAATCCCTCGCCCTCGTACTTGTAGCCGTTCAGCGTTAAGGTATTGGTCGTAGGATCATAGGAAACAGTGCCGTCCCCGAGTACGTCGGTACAGTTTTCTTCGGTGATCAGAACACCAACAGTTTCTGTGCCGTTCTTTTTTGCAATAGTGATGCCGTAATCGGTTGCAGATGCTTCGTAGGAGAATTCAAGCGCGATCCGCGCATACTTTGCGGTGCCGGCATTTGCAAAGCCGAGAAATTCAGCATCCTTACCGTTGAATGTCACATCATCAGAGGTAATAGAATCCGCAAACGCATATCCTTCGTTCGGTGCAAGTACAAGGCTTACTCTGTATTTTACACCGTATTCAAGACTTTCAGTATCCGAAACGTCAACCCATTCAGTTCCTGTGTATTTTTGGAAACCTCTGCCTACCATTTTGTACTCACCACCGTAGGTAAGTGAGTCAGGGGTAAATTCCATAACGTCCTTCGTTTCGCCAACCTCGGGCAAATCAGCACCTGAAACCGAGATGGACGTAATAGGAGTTGTGGAAGATGCTTCGTAATAAAATTCAGCGGCGATTGCGGCATACTTGCCCGAAGGATCAAGATCCAAAAGCACGGCATCATAGTCGCCGATCGTCACGTCATCCGAGGTCAGCTCAGGCGAGAAAGAATAACCCTCGTCTGCACTCAGTTCAATGAAAAATCTGTACTTTACATTCGTTAGAATTGTAGTATCACCTGCACCCATTGGCACCCACTCAGTGCCGGTGTATTTATCTAAGCCAAGGCCATCTATACCATAATTGCCACCAAAGGTGAGAGATTCAGGAGAATATTCCCAATCATTACCTGTTTGACCTGCTGTTGGGAAAACAAAGTCGGAAATTTCAATAGAGGTAATAGGAGTCGTAGCTACTTTCTCCCAAATTGCAAAAAATTCTATGCTTTCAGTTACATTATAGGTCGTGTCTGCTATAACTTCACCATCAGCTGAGGTTGCCCAGCCCTTGAATTGCTTGCCTGCAGGTGCACCAAAGGTGCAGTCAGGCAATGTATATTCGCCAACATATTGCGCTTTTGCCATATCGCCTGTGCCACCGTTTGCATTAAAGGTGATTTCGTGACCAACAACCATTACAGCCATTGTCGCTTCAAGACCTTCGTATTTTACGGTGATGTTCACATTGCCTATAAGCTCCGCACCAAATACATAGTTTACAGGGTCCTCAATTTTGACACCATTATACCAATATTCAACCACGCCTGCGTTTACGGGCTGCGTGGAGGAATCGTTATAGGTCAGCGTGATGCTGATATTTTCGGGAGTGATCTTGTTGCCTGCAAGGATCGTGCCGCTATAGGTTGCGGTAAGCGAGTCAGGCGCGATTGCCTGCCACAAAGGCATAAGCTCTAAATTTTCGGTTATGGTGAACTTTTTACCCGCTTCATACATATTACCGGGAGGTGTTACGCCCCATTTGTAAAAGGTTTTGCCTGCGGGAGCCGTATACGGACATGCGGGGAGCTCGTACTCAGTGCCATAGCGAAGCACCTCTGTGATATAATCGCCCTCGCATTCAAATGGCTCTATCGTTACCGTATAGGCAGGCTCAATGTAGAAATATTTGATATTTGTAGTAGTAGGTCTGTATTCCTCAGGATCAGTTCCGCCATAGTCGTTGGAAATTTCCGCATAGTAGCAACCGTAATCGTCAAGCACGGGTGCGCTTGTGTACACGTTACCGGCGTGGGAACGAAGCTTCA
>CALAXC010000288.1 GCA_937894775.1 uncultured Clostridia bacterium
TAAATTTGGCGCAAATGACCACAAAATATAGTTTATTTGTGAATAATGCACAAAAAACATTATTATTTTTCTCTAAATTTCTATGAAAAAAACACTTGCAAAATCGACTATGATATGGTAGAATTATAGAGCTTGATATGCGTTGAAGCGAGAGGTTGCTGACGGAATTTGACGGCCGTCAGGTAATTTTCGCGGAGTATGTCCGATTAAACGGGCGAAGCAGATCCCACTCTGAGTGTGTGCCGACGGTCTGCTCATTTACCCGAATCCCCCTGCCGTGAGGTGCTTGGCGGGGCTTTCGGATTTTTAAATGGGTAGAAAAGAAACACACGGCTCGGTGTTGAGGAAATGCGCCCCTGATGCGGTTCGCAGCGGCATACAATTTAATTATATATGCGCGTATGTGAACAGAGCAAATACTTACAGGAGGTAAAAACAGGTGGCAGTCAAGGAAAAGATCAGAGTAAGACTGAAGAGCTACGACCACACTCTCATCGATGCAGCAGCAGAGAAGATCGTTGAGGTAGCGAAGAGAAACGGCGCAGCAGTTTCCGGTCCTATCCCGCTTCCTACCGAGAAGGAGATCGTAACCATTCTCCGTGCGGTACACAAGTACAAGGATAGCCGTGAGCAGTTTGAAATGCGTACACACAAGCGTCTTATCGACATCATCAAGCCTTCCCAGAAGGTTGTTGACGCTTTGATGAGCGTAGAGCTTCCCGCAGGCGTTGAGATCGAAGTAAAAATCTAAATCAAGCACTTCGTTCAAGACAAAACAAAGATAACAGCCGATGCAAATAAGCAGTTCGGTAACTTTGTAAATCATGTTGGCCGTTAATACATGCGAGCGGTCAACCAATAATTTACAGGAGGAAAAACAAAATGAAAAAGGGTATTATCGGTAAGAAGATCGGTATGACACAGATCTTTGACGAAATCGGAAACGTAATTCCGGTTACGGTAATCCAGGCTGGTCCCTGCGTAGTAGCGCAGAAGAAGACCACCGAGACAGATGGCTACAATGCCATTCAGCTTGGCTTCGCTGAAGTAAAAGAGAAGCACATGACCAAGGCCGAGATTGGACACGTTGCAAAAGCAGGTGTTGCAAAGAACGAGCAGGGCAATTATGAGACAAAGCACCTCAAAGAATTCCGTCTTGATGACATTTCGGGCATCAACGTAGGCGACGTCATTACAGCCGATACCTTCGCCG
>CALAXC010000289.1 GCA_937894775.1 uncultured Clostridia bacterium
TCTTCATCTATAGACAAAACAATAACAGTAATAAAAACTTATGTTTTGAAATAACAAAAAAAGACACGAGAAAACTGCAATAGACATAGGGATTTTTAGAAACAATTAAAATTTTATAGTATTGCAGTTTTCAAGCGGTTAAAAAGAAAACAAGAACTTAGACGTGAAAATCTAAGTTCTTTTTCTTTGCTCAAAAATAGATATGGGTTTCCCATATGCTTTAAGTCAAAAGTGTGAGTTGTGGCAATTTTCTTTACCTGCTTCGATTTTGCGCCGTTTTGGGGCAAAAAACTGAGCGAAAAAAATAATCCAACTCTTTGCGAACCATCGGGGCTTGAACCCTCGACAATATTCTGATATATAGCGTATCGAAAACGAAGAAAATATTTAGTTTGGTCTGTTTTTGATTAAAAAAAGAGCTTGTTTTTTATTTTTTGTTTTGCTATAATAACTATAATAAGATTGAATTGGGGGATGCAGTTGAAAATTTTGAATTTTGGTTCGTGTAATGTTGACTATGTATATTCACTGGATCACATTGCGGTCATTGGAGAAACGGAAGCAACACAAGGATTGAGTATTCTTCCGGGGGGGAAGGGGTTAAATCAATCCATCGCGATAACAAGAGCAGGAAATAACGTATACCACGCGGGCTGTATTGGAGATGGAGGGGAATTTCTTCTTGATCTTTTAAAGGCAAATAGCGTTGACGTATCGTTCGTTGATTACGTAAATACAAAGAACGGGCACGCCGTTATACAAGTTAGCAAGTCGGGAGATAATGCGATATTTTTATATTCCGGTTCAAACCATATGATCTCAACTGAGCAGGTGGACAGAGTTTTATCCGCATTTTCCAAGGATGATATTTTGCTGCTACAAAACGAGATAAACAATCTTGATTACATTGTAAAAAAAGCATATCAAGCGAGAATGAAGATTATCCTAAATCCTTCTCCTTTTAACGATAAAATCCAGCAGATCGATCTTAATATGATTTCTTATTTAATTTTAAATGAAATCGAAGCAAAAGAAATCTCGAAATGCGCAAACGCACAAAAAGCATTAGCGTATTTTAGAGAAAAATTTCCTGATCTTAAAGTGATGCTTACTCTCGGAAACAAGGGATGCATTTATCAAGACAAAAAAGAGCAGAGATTTTGTCCGATATTCAAGGTCGATGCCGTCGATACGACAGGGGCAGGTGACACATTTACCGGATATTTCGTTGGAGGTATAGCTAACGAAAATAAAATTGAAAAAATATTGGAGATTGCTTCTTGTGCCTCGGCAATCAGCGTTACAAGGGAAGGTGCTGCACCGTCTATTCCATATATGGATGAGGTCATGGAACAGATAAACTGCTTGAAAACAAACAAGGCGGATATGAAAGCTGAAATACTGCGTATAAAAATTGAGCAGTACTTTGATGAGAACCTGATGGACGCATCTTTGAATGGCTTAGCGAATTTTCTTGGATATTCACCCATTTATACCAGCGCTCTGGTAAAGAAAATCACAGATGAAACCTACAAGAAATTTTTACAGAAAAAGAGATTGGAGGTATCGGCAACACTGCTGCTCCAAACAGATCTGTCGATTAATGAAATCGTAAAAAAGGTGGGTTATGAAAATGCGAGCTTCTTTAGAAAGATATTTGAAGAAAAATACGGTACGACTCCGTTAAATTACAGAAAAGCAAGGAGAAGAACAAATGGAAGCCAATCGTGTAGCTTTGAACGCTCAAATAGCTGCATACGATACGACACCGTTAAATTACAGAAAAAGAAAGGCTAAATAAAATGAATAATGAGCAGAGAATGAAAAATTTATCCGTGCCTTCAGGGAAAATTGATGTGGTTTTAGATACCGATGCGTACAACGAAATCGACGATCAGTTTGCAATTTCTTATATGATAAAATCGAAAGAAAAGATTCATGTTAAGGCGATATGCGCCGCTCCGTTTTATAATGCGCATTCGGAAAGTCCAAAGGACGGCATGGAAAAAAGCTATGACGAAGTTCTGAAGCTACTTTCGTTAATGAGAGAAAATGTTGACGTTTTTAAAGGATCGGAGAAATATCTTGATGATGAAAAAAAGCCGATCATTTCCGATGCGTCAAAAATGTTGGCGGAACTATCTAATGAATATTCACCCGAAAATCCGCTTTATGTGGTAGCGATCGGCGCTATAACGAACGTTGCTTCAGCATTGCTCTTAAATCCTGAAATGAAAAATAATGTCGTTGTAGTGTGGCTTGGAGGTCACGCGCAGCATTTTCACGACACCAAAGAATTTAATATGAAGCAGGATATAGCTGCCGCAAGGGTTGTTATGGGCAGGGGAGTGCCGTTTGTTCAGCTGCCGTGTATGGGCGTTGTTAGCTCATTTACCTTATCAAAGCAGGAGCTTGAATATTGGTTTAAGGGTAAAAGTGCACTATCCGATTACCTTGCGGAAGGCGCGATAAAAATCCGAGGAGGTGGTATATCCTATACGGTCAGATATTTCCGCGGAAGCTACAATAAAGTCAGCGAAGAGTACTATCTTTCATAGATAGCCGAGAATGAATCTTATAAAGATTTGTTCTAT
>CALAXC010000290.1 GCA_937894775.1 uncultured Clostridia bacterium
GGCTTCGCGCCCTTGACCTCGCCACCTTTTGAAAAAGGTGGACGAAAACTTTCCTGAATCGCTCTTTGCAAGATGTACATTGTGCCCTGATACACATATATGCAACCCTAAAAAAACAGAACCCTCGATGAGGGTTCTGCTTTTTTAATATTTGGGTTTAGCAATATCTTCTTGATTAAAGAATTTATTGCAATTTTCGATAATTGTTTCGAGTGCGCTTGTCGATACGTAGTATCCGCCCTCACCGTTTACCTTTATATAGGCCTTGCGCGCGGTAAGTGTGTAGCACTCCAAGTTTATCGTATTATTTTCGTTATCGCTTATCGAAACCGAAATAATGTGCTTCTCGGGATCTGCTATCAGCGCCGCTTCTTCCTCTGCTGTCATAGAATAATCGTCTATAATAGCAAGAGATGAAAGACTTTGATAGAATTTCTTGAAGATCATTGTGTGGTGACGAAGATAGCTCTTCGATTCGCCGTTTACATAATCTATTTTTATTTCGTTAAGCTTTACGTAAATAATATTTCCGTCGGCATCCTTTACAGGCTTTTCAAGATATTTGATCTTTTCACCGATATCGTTGGTGCCCGAAAGCTTACCCGTTGGAGCAAGCTCTTTTCCGTCTGCCGAAAATACCTTAACATCGGTCTGGCTTACGGTCCAGCTGTTGCCGTTCTGATCCTTGAACTTGAGAAGTCCAAATGTGTCTGCTGTGCCGCCCTTGTTGTTTGATCCCTTGATAGATATTGCGTTATCGTCGCCGTCGGCAATATTTGTAATGTCAAATTTCGCCTCGTAATCTTTAAAATTAAGCGATATCGCGGTGGTGTACTTTATACCCGTTTCAAGCACGTAAGGATAGATCCAGTCGTGCTGATCGTAGGTAAGGAAGCTGTAGGTATCTCCCGATACCTCGCATATCATATCAAAGGTAATACCCGTAACGTCGGAAGCTTCGGTATTATCAAGGAAGGTAAGCGTGGTGTAGGAATAATAATTTCCGTTTTCATTCTTTTTGGAGATATATACAGTTTGCAGGAAGTTTACTGTTTGATTTGCGTTGTCCTTTGCCTCGCGCTTGAAGGAAACAACGTATTCCGAATCGTAAACGTACTTTGGATTGCCCTTGTCGTCAAGTATCGGTTTTCCGTCTGCGTCAAGCTCTTGCTTCATAAGACCGTATTCGGCTCTTTCCGCCTGAGTGGGGGAGAGGACTGCGATACTTACTATCGTAGGATCCATAAATGCGAGCAAGCAGGTATCTATCTTATCGTAGTTCGGACAGTATCCCGATTTTCTTCCGTCGGTAAAGACGTAAGGCTTGCTGCCTCGAACCGTTCCTGTTCGGTCCGCGATGTCGATATAGGAGAAGGAAACGATCTCTTCTTTCTTTTCTCCGTCTTTTTTACTTATTGTAAAGTTTTCAACGTCAAAATAGTCGCTCTGTGTTACGGGGTAAGCTATTCCGGGCGTAACGAAATATTTTGCTTCTCCGAGAAGTGTGCTTTGAACAGATGTTCCGAGTACGTATACCTTATCTCTCGGTATCTCGGTATCTCCGTCTATTTCGACGTAACGGGCATAGAATCCGCCGCCGTTTATGAGTCGGTCGCCGATGAGCATTTTATATTTTTCTCCGTCGACCGTCGTAAGCACGTAATAAGCGGGCTCGTAGTCGTACTCTACTATTATCGGATTACCGTTTTCGTCAAGCTTCGGCTTTCCGTCCTTGTCTAAGTCAAGCTTTGTTCTTTTTTCGGGTGCAAGACCGTATTCCGCAAAGTCTATCTTTCCGTCTGCGGTCGTCTGATAATCATCTATTCTTGCTGTTGCAAGAGGATATCCTGCGCTTACTATAAGCGAGGTCACGATCTCTTTCTTTAAGGTAAGGAGCTGTGAACCTCTGAGTGCGAAATCGCAGGTTTTGTCTACCTTCATTTCGTTAACGTTGTAGCGGTAAAGAGTAAATGCTCCGTTTGCGTTGTGTACCTCGACCGCAAGAACGTTTTTCTGTTCGATATGCTTGAAGATAAGCACTTTTTCGTATTCGGTAAGCTCTCCGTCACTGATGTCGGGAACTGCTCTTGTAAAGTATTCTCCCGTTTCCTCTCTCAGCTCGACAAGAGTACCGCTTTCGGTAACGTAATATCCGAAGGCATCTTCTTTTTTGAGAAGATTTCCGTCTTTATCGTACATCATCCACAGACCGTTGGTGACTTTGAAATAATATTCTTTTCCGTCGGCTGCGTCGGTGTAGGGAACGACGTTGTTTACGTAATCATATACGAAATAAAGAGCTACGCCGAGTGCTATTACAACAAGAACCGAGATGATTATAATTATTTTACGTCTTCGCAAAAGCGAGGACTTTTTTCTCTGTTCTCTGTTTTCTATCATCTGTTCTTTCTCCTTACTAATACGAATACGCCTGCGCCAAGACAAATTATTATAGGCGCAACCGTAAGAGCAACGGTGTATTTAGTTGCGTCACCTGTGGAGATCTGCTCTATTTTGTAGTTTGCGAATTCTTTGAAATCAAGACCTACCGGAACGGGCTCTCTTCCGCACATCTGGAATACCGAAAGAAGAAGATCCTCGTTTCCGTATGCGTTGGAATAGAGATATTTGCTTGAAGCAAAGTCGGTAGAGCCGCAAAGGACTACGTAAGCGGAGTCTTCAATGAGCGCATACTTTTCCTGCTCGTAATGTGTTTCTACCGAAACCGCCATAAGCTTGAAGGGGTCGCTTGCCGTAGCCTTTGCTACCTCGCTTCCCGCAGCGTAGCCCGATGCAGTTTCGAAGGATTTGAACATTGTGAATACAGCTCTGTTATAGGCAACGTTACCGCCTATTTCAAAGGTTTTTGTTTCGTCGGATGCAAGAGGCTGAGTTTGTACCTTGTAATCTCTTGCGTAGTCGATCGCCATCGCATTTTCGAAAATGACCTTAGATGAAAGACCTTCTGCCCAACCTTCCATAATATCGTTGGTATCGTATTGGCTTATGATCGCCTCATAGTTGTTGAGGTTGGAATTCTGATTATCTCTTACAGTAATGGGATCGTTACCGTTTCTGCGGATCTCAAGTCCCCATTCTCCGAGGAATTCCTCAAGGTTTTCGAGCTTGCCCGTATCGGGAGAAACGAATACCATATAAGCGTTTCTCGCAGCGAGGTAATCGTCAAGCTTTTTAAGCTCTCCCTGCTTTTCAAGTCCCGTATTACCCGAAATAAAATCGTCCTTGGGGTCAAACGTGATAAGAAGTCTGCAGGCTTCGGGGATATCCTCTTTTGAAAGGTCTATAGGCTGTGCGCGGTATCCTGCGTTTTCGAGAACGTCGAGGAAAGGAACGAGCGGTTCGCCGTCTTCGTTAAGCTCTGCCGATTCGGGGAAGGATTCTCTGTGGTTTACCGTATAGCAGGCAAGGGGCGCTTCGGCTCTTGTTACTGCGAGAATTGAAGAAGCGAATGCTTTTTCTCCGTTGTATGCGTAGGGCTCTTCTTTATCGAAGATATAAAAGCTTCTGAGCGTACGTATACGGAATTCTGTTCCGCATTCGATAATAATGCTGTCAAGGCTTATTTTTTCCGAGTTGGAGGAGAGATATTTGCGGAATCTTTTGGGGTTGTTGAGCGAGTTTGCGTATTCAACCGTTATGTAATCGGGGAACTCAGCTCTCAGCTCCTCTGCGTTTTCCTGAACGTAAAGTGTGGTATCGTCGGATTGGAGCGCATCTTTGTCGACGGGGAAGAGAATGTTTATCATAACGTTCTCGTCACGGTAGTCGGCATCGCCCTCTTTTAAATTGTTTTCAGCGTTGTAAGCTTTGTTTTCTGCTCTGAATTTATCGAGCATTTCGACGGGTGAATTTATATTGTCACTGTCGTCGACCTTTCCGATAAGGTCAAAGCATTCTTTTGAAATTGTGAAGTGGAGATCAGGCGTCATATCACCGTACCACATAAATCTTTGTGTAAGGAGCGTCATTATTGCGTTAATGATTATTACTACCGCGATAATGAGTGCAGTCAGCGCAACGGAAGTACCGCCGTAACGCATTTTGCGTCCTGTTGAAGCTTTCATTTTCATTTTTTTGGTGTTCCTCTCTTTCTTTTGAAATCAACCCCAACGGCGTTTATCGTAAACGCGCGCGGTGAGGAACAGGAATACGCCTGTTATCGAGAAAAAGTAGAGCAGCGCCGAGGGATCGAAGATTCCCGACTGGAAGGGCGCAAATCTGCTTAAGAAGCATACCCAGCTTATGACAAATCTTACGGCATAGTTCTCAACGTATGTATTTACAAGGTTAAGAAGAAGCATAGTCGCTATTATAGCTACTGTTACGATAGCGGCTGCAAGCTGGTTTTCTGTAAGCGAGGATATGAACATACCTACCGCTATAAACGCAGCGCCCAAAAGCAAAAGTCCCAACATATTTGAGAATATCATTGATGCAACAGGGCCAACGCTTGATGCGTAAGCATCGTTTACTCCGTCAAGATTTGCATAGATCATAAGCGGAACAAAGTTTACAAGAGATATAAGAATACCTATTGCGAAGAGTGTGAAAGCGGCAAGGAATTTACCTATTACCATTCCGCCTATCGAAACGGGCGAGGTAAGAAGAAGCTGCTCGGTGCGGAGTTTTTTCTCTTCCGAGAAAAGTCGCATTGTGAGGAGCGGGATAAGTATTATGAAAATAAACGAAATAAATGAAAAATAATTTGACGTGTCATAAGTTCCCGAGCCGAGTGTAGTATAGCAGCAGAGAAGCGCGGATACGGCGAGGAATACGCCGAGATAAACGTATCCGATGGCATTCAGAAAATATGAGCGTAATTCTTTTTTGAATATAGCAAGCATAACTGTTTTTTAATTCCCTTCGTAAAAATTGTTGTTTAAGAAGTTAAGACGTTTATTCATCGTCATCGTTAAAGAGTGCGGAGTATTTTCCGCCGTCCTTCTTTTCCTTCTTTTCGGTAATGGCGCGTGCCATTTCCTGCTCGTCGCGCATCTGTCTTGGCGATTTTCCTGCCGCGCGCTCCTGACGCTCTTTCTTGTAATTTCTTTGAGCGGGAGCGGAGCTTTGGTCGACTATCGCAACGAATACGTCCTCAAGGCTCATACCGAGAGGCTCGATTCCCACGAGGGGCCAGTTCTTTTCGGCGAACATATAGAAAAGACTCTTTCTTATATCGATATCGGCTTCGCTTTCGATATTGTATATGTAAGCATCACCGTCACGGCTTGCGAGCTGTTCAACGAAGATTATACCTGTTTTTGATTTAAGAGCGGAATATACTTCCTTCTGCGGACCGCATACCTTTATCTGGAATCTGCGGTTGCTGTTTACTGCGCGGGTGATGTTTTCTGTAAGCTCATCGGCAACTATCTTACCCTTATTTATAATGATTATTCTGTCGCATACTGCTTGTACTTCCTGAAGGATATGGGTTGAAAGAATGACAGTATGTTCTCTTCCGAGTGAGCGGAGGAGGTTTCTTACTTCGATTATCTGTTTAGGGTCAAGACCTACCGTAGGCTCGTCGAAGATGATTATTTCGGGGTTTCCGATAAGCGCTTGCGCGATACCTACTCTCTGGCGGTAACCTTTTGAGAGGTTTTTGATAAGGCGTTTATAGACGTCTTTTATTTTTACGGTATCGCAGATCTCCGCGAGGTGTTTTTTGCGGTCGAGTTTGCAGTTTTTAAGCTCGTATGCAAAGTTGAGGTACTCCTCAACTGTCATATCGAGGTAGAGCGGAGGCTGTTCGGGGAGATAGCCTATATGCTTTTTTGCTTCGCTTGGATCGTCGAGGATATTTATTCCCGCGATCTCAACGGTTCCCGCTGTAGAAGAGAGATATCCTGTAAGGATATTCATAGTGGTACTTTTTCCTGCGCCGTTCGGGCCGAGAAAACCTACTATTTCGCCTTTTTGGATCTCTATTGAAATATCGTCGACAGCGCAGTTGCTTCCGTAATTTTTTACGAGATGCTCAATTTTTATCATTTTAGGAATTTCCTTTCCTTGATTTTTTCAAGATTGATATTTTCATATTGTTATACATCGTACATTATATCATATAATTATAAACATTTTGTGAACTAAACTTGATTTTCCTGAGATTTTTAACGGAGAGGAGGTGTGTGATGTTCGTGCAAGGTCGGCTTACCCAAAGCGGTCGGGCACAATGTACATCTCGCAAAGAGCGATCAAGGAAAGTTTTCGTCCACCTTTTTCAAAAGGTGGTAGGTTCTCAGGGCGACGC
>CALAXC010000291.1 GCA_937894775.1 uncultured Clostridia bacterium
TCATCACCTCGCGTATTCGCTTCGTGAGAGAACTGATCCATCCCGTAATGGCGGTTGTAAAGGCAACCCCTGTAGCATCCTTTATCATTTTGATGCTTTTGTTCCTCGGTCCCGTTAAGGTGCCTGCTTTTATTACCTTTTTGATCGTTCTGCCCATTGTGTGGACGAATCTTGACCAAGGTATTCAAAATATTGACCCGCAACTTGCGGAGGTGGCAAAACTGTATCGGTTTACGCTCATTAAGCGCTTGCGCGTACTGATCTTGCCATCGGTAAAGCCTTATTTTCTCTCGGCCTGCCGCACGGCAATCGGGCTTGCTTGGAAAGCAGGGGTTGCCGCCGAGATCATTGCTATGCCACCCGATACCATTGGTACAATGATCGGTGAAGCAAAGCTCTACATTATGAGTGCCGAAATGTTTGCTTGGACCTTGACGGTTGTGCTTTTGAGTCTTGTGATCGAGTTTGGCGTTTCCTATCTTTTTACAAGATTGGATAGTGCCAAAGTGCAAAAGGAGGTAGCTTAAGATGTTAAAAATAACCGACCTTACCTTTGCTTATGGCAAAAAGACTGTACTCGAAAACTTTTCGATGGACCTTCAAAAGGGTGAAATTCTTGCCGTTATGGGGCCTTCGGGATGCGGCAAAACCACGCTCATTTCCTTGATCGCGCGTTTCTATGATGCTACCAAGGGCGAAGTCCTTGTAGACGGAGTAAACGTCAAGGATTATACCTTTGATGGCTTGTATAATAAGATCGGATATATCACGCAAAAGGCAGTCTTGTTTGCGGGAAGTATCCGAGAGAATATTACCTTTGGTGAAAGCCAAGACGGCTTTGACGAGGAAACGGTGGATATGGCGATCTCGCTCTCTCAGGCAAAGGAATTTGTGGATAAGACCGAGGGCGGTAAGGAGCACCGCATCGTTCAGCTTGGTAAGAACGTGTCGGGAGGACAGAAGCAACGTCTTTCGATTGCCCGCGCTCTTGCAAGAAAGCCCGAAATACTGATATTTGACGACTCCTTTTCGGCACTTGACTATAAGACTGATGCCACCCTTCGCCACGGACTTGCAAAAGAACTGTCGGATACCACTAAAATCATTGTGGCACAGCGTATCAGCACCATTCGAGACGCTGATAAGATCATCGTGCTTGAGCGCGGTGAGGCAGTCGGTATCGGCACACACGATGAGCTGATGGAAAGCTGCCCCGTTTACCGAGAGATCGCGCAGTCTCAGCTGACTGCCGCGGAGCTGTCGTAAGGAGGTGCCGATATGAAGCAAACACTTGCTAAAATTTTCAAATATATGGGCAACGCGCCTCTCGTT
>CALAXC010000292.1 GCA_937894775.1 uncultured Clostridia bacterium
TGCACAGAGGGCGATTATGCGTGCCCAGGCAGTATTTGAGGAGCTTGGCGTACAGATCATTCTCCCCGAGCTTTCGGGAGAATTTCAGTTGAGCGTTGCTCTCGAATATTCGCAGGACGAAGAGACACTTTCTATGCTCATCAAATACGATGGAAAGCGTTTTGACGTGAGGGAATCGGATAATATGCTGTCCTTGAAGCTTGCCGAGAACGCGTCGCAGAGTATTGAATA
Organism: uncultured Clostridia bacterium; assembly: GCA_937894775.1. Classification (GTDB taxonomy): domain Bacteria; phylum Bacillota; class Clostridia; order Oscillospirales; family CAG-272; genus HGM12713. Next base: position 232 of record CALAXC010000292.1, read on the forward strand.
TACGGAAATCAGCGAAGACGGATTTACCAACCTCGTGACCGTAAAAATCAAATAACGAGGTGGTAACTTGGAAACATTTAATTTTTCAAACAGCAATATTGACCTCGCTTGTGAGGAAGTCGGAAAGTTTCTCGCATCGGCGGGGGTTGATCGGCGCGAGGCTCTCCGCCTAAAACTCACATTTGAGGAAGTACTCTTGGAGTATCAATCAAAATTCGGCGAGGATGCTACCTACAAGCTGAAATGTATAAAGCGCTTTTCTGCCATACGAGTGGAAATGACCGTTCAGGGGGAGGGCTTTAACCCTCTTGAAAAAGAGGACGCCGACAGTGCCGTGATAAACGGACTTTTGGCGGGCATCGGTCTTGCGCCTACCTACAGCTACAGGAACGGCAAAAACTATATCGTATTCACCCCGAAGAAAAAGCCAATGTCGGGCACCCTCAAGATGCTCGTGGCTATCGTTCTTTCGGTTATCACAGGGCTTTTGCTCACGCTCTTGCCCGAAGGTGCGAGAACTGGTCTTTCCGAGAATTTCTTAACTCCCGTGGCAGATCTCTTCTTTGGAGCCATCGCGGCGGTATCGGGACCGTTCATCTTCCTCTCGGTGCTTGGCAGTATTTGCTCCATGGGAAACACCGAAACGCTTGGCAAAATAGGCAAAAAGACGATCACCGCTATTTTTGGATATATGACGATTGCGGGGGGTGGGCTTACGCTGCTTGCAACGCTGTTTTTCAAGGTGACTCTCGGCGGTGTTTCAGGCTCGGACTTTACAAAGGTGCTTGAGCTGATCTACAATATCGTGCCTGCCAATATCTTCGAGCCGTTTATCAACGGCAATTCACTCCAAATCATATTTATTGCCGTAATTTTCGGCATTGCGATGTTGATGCTCTCCTCAAAGGTGAGTGGAGTGTTTACTGTTGTGGAACAGCTTAGCGCTCTCGTGCAGGCGGTAATGAGTGTTGTGCTGGAGGCACTTCCGTTTGCTGTATTTGTAATCTTTACCAATATGATAGTAAGCGGCACCATTGTGGAGCTTCTCGGCTCGTATAAAATGATCCTCATCATTTTCCTGCTTGTTAGCGTGTATCTTGTGGGAATGGTTTTGTGGATCTCGGCAAGAAAAAAGGTCTCGCCTGCCGTGCTTGTCAAAAAGATTTTGCCCACCTTCCTTGTTGCACTCACTACGGCATCCTCTGCCGCGGCATTTTCAACCAACGTGAAGGATGCAAACAAAAGGCTGGGTATCGATAAAAACCTTGTGGACTTCGGTATTCCTTTTGGTCAGGTTTTGTTCAAGATGAGTGAATTTGCCATGTTCATCCCCATCGTGCTGACCTTCGCTGAAAACTACGGGATTGCCATAACACCCGTGTGGTTGATTCTGGCGTACATAACCGTATGGCTTATCTCCTTTGCCGTACCGCCCGTTGCGGGTGGCGCGATCATGGGCTTTACTGTCGTTTTTGCGCAGCTTGGCATTCCGATGGAAGCTATGGCTATCGCAATCGCATTAAACGCTATTACCGATTTCCCGCTGACTGCCATGAACGTAACAGGCTGGCAGCTTACCATGATTGATGTGGCTGACTCGCTTGATATGCTCGATAAAGAAACCCTACATAAAAATAATTAAAAAAATCATAAAGAAAGAGGTACACTACAATGACCATCGAAAAGAATCTTAACGGAACTGAACTGACTATCACCATCGCAGGCAGACTTGACACCACGACCGCTCCCCAGCTTGAAGCAGAATTCAAGCAGAACATTAACGGAGTGGAAAAGCTCGTTCTTGACTTTGCCGCACTTGAGTATCTTTCTTCCGCAGGACTTCGTGTTCTTCTCGCGGCGCAGAAGGTAATGAACAAGCAGGGCGAAATGATCATCAAGAACGTAAACGAAACCATCAATGAGATCTTTGAAGTAACGGGATTCATTGACATTCTGACCATTGAATAAGGTGATAGCAATGAAACTCAAAGACAAAATATTTTCAAACGAGCAGATTAACACTTCCCGACAATGGGAGTTTGATTTGGCGAGAGCGGTCATAATATTTTGCCTTGCATTAATACACGTTACGATTGAATGTTCGACGGACGAGGGATTGTGCAGCGGTATTCCATATCTGTTCGATACCGTCATCGGCGGCCCGTTTTCTGCGCCGATGTATATGTTCGTTATGGGTGTTGGAATGTGCTACACAAGAAAGAACTCACCCATGGAGCATTTTGTAAGAGGCGCAAAGATATTGGCGGTTGGCTATATTCTGAATATCTGCCGCTTCCTTATACCGTACTCCATCGGCTACGCTATTACGGGCGACTATGGGTATTACATAGAGCCGCTTCTGTATAAGGTGCTGGGCAACGACATTCTCATCTTTGCAGGACTTGCTATGATGATTATGGCATTGTTTGTAAAGCTGAAACTTTCAAACATTGTGATGCTTATCATTGCCACCGTAATGTGCGGATTCGGAACACTCCTAAACGGGGTTGACGTGGGAACTCCCTTGGGAAATATTTTCCTTGGGTATCTGATTGGCACAGAGGATGCCGCAGGAATGGTTCTTTCCGACTTCCCGATACTGAACTGGCTGATGTTCCCGATTTGCGGATATGCTTTCGCATCTGTATTAAAGCGAGTCAAAGACAAAAATCTGTTTTATTTAACCTTTTCGCTCCCTGCGCTTATCATCGCAATCGTGTATTTCACCTTTGGCATTTACTTTGAGAGAGGTATGTTTGGTGAAGGACAGAATTGCTATTACCACATGATCTTCTCCGATGTTCTCGCAAGCCTTTGCCTTACCGTCGGTATGGTGGGTGTATATCACTTCATAGTAAAAATCATACCGAAAAAACTCTTTTACATTGCATGGAGCATCAGCGAAAACATCACACCGATTTACTTTACCCATTGGGTGCTTGTGTCCTTTGTAGTTAATCTGTGGATGTATGTTATACGCGGAACGACAATTCTGACATCGTGGCAGATAGTTGGACTCGGTACACTAATCAGCATAGCAGCCATTGTGATCGCGCATTTCTTCGCAAAATTGACAGGAAGGAGGAAAGTGCATGAGAAAACACCATAAACTGCAAAACACGGTCTTACTCAGCTTTACAATACTTGCCGTAGTTTTGGTACTCGTAATCAGCTTGGTTGTGGGTGACCGTTATATCAAAGGCGAAATGGAGAATTGCAGAACAACCGCCTACGCATACACGAAATCTGCCGCAGAGCTGATCGACGGTGACAAAATTGCCCATTATCTCGAAACGGAAGAAAAAGACGAATACTATTACGAAATACTCGACTTCCTTAACTCATTCCGTTTGAATACGGACATTCAGTATTACTACGTATTCGTTCCTTTTGAGAATGACCTTGTTTACATTTGGGATGCAAATGCCCTCAAGCCCGATGAAACGGAAGTTGATGCCTGTGAGCTTGGCTACCATGAAGAATACATGGAAGGCGGAAAGGAAGCGACCTTTTCAATTTACAAGCAAAATCCGCCCGAAGAAATCGAGCTTGTCAATGATGATAAGTATGGTTATATTGCCTCCGCATACTCTCCCGTTTTCGACAGTAACGGTGATCCGGTAGCGGTTGTGGGTGTTGACGTGTATATGCCCGACCTGCAAGCGAATATGCGCGAGTTTCTCGTAGTTGTTGTTGCGGCTATCTTCCTTGTAGTGCTTGCGGCGATTCTGATGTGCTTCTTCTTCGTAAAGCGGAAGATTGTAAATCCCATCAATAAAATTCGTGATGCTTCAAAAAGCATGGTTGAAAATCTTGAAAACGAGGACTCCATTGACGTTTCCGTGAAAACGGGAAATGAGATCGAAGAACTGTTTGACTCCTTCAAGGAGATGTACGGGGACGTTCAAGATTACATCAAAAAGCTTGAGGGTGTTACGGCAGAAAAAGAGCGTATCGGAGCAGAGCTTGACGTTGCAAAGCACATCCAGGCATCTATGCTTCCGTGTATCTTCCCGGCGTTCCCTGAAAGACACGAGATAGACATTTTTGCTACTATGGACCCTGCAAAAGAAGTCGGCGGCGATTTCTATGACTTCTTTATGGTGGATGACAGACATTTAGCAATCGTTATGGCAGACGTATCGGGCAAAGGTGTTCCCGCAGCACTCTTTATGGTTATCGGTAAAACACTTATCAAAGACCATACATTCCCGGACAGAGACCTCGGCGAAGTGTTCACAGCGGTTAATAATCTTCTTTGTGAAGCAAACAGCGAAGGCCTTTTCATCACAGCCTTTGAAGGCGTTTTAGACCTTGTAACAGGCGAATTTACTTTTGTTAATGCAGGTCACGAAATGCCCTTTATCTGTAAGGCAGGCGGCAATTTTGAGCCTTACAAGATTCGTGCAGGCTTTGTTCTTGCAGGTATGGAAAATATGAAATACAAAGCTGGCACAATGCAGCTTGATGTAGGCGATAAAATATTCCAGTACACAGATGGTGTAACCGAGGCTACAAATATAAATAACGAGCTTTACGGAATGGATAGGCTCGGTGAGATACTTAATAAAGTTAAAAACGGAACTCCGCACGAAATTCTTCCTGCAGTTAAGAAGAACATTGATGAATTTGTAGGCGAAGCACCGCAGTTTGATGATATTACAATGCTTTGTCTTGAATACAAAGAAAGAATGGAGGATGCACAATGAAGGAACTAACCATTGCCGCAACAGTAGAAAATATTGAAACTGTAACAGATTTTGTAAAC
>CALAXC010000293.1 GCA_937894775.1 uncultured Clostridia bacterium
GCACGATCACAACAAAGGATAAACCTTATGATAAGGTTGTCGGCGGCGTTGCTATTGGATCGGGTAGCTCATTTGAAGCGGCGGGTAGTGAAGGAAAAGTTACCATTACAGGCGGCTATATTGAAGCTTACGGCACTTTTGGTAATGGTATAGGCGGCGGTAACAGTTCTAACTCGACAGGTGGTAAAGCTACCATAAGCATCAGCGGTGGTACTGTTATTGCAAGTTCTATTGGCGGTGGCGATAGCAAGAGTGGCACCGGTGGCTCGGCGAATGTTGAAGTCGGCGGAACGGCTCACATTACACTTGAAAAAGGTGTCGGCGGTGGCTCCAGCTTGTCAGGCAACGGTGGTGCAGCCACAATAACTGTTAGCGGTGGTACTTTGTACGCCAACGGCTCCATCGGTGGCGGTGAAGGCGGCGGTACCGGAAACGGTGGCGATGCTACAGTAAATATTTATGGCGGTAACCTTACTGCCGCATCAATTGGCGGCGGTACCGGTAGTGTCGGCGGACACGGCGGTGCAGCTATCGTTGAGGTTACAGACGGATTCATCGAAACGGGTTCTATTGGCGGCGGTAAAACAAACAACCCCAATGGCAACCTTGGATATGCTAAAGCGACCATTTCCGGCGGTGACATTTCAGGTCAGTTCTTAATGGCCGCCGGTGGTACAGAGCCTTGTACCTTTACAATAACGGGCGGTACGCTTCACGGAGTGGATACCGCAGACACCTCAAAATTTAATTATGCTCAACAAAACGGTGCTGCTGTTTATATGGACGATCCTAACGGCGTTGTTTCCATTTCCGGCGGTACAATAAAAGACTGTTCCGCTGTGAACGGCGGTGCTATCTATATGTCGGATGGTACGTGTACCATTTCCGGTGATGCTGTCATCGAATCCTGCGTTGCATCGGAGAATGGCGGCGCTGTCTATATGGGTGGCGGTACACTGACCGTAACCGGCGGCAGCATAAAGAACAATTCTGCCCAGCAAAACGGTGGTGCCGTGTACCTTGGCGGCGGTAGTATGACCGTATACTCCGGCGAAATTTCCGCGAACACTGCAAAAGACAGTGGCGGTGCTGCATATATTAACGGTGGCAACGTAAAGGTTACCGGAGGTAGCATAACCAATAATACGGCTACGAACAATGGCGGCGGTATTGTTGTCAACAACGGCAACTACAAAATGACCGGCGGCTCTGTAGATGACAACACGGCTGTGAACGGTGCAGGCGGTGGTATTTACGTCAGCACGGATGGTCACAACGTTACCGTTGACGTTCTCAGCGGCTCGGTGAGCAATAACACCGCAAAAGGCAACGGCGGCGCATTTGCCGTTGTGGGAAACACAGATGGTACGGAAAGTATTATCGTGAATGTCGGTGTTAACAAAAATCACTTTGACACCAGCGGAAATCTCATAACAAACTGCGAGCATGGTGACGAAGGTGACAATGCTTATGCTTGTCCCGTCCTCAACGGAAACAAGTCAGGCGCCTCCGGCGGCGGTATCTATGTGACGGGAAACACCTCCACGCAGTTGAATATTTACTGTTTGGAGGAAAAGGACAGTCAGGCTGACGGCGACAACGGCCAAAGCAACTTTATGAAGGTTGACGGCGGTAAGGTTACGATCACTACCTCCGAGCAGCTTGACGAAAGTAACCAAACATCCTACCACGGAAACACACACATTACGAGTGAAGTATATGTTACCGGCGGTCAGATGGATATTTGGGGCCAAATGACGAATCCTCGTCTTGAGGACATCATTACTGTTGACATCACAAAGAAGGACGACCATTTTAAGGATCACCGCTATAACCCAACAGGAGATAAATATTATAAACTCATATATTTCGAGAACTTTACAGATCCGGTGACGAACATCACTACAGGACAGTATAAGGAGATCGAAATAAAGCACGGTGATTCCATTAACATTAGCGGTAACATCTACAGTCACCCCGGATATACCATCAAAGGATGGAATACGTCAAATGGTCGTGATTCCGAGTTGGATAACTATCCACAAGGAACATATAACAACGACCGCGGCTGGTACAATGTCGGTGATGAAAAAACCTTTGACGGTGTGCCAATCGGTGATTTGACAATTTATGCTATTTGGGAAGCTAACGGTTATACCGTTGTCTATGAGCCTAACGTTCCGTCCGGTGAAACCTATTACGGAACAATGGAGAACTTCAACTTTACTTATGACACCCCGATAAAGTTAAGCAAAAACCAATACGAAAGACCGGGTTACGAGTTTATCGGTTGGTCTAAGGAAAAGGAACCGGACAGCTCCGCTAAGATATATGCGGATGAAGAAGTGGTAACCAATTTGACCACCAAGAAGGGTGAAATTGTCACACTGTACGCGCAGTGGAAAGTGTGTGACCACGATCCCGCAACCCACGAGTACACCTACTTGGTTATAGATAACGGTAAGACGCTGAAAAGAGATTGCTCCTGCGGAAAATACAGCGAAGAAGCTCGTCTGTCGGCTGAGGATGCTGTGTACGACGAGAATAATCACGAGGGGAAAGTCGTGTACACCTCAAGCAAATGGAATCCTGCTGTTGTGTACGAAGCATTAGACGGTGATGCTCTTGTTGACAATAAGCCCTACTACGCAGGCAGCTACAGGGCAAGTATTACCGAAAACGGATATACTGCAAGCGTTACGTACACCATAGAGAAGGCAGATCAGCCTGCTCCTCCCAAACCGGAGTATGATACCAACACAGAAACTGACGGTTCTGTGATCAGCGTTAAGCCTGTTGTACAGTCATCCGTATCAGACGAAACGGATACTCCGTATTCCGAATACCGCGTTGTATATTACGTTGACGGGATTGAGAAGGCTACTGATTGGGTTAAAGGAGCTAATGAACTGATCGGCGGTCAGTATGCAGCACAGTTCCATTTGGATATGGCACTGACAAACTACCATATTCAGGTAAGATACAGTGAAAGCGACAACTACAAGGAGTCTCCCGTGTCTACCGCTGACAGCATATACTTCTTTGTCGGCGACGTAGAATTCAAAGTCATCTGCGGTGAAGGCGTTAAATATGTGATCTTGACATCAGGTGAGGATAATGTTACAGAAAACGGTATCAAGATTGCTGTTTCTGTAGAGGATGGGTATTTCTTTCCCATTGAATATACTGCGAAGATAATCGAAGGCCCCGATGGTTTATGTCTCGTACTTGAAGATGGTTATCCAAAGGTATATTCCATTACTGAAATCCCCAACAATTCCAAAATCGTTCTTGAACTCTCCGATGCCAAGAAGAATCTTATTGTCAATTCGGCTATCGATGAAAAACAGGTATTTACAAGCGTCACGGGAAATACAGCGACAATCAGCCGTGATTCCGCTTATACCGTATCTTTTGCTGTCGTAAACTACAGCAAGAGTGAATACGAAGAATTGATCCTGCACTTTGATTCTTCTCTTCCTGTTGGCACAACGATTATTCTACAGGATAAAAGTAACGGTGCGTACTATTGGACGGAAATCAGCGCTGAAAATGTGAGAGAATTGCCTTTAAGCGTATTCGTTCGTATGGGAGATAGCAAAAAAACAACGTTTGAATTGACTGACGGCAATATGAAGTTGCAGTTCATCATTGATTTTTCTCAAACAAATTCCGGAATCGCTGGTGATGCCGTAACAACAACATTATCCGCAGAGCCGAAGGCCGTTTCAAAAGCACTCACAGGACAGAGTGACGAAACTGCTGAATTAAAGGATGTAAGCAGTTACAAATTGAACGCCGGAACAGAAATCGGTGAGATCGTATTTTCACACACAAATTCGATAGGTGCTGCGTCCATCTGGGATGGCCGAGATGATGCACTTGTATTCAAACCCAAATCTGCACTTCCCGCGGATGCGCATTTGTCGATAAGACTTGGCGAAGAAAAGATCGTAGTATACGCAAACTGCGATGGCAATTTTGTATATTCTATGCCGGATCAAGCAACGGGAACAATTTCAGTATCATTGGTATCGAATTTGCTCGGCGAGGGTTCTGAAACATATTCTTTCGATGTTTGCTGGATTGTTGCGGAGTCTAAGGCGGAATACTCGCCGATGAACGCCGGAATTGTAGCGTCTACGGAAGTTAATATTCAAGGTGTTGGTCAATCGCCCATATCGTTGAAGATAGTAGGAGACAAAAAACTATATTCTTTGAATGATACGGTTTCTGCAACTATATCCTGGGATGATCTGCCGAGCAATCATAAGCTGGAAGTCGTATTGATGGTAAAGACCGAAAGCGGAGATTACAGTAGTACGGCAGTTACAAAAGAAATAGTATTCACTCAAGACAGTGGTACTCAAACTATTTCGATTTCCTTGGCAGGTAACAATGCAGGCAGTTATCGTCTGTATCTGACAGCGGAGTTAGGATTAGCTACAGTAGCAGAGGCAGAATACTACTTTATCATCAACTGAGGACAATGAGGGCGATACGGTGATTTTCCGTTATCGCCCTCATTTAGTCGTCTGCGAATTGTTTATAGGGTACAATCCCGACACAGGAAGGATAGATACAAATGAAGGACAAGTTTTTATTATCGTTCGCAAATAGTGATGGACGTTCTGCCGAATTAGAACTATGTGTCTTTTGTGAAAGAGCTGTCAATCTAAACGACATTGGAACGTGCGAGCATTTTGCGGATGGGTATGATGATAATCAATGCGTGGCTTTTGTCCCCACAAAGAACACCGAGCAAAGAATACAAGAAGCATTAGATATTAAATGCGGAAAAATTAAGTCCTAACTGTAGGAGGAATATATAAGCGAATCTGCTATGATTCAATCCAACCATTTAATGACTGAACAAGAAATTGAGGATTTTCTCTGTTCTATGAAAGAATCCGGTGCTAAGCCTAATCTGCTCCGCCGATTAAAAATAAGCGTTCAGTCCCTTTATGCTTTTTTGCCCGAGGATAAAATGCTGAATAAAATCGTGCTGCAGCTCTGGCGCAGTGATATGGAGGCAAGGGGTACGCATCCGCAACGATTCAAAACTATGTAAAGTACATAAACAAATATCTGGACTTCTGCAACTGCTCTGCAATTCGGTTTAATAAGGGGCGCGCAAAAGACATCACAGAAATGCGCTTTGGATATCTAACAGCAAAGTATCCTACGGAAAAACGGGATCGAAAGGATGTCGTTTGGATTTGTGAATGTAAATGCGGAAAGATGGTTGAATATCCGGCAACACGGTTATTACTTGGTAATACGAAAAGCTGTGGATGTATTCAAGTTGAATTACTGCAAAGATCAAACAAATATATTGACAACACAAGCATTCGCCAGTCTCTGGATGATACAGTAATCAGCACAAGAAGCACAAGCGGATATATCGGCATAATAAAAAAGCGAAACAAATGGCAGGCTCAGATCACATATAAGAGAAAAAAGTATTTTCTCGGTTGCTATGATGACATTAACGATGCAATAAAAGCGAGAGCAAGAGCCAAAGAATTGGTTATCGCTGATGCGAAAGGGCTTCTGAATTTTTATGATGAAATACATAAAGATCAAGAGCCGATACCGAGCCGAGCATCAATTGAGAAAATTGATTCTGAAACACCGCAATGGAAAGCAAATAACACCGTTATGTCTGCGGCCAGACGATGTGATAATACGAGTGGACAAACGGGTGTCTATAAAAAACGCAACCGTTGGATTGCACGGATATCACACAAAAGTGTCTTGTACAAATTAGGCTCATTCGAGAATATCGAAGAAGCGATCAGCGAAAGAAAAAAGGCTGAAGAACTGCTAAAAAAAGATCAGGCAGCTTTCCTTGAAGCGTATCGAAAAAACTAAAGGAGGGAGAAAATGTTAAAGAAGGTGTTACCTGTTCTCACCGTGGTGTTATTTGGCATTACGGTTATTTCCTGCATTATGATAGCTGATACAATGATGCGTAGTAATGCCGAGATTAAGGATTTTGAAAGCCTTGCAGCATTGACACAGAAGCAGTTAGAAAACGAATCAAATCAAACAACCACAGAAAGCAAAGAAGATGAAACTTCGGGCACTTCCATTGAATCTCCCGAAACAGAACCGAAACCGATATTTACACGAAATCTCACCCCGCTTTTTGAGAAAAACAATGAGTGTATTGGATGAATATGTATTTCCGATACAGCGGTAGATTATCCCGTTATGCATACACCGCAAGATCAGGAGAAATACCTTCGTAAAATTTCGATTGCGAGTACAGTTCATCAGGCGTTCCGTTTATGCAAGGAAATAATACACTTGAAAGCGATAACATAATCATATACGGACATAATATGAAAAATGGTACGATGTTTTCTGATATCACAAAGTATCGGAATGAAACATTTTGTACTGAGCATCCAACGATTGAGTTCGAAACCGGACAGGGACTCAAACTGTACTCTGTATTTGCAGTTGTCCAAATAAAGAACAACGACAGTTGGTATTCTCTTGTCAATCAGTTGGAGCGTTCGTCAACCTCTATCGGCGCCAACATTCACGAAGCGAATTATGC
>CALAXC010000294.1 GCA_937894775.1 uncultured Clostridia bacterium
ATCTGGACCACACAAGATATCGAAAGGACAGAATGTATCTTTTGTGCGCAGGGGCTTATGTGGCGTCGGATTTTCAGATAATAAGAGCCTATCCGGGCAAAATGTTTACATGGGGATATTTTCCGGAATGCAGAACCTATGACATAGAAAAAATGTGGTTGGAGAAAGAGTTTACTGCGCAAAAGAAGGAAATTCTTTGGGCGGCCCGCTTTATAGACTGGAAACATCCGGAATTGGTGATTCATCTTGCGGCAGAGCTCTTAAAACAGCGTCAGGATTTTCATATCACTATGCTGGGAAACGGAGAGTTGTATTCTGTTACGGAGTCACTTATTCGGGAGAAGCATTTGGAGGAATATGTAACATTAGCCGGAAGCAGGAGTCCGGAGGAAGTGAGGGCTGCTATGGAGAAGGCACCGGTTTTTCTGATGACCAGTGATCGTCAGGAAGGCTGGGGAGCAGTTATGAACGAAGCTATGAACAGTGGCTGTGCAGTGATTGCCAATCGTATGGTAGGTGCCGCGCCTTATTTGATTCAACAAGGAAAGAACGGATACCGTACGCGTTTTACAACCGGGCGAAAGCCGTACGTGGCAATTGAAGCTCGCGGCAGGCGAAACGGTTTGTGAGGATTTTGACCTTCCCGCCGAAGGAAACGATCATCCTGCAGGGATCAAGCTTTACGACAAAACGATCTATACCGACGGCTCTTGCATATTCGACAGGCAAACGCGGAAGAAATTGTTCTGAAGGAGGTCATCTACAAATGAGATCTATCCTTGAAGAACTATTTTACGGAAATATCTGCCCCAATACCGATTGCAGAAGCCAAGATAAAGAAACAAAGCAATTGATGGGATATATAGCAGACCATCATAACAATCTGCTCTCTACGCTGAACGATCAGCAAAAAGAAATTCTTGAAAAATTCGATGACTGCTACAATGAATTAACAGATATCAATGAACGTGAAATTTTCACGTATGCATTTACGCTTGGTGCCAAAATAGTATTTGAAATTTTGAGCAAACCGTAAATAACGGAATCAAATAGCCAAAAAAATAATTACACACAAATATTCTAATTTTATTTAGGGCGGTGGAATTGGTTCACCGCCCTAAGTGTATTTTGATAGATATTCTTGAGCTTGTATAATTTAACAATATGCAGATTGAATTATTATTGAAAATATGATATAATATAAAAAATGACATTTAGGAGGTGAGCATAATGCCCAACTTTGAGCAAATACACTTCAAAGGAAAATTCAGAGACTATCAGCAACGCGTACTCGATAATGCTAATAAATATTTAAAAGACGGAAAAATTAATATCGTTGCAGCACCGGGTAGCGGAAAAACCGTCCTTGGTCTTGAGCTGATTCGTCGGTTGGCTTCACCTTGTATCATTTTATCCCCCACAACAGCAATTCGTCAGCAGTGGGGAGAAAGATTTAAGGATCTGTTCCTTGATGATGAGGAAGATTTCTCCTTACTCTTTTCAAATGACCTGCATCACATCAAACTTGTAAATTCGATAACATATCAAGCTCTATATACTGCGGTAGATAAGATATCTGCAACCGAAGATGAAGATATTGACTGTTCTGATGTTGATATTTTTGCTACTATGAGAGAATTCGGAATAAAAACCGTATGTCTTGATGAGGCTCATCATCTCAAAAACGAGTGGCAGAAAGCACTTGAAAAATTTATTTCCGCGCTCGATAAGGATGTAAAAATCATTTCTCTTACAGCTACACCGCCATATGATTCAGAAGGCTCGGAATGGAGCAGATATATGAACATCTGCGGAGAAATTGATGAAGAGATTTTCGTTCCCGAGCTCGTCGGTCAAAACACTTTGTGCCCGCATCAGGACTATGTGTACTTCAATTATCCGACAGAATCAGAAATTGAGAGCTTTCGCACGCATAAGGAACGTGCATTGCTTGCTGTTGAAGAGCTCGGAAAGCTTGATCTGTTTTCAGGGGTATGCCAATCCTTAAATGCCGAGCAAGACTATGAGGTGCTGTTTACTGATGCTAAGCAGTACATAGCTCTTGTTACCTTGCTGAAATATTATGGCTTTGAAATCAATAAAAAACTGATCCGTGAGCTGACTGCAAAAAGAGGTCTTCCGTTCTTCAAAATGCAGTACGCCGAAACGGCAATACAGTTCCTTCTTAACGGAGAGTTAATTACTGAAGAACAGAAAGCGGAGATCGTTGCTGTCTTAAAGAATCATTCTGTTTATGAAAAGAAGAAGGTTACGCTTGATCTGAATGAACGTTTGAAACGAACTTTGATTTCTTCTGTAGGAAAGCTCGAGAGCATCAAACGCATAGCAGATAATGAAGTTTCGGCAATGGGCGAACGCCTTAGAATGCTTATCCTGACTGATTATATCAAGAAAGAGAATCTTGCCAAGATTGCTTCTGCAGAAGAATTCAATTCAGTCAATATTGTTAGCATTTTTGAAACAATTCGTCGCGCCAATCTGAATGTGAATATCGGAGTTCTTTCGGGATCTCTTGTTATTCTTCCCAAAGCAATTGATCTTTCTGATGTTAAGCATAAAAAAGAAGACATAGCGAACACGGACTATTGTACAGTGGAATTTGCAGGTGCGCTCCATCGAGGCGTTGATTACGTTGGAAAGCTGTTCGAGGAAGGCAAAATCCAAATTCTTATCGGAACAAAATCGCTTCTCGGTGAAGGATGGGATTCTCCTTGCATCAATTCGCTTATTTTGGCAAGCTTTGTCGGCAGCTTTGTTCTGTCCAATCAAATGCGTGGTCGAGCGATTCGCATAGACAAAAACGATCCTGAAAAATCAGCAAATATATGGCATCTCGTAACAGTTGAGCCCGAGTATTTATTCAAAGACAAAGCAACCGAACGGATTTCCGCTTACATCAAGGAAGATTACAAAGAGCTTCATTCTTACGACTACGACATATTAAAACGTCGTTTTGATTCCTTCATGGGGCCTAATTATACAACGGGAACTATTGAGAGCGGAATTGAGCGAATTACCTTGATCAAGCCGCCTTATGATAAAAACGGCATCGAACAAATCAATAAAGAAATGCTAAAGCTGTCATCAAAACGCGGCGAAGTGAAAAACAAGTGGCGCGGAGAAGTGGCAGACGGAAGCTTTGCGGTCGGTGTAGAAACCGAAATTCCCAAGGAAGCAAGAATTCCTGTGTTTACATTTTGGAATTTCGCCTTGAATTCAATTATTGTTGCGACAGAAATATCATTACTGCAACCGCTAATGAGGTTGATGGTAAATAATAATCTCCCTTTGTCTTTGGGAACTCTTGCGGTAATGATTGGATTGTTTGTTGTTTTGTACCACGGCGTAAAGAAGATGGTGTTGCATTCCAACCCTGCTCATTCCATAAAAACGCTGGGGGTTGCAGTTTATAAAACGTTATGCGAATGTGAGCTGATATCGCCGTCGGCAAAGGTTGAAACAACCGCGTACAAGCAGATCTATGTTGTCGCATTGCACTTGCGCAATGCATCAATTCACGATCAGAATATTTTCAATACAGCTATGGCAGAAATGCTTTCGCCTATTGAAAATCCTCGTTATATCTTGATTTCCAAAAACATATTCAAACGTTATAACTATGAGCTTTCTTTTGCTTGCCCTTCGATCATAGGTAAAAAGAAAGAATATGTAGAGGTGTTAGCTGAGAAATTGAAAGCCACAACTGGTAACTTTGAGCCTGTTTATACACATCGAGAGGACGGCAGACGACTGATCTTGAAATGCAGAAAACGTTCTTATATCACTTTCAATGAGAAAGCTATGGGAAAGAAATATAAGGTTTCTCATTGGAATTAAAGGTTCGAAATTGTTGGGGTAACTCATAATGGGGCAACAATTTTGCACCCTAACACAAAAAGTCCTTGAAAATCA
>CALAXC010000295.1 GCA_937894775.1 uncultured Clostridia bacterium
TGTCACTTCAAATTTGCTCAGATAATAATTTTTTGTCAAAGTGACGGTTTGGCCATCTTCCCGCAGGAATTTTCCGGCGTAGACCTTGACCATTTCAAGTTTGACCCCATTGCCGATATCCAGCATTTTGAAGAAATTTCTTTCCAGCGGTACATTGAATTCCTTCATGCCTTCCCAGTCGCAGACAAAAGTGATCACGCCCAGATATTCAGAACCCTCCTGATCTGTAAAAACCAGTTCAAAAGAGTAGGAGTCGCCTTTTTTCAAAACATTGCCCCGGGGAGAACCTTTGAGACATCTGTAGGCACAGGGAACGCCTTTGCCGTCAACCAGACCGAAAAGAGAGAATTTGGGTTGTTCTGCATATTCTGCTTCGTCAAACAGAGCGTTGGCCTCTTTGTTCGTGTCATCAAGAGCCAGTACTTCGAGGGTGTGTTCTTTGACCTTTTCCCACTGTTGCAGCGCTTTTGCCTGCCGGGCACGTGCAAGGATGTTTCCTATTTTTTCAAGACGGAGCTGTTGAACGGTAAATCTGTCCAGTTCATCTGCTTTGGTGCTGTCCAGCTTCCGCATCTGCCGGGCGATCTCTTTGACCTTTTTCCAATTTTTGTTTTTTGCAAAAAATATCAAAAAAATCCTTTTTACGAGTGATTTTCCCAAAATCTACGCATAATTTCCGCAACCGAACTTGCATTTCCCGCATATTTTATTCCTTGCCAATGCGACGGGAACAAAGCTCTGTACTTTGGAGTTGCATATCTGTCATCCGCAAGAACAACTATGCCTCTGTCCTCAGAACGTCTTATAACTCTGCCCGCCGCCTGAAGAACATTATTCATTCCGGGATAAGTATATGCGTAATCATAACCGCATACCTCTTCACTGCGACCGTCATAATAGTCACGTATTATATTTTTTTCATTGGTTATTGAGGAAAGACCGACACCGAATATGATAGAGCCTATAAGACGGCTTCCTGGAAGATCAACTCCCTCGGAAAAGACTCCGCCCAAGACGCAAAAGCCTACTCGCAAATGCCCTGCATCGTCCTTAAACGCCAAAAGAAATTCTTCGCGTTCCTTTGCGCTCATATTTTTCTTCTGAAGGACGGTTTCAACCTTTGGATATTTCCTTACAAATGCTTTGTAAACATCCTCGAGGCACTTATAAGATGGGAAATAAGCGATATAATTTCCCGCTTTTGAGGTGACCGATGCCGCGATAAGATTTACAAATCTTTTTACGTTATCCTCGCGTTCCTCAAATCTTGTATTGACGTAATCTGCCACCGTCACGCAAAGATTTTGAGGATCGAAGGGTGACGGAAGCGATATAGCCTTCGAATTTTCACCGCCACCGAGAATATCTCTGAAATATTCGGGCGGTGTAAGCGTTGCCGAAAAGAAAACGCTTGACGAAGCTCTTAGCAGCAAAGATTTGAATATTCCCGACGGATCAAGGCAGTAGCATTTTACCGAAATATCTTCTCCGTCTATCCACGCATAAAATCTGAATCCTTCGTCGAAAAGCTCGGTTATCTTCAGATATTTTTTTACTTTTAACAAAAGTGAGCTTATATCATCGAAGAGATAGTGCTCGGAATTCTTCTTCAGAAAGGTCTTGGCTTTCTTGACAAAAGCATCAAGAGCCGAGCATATTTTTTCATAAGGCTCGGTATTTATATAAAAGCCTTTCTCTCCGTTTTCATCACGCACAAGCGTATCCTTACACAGCTTTTTTACGTATCTGAAGGATGCTATAGGATCCTGCAAAAGTCCCGCCACCTCATCTTTTATAGCATCTATCGGTTCTGTTTTTTCAAGCAACACCTTAAAATCAAGTACAGAAAGTTCCGCAGAATACATTTCTCTCGCTCTTTCAGCAAGATCGTGCGCCTCATCTACTAAAAAAAGATAACGTCCCTTTTCTGCATCCGCTCCGAAATAGCGTCTGAAATAAACAATAGGATCAAAAGCATAATTATAATCGCAGATAACAACGTCGCAAAGCTCGGAAAGATCGAGCGAAAGCTCATACGGGCACACTCCGTATTTTTTTGCCGTTTCGCTTATAAGACGTGCTGAATATCCCGTGTAATTTTCTGTCATTTCGCAGAGCGCCGCATCTGCTCTGTCATAATACCCGTTGGAATACGGACAGCTTTTCGAAGAACAGTCTGTCTTTTTCTGCCCTATAATACCTTTAGCACAAGGGCATATCTGTTCTTTTGCCGTTACAACTACCGTTCTGAGCTTAGTGCCGCCCTCAAAAAGCTTTGCCATAGCCGAAAAAGCCTCTCGCCTTGTAGAGGTCTTGGGTGTAAGATAAAATATTTTATCGCAATACCCCTCTCCAAGAGCGCGTACAGCGGGAAAAAGAGCTGAGATCGTCTTTCCTGTTCCCGTAGGAGCTTCAACGAATATCCGCTTTTCACGTTTTATTGCCGAATGTATCTCCCGTATCATTATCTCCTGCCCCTCGCGAAGCTCTCCGTACGGAAATCTCGCGTCGGCAGCGTCAAGCTTTTCCTGCGCTCTTTTTGCGGTAAGCAAAACACGGTACTTTATTTTTTCGATCATCGAAAGATAAAATACTTCAAGCTCGGCTTTGTTGTAGTGATAATTAAAATATTTTATTTTTTTACTGTCAACATTATAATAAGTAACTCTTGCCTTTACCGAACCAAGACCGTCACGAAGACAAAGAAAATAAGCCGAAAGCTTTAAAAGCGCCTCGGTTACCGCATCGGGCGGCGCAAAAAAAGCCCTTCCGCTAACCGTCTTTATTTTATCGACCACACAGTATCCGCTGTGACGTATTATTCCATCGGCAACAGCAGTAACGGTGAAATAAACTCCGTCTACCGAAAGTGTGGAGCTAAGCTCGACATTTGGATTATAATAAGCGCCCGCTTCGGACTGTATGCGATAATACATCTGTCCGTCGGGATCGTTAAGAGGTACGGAAAAAGATATATACGAATCAAGATCACTTGGTCTTTGAGTTCTCAGACAAAGCTCGTATCCACTGCATTCAACCGAATAAGTGTCGGAATTATATATCATTTTCTCACCTCCCAAAAACTTTATTTACATAAGGCTCATAAGGACAAGAAAGCCCTTCATAAACTGTAATAACTTAATTATAACACTAAGCGAAGCATTCGTCAACATTCTTTTCCATACATTATTTATACCTTTTTCCATATTTTTAGGGGTAGCCTTTTTTTCGCATCTTGCTTATAATATAAATAAGCAAAGAAAAAAGGAGAACTCTTTATGGAATACATAATGATAACAAAAGCAAAGCTCAAGGTGATATGCGAGGAAGCAGACCTCTCTCCTTACGGTATAAACGCTGAAAGTCTTGACTACGGAGATCCTGAGTCAAGGCTGTTTTTAGAAGAAATACTCGAGCGAGCAAAGCAAGAATTCGGCTTTGATACAAAGCATCACAGAGTTTTAGTACAGCTCTACCCCTCTGCAGACGGCGGCTGCGAAATATTTATAAACAAATTAGGGCTTATAGCGACTGCCGACCTAAAAGAAATAAAAAGCAAAAAAGAAGAAAAAGAGGAATCACAAAAGCAGCTCACCGAAAAGATATTTTTCTTTAGCAAGCTCGATTTCATCCTTGAAGTATGCAATATCCTCTCCCATTCGGATTTTTGCGGAAAAAGTAACGCCTTCCACATAGAAGAAAAAGGATATTATCTTACGATAGAGCTTGAGCAGGACAGTGCCTCAGAGGAATACGGTCTGCCGGATCTTGACGAGTATTCCTTTATTGCGGAATACGGCGAACCGCAGGATCAAAAGATAAGCTCTCCGTATATAAGAGAATACGGAAGACTGATATGCAAAAACGATGCTGTAGGCATTCTCGGTAAAATATGATTTTCAATATTTATTTTTTATAGATCAGATAAGGAGAATATATGAATCAGCAAAATAACGAAAACATAGGCTATCTCACTGTAAGAGTATCGACCGCAAGAGGAGCTATACCGCTTGAAAACGCAACGGTCAGCATACGCGGTTCAACAGAAGATGACTCCGGAATACTGTATTCCTTTGAAAGCGACTCGAACGGACTTACACCGAAGATCCCTCTGCCTGCACCAAACAGAGCGCTCTCGCAGTCGCCGTCAAACGAGATCTTCTATTCCCTGTGGAATATCGACGTGTTTTGTAAGGGATTCTTTCCCGCAAGATATATCAACGTAGCAATATATTCGGGAGTTACAACGGTACAAAGCGCCGAGCTTATTCCCGTTCCCCAAAACTTCATTCCAAAAGAGCGGTATAACGAAAGTATGACGCCCGAGCTTTAAGAAAGGTAGGAAAGAATAAAATTATGAACGCAAATATTCCTTTTATTCCGAAAACCGTAACCGTACATCTCGGCACACCCGATTCAAACGCCGAAAACGTCACACTTCCCTTTATCGACTATATAACAAACGTAGCCTCAAGCGAAATATATCCCACCTGGCCCGAAAACGCGATACGTGCTAATATCTATGCGCAAATATCCTTTACTCTCAACCGCATCTATACCGAATATTACCGATCGCGAGGATACGATTTTGATATAACCAATTCAACAGCATTTGATCAGTCCTTTATAAAGGGACGGGATTATTTTGAAAATATAAGTCAGATCGTAGGCGAGCTTTTTAACAGCTATGTAGTACGGCAAGGAAGCGTTGAACCTCTTTTTACAAGCTATTGCGACGGTGAAAAAGTTGTTTGTGACGGGCTTTCACAATGGGGAACTGTCACCCTTGCAAACAGCGGATATACCCCCTACGAAATACTGCAATATTACTACGGTGAGGATATAAATATCGTTACCAACGCACCCATAGACATTCCAAATTCGAGTGCTCCCACAGTTCCTCTAAGACTCGGAAGCGGCGGTGACGAGGTAAGAACACTGCAACTAAGGCTCAACCGAATTTCCGACAACTACCCCGCTATTCCGAAAATAGCGCTTCCCGACGGAGTTTTTTCTTTTGACACAGAAGATGCTGTCAAAAAATTTCAAGAGACCTTCGGCCTTACACCCGACGGAATCGTAGGAAACGCAACCTGGTACAGAATACTCTTTTTATACAATGCGGTAAAACGCCTTAACGAGCTGAATTCCGAAGGTATTACCCTTTCAGAAGTAACAAAACAGTTTGCAAACGAAAGCAAATTCGGTGACAGCGGTTCAGCTATAAGGAACATTCAATATTTTCTCGATTATCTTTCGGAATTTTACGAAGAAATTCCAAGTGTCGAAATAGACGGTATATTTGGAACGGAAACCGAAAATGCGGTAAAAGCATTCCAAAGACTTTTTGAAATTCCAATAAGCGGAACAGTAGATCTTCAGACCTACGATGCTCTCTACCGTACATATCTCGGGTTTATAGAAACCATCCCCTTTAAATACCTCGACGGTGCAATATATCCATATCCCGGGATCCCGCTTCGCCGCGGCTCTCAAAGTGAGGTAGTAAGACTGCTGCAGGAATATCTTAATTATATTTCTCTCTATTTTGAACAGATACCCAGCGTATCTCCTACGGGATATTTCGGTGACCGAACAGAAGAAGCAGTTATAGCATTTCAACGTCTTAACGGAATAGAGCCTAACGGAACGGTAGGTTCTGCTACCTGGAATGCAATAACATCGGTCTACAATGATCTGTTTATAGGAAACCGACTGAACGAAGGACAGTTTCCCGGATATAACATCAGCTAAAAATATGCTAAACAAACGGAGGACCTATGGAACAACCATTAAATCTCAGAGATGCAATATATAACCTGCAAAAATATCTCCGCGCTATTTCTTTTTACGATTCTCGTATACTACGCCCCCCCCTCGACGGGATCTTCGACGATGCTACCCAAAATTCGGTACGTTCATTTCAAGAAAGCAGAGGACTTAACGCAAACGGTACAGTCGACAAGGCAAGCTGGGATGCCATATACAAAGAATACAAGGCTCTCGAACGTTATTCACCTCTCCCCTTCTTTCCAAGCTATCCTCCCGATTACGCAGTAGAGCTCGGGGACGAAAGCTCTTTTGTTGCTATAGTGCAGATACTTCTTCGTGAGATAGGCTCGGTATATAACGAATTTGAAGCCATTTCAATAACAGGAATATACGATGAACCTACCGAACGTGCGATAAAAGAGCTTCAACGCGCCTCAATGCTTGAGGTAACGGGAAAACTCGACAAAAACACCTATCGGCGTCTGCTAAACGACCTTTCGAGCCATTCTTCTTTTTGAGTTGCCGTATAAAGCTTGAATTTCTGCACAATAATCAGCTAAGCAGAGTGACTTTTATATAAAGCAAAGATAAAAAACAAGAAAGGTTTTCGGTCACAGTCAAAATGATAAACAAATTTACTCAGCGAGCGCAATCCTCGCTTAATTTTTCGCTGAAGCTCGCGCATGAGCTGGGACACAGCTATATCGGTACCGAGCATCTGCTGTTGGGATTGCTCTCGGAAAAAGAAAGCATAGCATACAAGGTGCTTTCAGGCCGCGGCGCACGTCTTTCGCGTCTTAAGCAAAGTCTTATTGATTATGTCGGAATAGGAACAAAAAAAGACATTTCCTCAGCAGATATGAGTCCAAGACTCGCAAGAACTATAGAAAATGCCTCAAACGAAGCACTTCGCTTAGGGGCAAAGCTTATCGGAAGCGAGCATCTGCTTTTTTCTCTCATAAATCAAAAAGATGCGATAGGAACTCGACTGCTTGAAAGCGAGGGTATCCCCGCAAACGAAATAAAAGCCGATCTGACGGTATATCTCGGCGCATCAACAGTATATCCAAGCACCTATAAGACCGACGAAGAAAACAAAAAGACTAAACTCCGCGCATTAAACACCTACGGGAAGGATCTTACATCCTATGCGCGTCTGAATTTTTCCGATCCACTTATAGGAAGAGATACCGAGCTTTTGCGCCTTGTAAGGATACTCTGCCGCCGTCAAAAGAATAATCCCTGCCTTATCGGTGAACCCGGTGTCGGCAAAACCGCACTCGTTGAAGGTCTTGCAGCTCTTATCGCAAGCGGAAAAGTTCCCGAGGAGCTGCGAGAAAAAAGAATAATATCTCTCGATCTCCCGTCTATGCTTGCGGGTGCAAAATACCGCGGGGAATTCGAGGACAGAATGAAAACGATAATCGAAGAGGTAAAACGCGCGGGTGACGTTATTCTCTTTATAGATGAAATACACGTAATAACAGGTGCGGGAGCTGCTGAAGGCGCGATCGATGCGGCAAACATTTTAAAGCCGCCCCTTTCGAGAGGGGAAATACGTGTTATCGGTGCCACAACAGTTGAAGAATATCGCGCTAAAATTGAAAAAGATCCCGCGCTTGAGCGCAGATTCCAACCGATAACAGTGAGCGAACCAAACGAAAATGAAGCTGTTGAGATACTTCTCGGCCTGCGTTCAAAATACGAGCTTCACCATTCGGTTAAAATAAGTGACGAAGCAATAAAAGCCGCTGTGAAGCTGTCGGTACTTTATCTTCCCGACAGATTTCTTCCCGACAAAGCAATAGATCTTATAGACGAGGCGGCGGCAAAGCTGCATCTTTGCGCGTCTGAAATATCTTCGCCAAGCGCCGCCGAAATATTATCCCAAGAAAAAGAACAAGCGGTCTTAGAAGGACGCTTTGACGATGCTTCAAAAATTGCGGGCAAGGAACGAAGCCTGCTATCGCACACATCAACGGCTCTTTTTGAAAAGGAAGAAAGCGAATATAACAGCACGCCAACTCTTAAATCCGAGGACATAGCCGCACTCATATCCGAGCAAACGGGAATTCCCTGTACGATCTCAAAGGAAGAAGAAAATGACAGTCTTATATATCTTGAAGAAAAGCTTTCAAAAAGTATAATAGGTCAAAATGAAGCTATTAAAAAGATAGCAGATACGGTAAGACGTGCCAGAACGGGAATACGTCAGCAAAACCGTCCTTGCGGTTCATTTTTATTCCTTGGAAACACCGGCGTAGGAAAGACCGAGCTTTGCCGAGCATTATGCTCTGCTCTTTTTAACTCTCCGTCAGCTTTTATACGGCTTGATATGTCGGAATATATGGAAAAGCACAGTGTATCGAAGATCATTGGCGCGCCTCCCGGATACGTAGGCTATGGCGAGGGAAATATTCTCTGCGAAAAGGTAAGGCGTAATCCGTATTCTCTTATACTTCTTGACGAAATAGAAAAAGCGCACCCCGACGTTCTGAACATATTATTACAGATATTGGATGACGGAACGCTCAACGATTCCGCAGGTAAAAAGATAGATTTCAAAAACACTATCGTTATAATGACCTCAAATCTTACGAGTGGGCGCGAAAAAGTATCACAAAGAATAATGGGATTTTGCGACGCGGAAAAAAGCAGGAACGATCCGAGAGAACTTGAAGTATTGAAAAGCTTTTTTCATCCCGAACTGCTTAACAGAATAGACGAAATAATAATTTTCAAAGACCTATCCGAAAAAGATCTGTGTCGAATTGCAGAAAAAATGCTGCAAGATCTGAGTGAAAGAGTATACGAGAACGGCATAAGGCTCGAAATATCCGAGGAAATAGCGTCTATAATAGCAAAGTATGCATTCAGCCAAAAGCTCGGCGCAAGACCTATACGAAGGGAGATAATAGGAAAGATAGAGGCTCCGCTTGCCGAATTTATATTAAGAACAAAAGAGATTTTCAAACCGATAAAAATATTTGCAGACGGAAATGATATCAAAATTGAATAAAATCTTACTGCTTACTATCGGTTCTACCAACAGCTAATCTGCGCATAATGTACGCACTAATATATTTTACCCGTCATCCTGAGCGAAGCGAAGCGGAGTCGAACTTT
>CALAXC010000296.1 GCA_937894775.1 uncultured Clostridia bacterium
AATCGACCTTCGCTCGGCGGGTGTGAATATGTCACCCGAAATGCACATCGCAAACAGTATCGTCAAGTCCATGCTCATCGGCATCCTTGCCGTTCCGATGCTCTTCATCTTCCCGTTGCTTTCTCCCATTATCGTAGCCCTTGCCGTGATGATGTACTTCAAGGCATCCAAGGGCGTTGCCGATAAGATCAAGGAGAAGCGCAGACACATCGAATACGAGCTTCCTCGCTTTGTCTCTCACATTGAGAAAACGCTGAAGCACAACCGAGATGTACTGTATATCCTTGATTCATATAAGAACAACGCAGGTGATGAGCTGAAGCAAGAGCTTGAGATCACCATTGCGGATATGCGCTCGGGTAACTACGAAGCAGCCCTCACGAGATTCGAGTCCCGTGT
The DNA here is from genome assembly GCA_937894775.1 of uncultured Clostridia bacterium. Classification (GTDB taxonomy): domain Bacteria; phylum Bacillota; class Clostridia; order Oscillospirales; family CAG-272; genus HGM12713. The sequence continues at coordinate 400 of CALAXC010000296.1, forward strand.
CGGCTCCTCCATGCTGTCTGACGTAACGAGAGGTCTGATCGGTGTGCTTCGAGGGGATGAAACCGACGTGTATTGGGCAGGTCTTGCGGTGAAGTTTTCGGACTACCAAAGACAGCTCTTAAAGCAACAAGCACAGAAGATTCCCGGCAAGGTCAAGCGCCTTTCCATGTGCTTGCTCTTCTGTTTTATGCTGATCTATATCGTAGTCATCGGTATGGAGATCATGAACTCTATCGGAGTCCTCTTCGGTTAAAGGAGGTGGATGTATGAAGAGACTTCTCAAACCATTTAAGACAAACAAAGCCGAAGGATATATCGATACGGTGGTCTGTGTGATGGCGGCGATGATGGTCATCGTTCTTGCTCTCAACGTATTCAGTTTTTTGACACTCAAGCAAGATATGGATCACTTCGCAAAGGAACTCATCGACACAGCCACCACCTACGGCAGAACCAATGAACAAGCGACAGACCGATACAATGAGCTTTGTGACGAGCTTGGAATCAGCCCATCGGTCAGCTATAGTGGCACAACCTATTACAACGCCTCCACCGGAAAGGTACAGCTTGGCGAAACCATTCACGTAACGCTGACCTATCAGACCTATGTCCGAGGGCTTGGAGTATTCAAGATTCCTGTCACGCTGAAAGCCACCTTCTCGGGACTGTCCCAAAAGTATTGGAAGTGAGGTGGTATGAATGAAGAAACTGCTGAAAGACACCCGAGGCGGTGGATATTTCACGCCTTGCGTGATCACTATCGTCATCGCTATGATTCTGTCAGCGGTGCTTTTTTACGCACAGTGCACGACCATCATTCAGACCACCCGAGCCGATACCGAACGTGTCCTCGAGTCCTTCATCATGAAGAATTCGATCGACATTTACAACTCCATCAAGCAAGGGCATGATTTCACAGAAGATTTTGATGAAAATTTTTATATTTCGCAAACTTCTTCCGAATTGTCTCTGGACTCTTCAAAAAACCGTTTGTATAATTATGGTGCAGACGGCGAAATCGTCTACTCCATGACTAATCCGAATGTTACCTACAAGGTAGACAAAGCCCTGAAACTAAAGGCGAGCTACACGGTGATGATACCTGTGATCTTCGCGGGAGAACACATCTTCGACCTTGAGATCCCGATCACCGTCACCCGAAGCCTCACCTTAAAAGAGTGAGCATAAGCTCAAGAAAGGATGGTCATGAAATTATGACAAAAAAACAAATCATCATTTATGTAGCGGTAGGTCTTATCGTAGCTCTTATCATAGGATGCTTCGTATTCATTACCGCACCAAGCGTGGAGAAAGCTAATGATGGTGGCGGTACCACTGATACCAACGTCAGCATCCAAATCCCGACCGACACCTCCGAACCGACGGATACGACCGATGATTCTATGGTTGATCTACCGATACTTACAGAACCTGAAAGCGAATCTGCAAATGATACACCCGAAACGAGCTATACTGCAATCGAAGAATTACCCAAGGTTGAAAACTACACCGAAGAGAATGTTAACGACAAAACATACACGGAAAAAGACACAGAAATAAAAGACATCGTAATTGAGGAGTCCAAAGACAAAAATACTCAACAGACTGGTCCAACTTCAGGAGAAGATCGAAATGATGAAATCATCAAAGAGAAAGAAGAGTTAGCTCCAAAGGTTGAAGAGGAACAGAAGGAAGCAATTCTTGATAACGAAGAAACAAGCGTAGGAACTGAAAAAGGCGAAGCCATAGAAAGAAATGAAGAAACCAACACGGATGGTGGTAATAAAAATGCTCCCGAATATATACCGTCACATGGTGGGGATAACCCTTTCGATGATGACACTAAAACAGAAATCAATGACAAACCGGTAGACGATTATATAGGTGAAGGCGAAGACCGCCCCGGCGAGGGAGTTCATTTCTAAATTCAGATAAACGGAACTATAATGGTACCGTTTATTTTTTTGAGAAAGGAGAAAGTGCTTGAAAAAAATATTGAGTATTATTCTGTTGATAGTAACTTTACTATCTGTTGTGTCTATTACAGTATTGGCTGATGATAACGCTCAAAGCGGATCAGGTGATACACAAGGCATGGCAACAGGTTATGCATGGTACAACACATA
>CALAXC010000297.1 GCA_937894775.1 uncultured Clostridia bacterium
CAGGTACTCCGGATGAAAAGTCAATCAAACCGACGTTAAGGACTCCAATATACGCCACAAACAGACCGATACCGCCGCCGATCGCGTGCTGAAGGCTGATGGGAATGGATCGGATGATATGCTTTCTTATCTTCGTTACCGTAATCAGAATGTTAAGCAATCCGCAGATAAACACGATAGAAAGCGCTTGTGCCCATGTAAATCCAAGTCCCGCACAAACGGTGTAGGCAAAAAAGGCATTGATACCCATTCCGGGAGCCTGTGCATAAGGAACGTTGGCAACAAGTCCCATAACAAGTGTGCCGATTACCGATGCAATAATGGTTGCAAGGAATACTGCACCCCACTCCATACCCGCATCTGCAAGGATGCTGGGATTGATAAACAGAATGTAAGCCATTGCGAAGAATGTGGTAATTCCCGCAACAATCTCGGTTTTTACACTTGAGCCGGATTTTTGTATTCCAAAATAACGTTCTATGAAGTTGTCTTTATAAGTTTTCATTCTTTCCACCATGAGTTCATTATTCTATGGTAAGAATGTCGACGAAGCCAGTTACTTCAAAAATCTCATTGATTGTTTCGTTTACGTTCTTAATAATCATCTCACCCTGCTTGTTCATTATCTTTTGTGCCTGAAGCAGTACTCTGAGTCCTGCAGATGAAAGGTACTCAAGTGCTTCAAAGTTAAGTACAAGTTTTGTTACACCTGAGATTGCACCCATAACTTCTGCTTCAAGTTCGGGTGCGGTTGTTGTGTCAAGTCTGCCTGACACCTTTACATTAAGTTCTGTACCGCTTAAGTTCTTTTCGATAGTCATTATAAATTACCTCTTTCTAAATTATTATTATTTTTAATCGCAGTAAAGCGATATTCTTTCTTGTTTATCTACGTTCACAAGCCCCTGCGTCGTCATTTTGAGTGACGGAATTACAGGCAGACTCACAAACGCCATATTCATAAAAGGTTCGATATTCCTCGACACGCCAAGCTCATACACGGCTTTGCGTACATTTTCATTGGCAAGGGCAATTTCCTCGCCTGAAAGATTGGTCATAAGACCTGCTATCGGCAATGCCATGTCGGCAATAATCTTTCCGGCAGAAACAACTACATTACCACCATTCTTACGGATGTTATTTGCGGCAATCACCATATTCTCGTCATTTGAGCCAATCACAATAATATTGTGTGAATCGTGAGATACGGAGGATGCAATAGCACCATTTTTTATTCCAATACCCTTAATAAAGCCAAGTCCAATATGACCTGTGTTTTTGTGTCTTTCAATAACCGCGAGTTTAAGAATATCTCTCGTGGTGTCAATGCCGTTATTCTTGCTCCAATCAATCTCACACACTTGTCCCCCCGTGAGAAGCTGATCGGGGATAATCTCTATCACTCGACATTTGTTGCTATTTTCTTCAATGTGAAAATCAGCAATCGTCAATTCTTTTGTATGGAACGAGTTATGTACTGTTTCGCACAGCCCCCCGTCAATTTTGGGACGGTCAAACGCTTTCATTTGCCCTCGCTCTACAACCTTTTCTCCCTTTGAATAAACATCTTCAATATCAACTGCATTAAGGTCGTTTAGTACAAGAAGATCTGCACGGTAACCGGGAGCAACAGCCCCAACGAATCGCAAACCGAAGCACTGAGCTGCCTGTATCGTAGCCATTTTAATTGCCGTAATAACTGATTTCCCGCCTCGGGCGGCAAGACGGATGATATTATCAATATGTCCGTCTCTTATAAGGTCTGCGGGATGACGGTCATCGGTGACAAGAACGCATCTATGGCTATAAGCATCATCAAACAATGGCAATAGCTCTGCAAGGTTACGAGCAGCCGTTCCTTGGCGAATCATCACCCATTGACCTTTTCTGATTTTTTCTATCGCTTCACCCACATCCGAGCACTCGTGGTCACTCGTAATACCTGCACAAATGTATTTATCAAGTTCTTTTCCTGACAAGAAGGGGGCGTGGCCATCAATGACTTTTCCGTGTTCTATTGCATCACCGATTTTGTTATACACATCGCTCGTTCCAAGGAGAACTCCGGGATAGTTCATCATTTCGGCAAGTCCTACAACTTGCTTGTTTTCGTACAGTGGTCTGATATCGTCCGCCTCAAGCACCGCACCCGATTCATCAAACGGTGTTGCGGGAACGCAGGAAGGCAATGTAAAATAAACCGAGAGAGGGATACCGCTACTTGCTTCCATCATATATTTGATGCCATCCATACCGCATACATTGGCAATCTCGTGAGGATCGGCAACGATTGCGGTAGTTCCGTGAGGCATACACAATCTTGCAAGCTCTGAGGGTGTCAACATCGTGCTTTCAATGTGAATATGACCGTCAATAAATCCAGGGCATATGTACTTTCCTGTAATATCCTCGGTCATATCCGCATCATCGGGAGAATATGCACCAACACCTACAATTTTATCTTTTTCTATCAGCACGTTCGTTTGCTCAAGCTCGCCTGTGAACACATTAACGACCGTACCGCCATATAACAATCGTTTCATAAAAACCTCACTTGCCGAAAATTCTATTCTTTAATTTCAATTGTTAATACATTATATCCGTTTTCAACGCAGTACTTAATATCGGATGCACAGTTCTTAATAAGCATCAGACTCAGTTCGTCCATCTGCTCCGCATCAAGTATATTTCCCTTACACGCTTTTTCGCGCAAAATAATTTCTTTTTTGCCTGTGGTATCTTCATACGCCACAGTCAAGTTCATCTCGCCATCTCCGCCAATACTTTGCAAACAGGTTAAAAGTTCTTCCACTACTAATTGAAAACGGTTTGCAGATTTAAGCGGAAATGCATATTTACTACAATAATTGTTGACCTGAACTAAAAGTGTATAAAGATCGATATTGCAAACCTCAGACTCGTAGGTATAGGTCTTGAGTTTGCGAACAAAGGTAACTGTTTTTTCTCTTTTGGGATGCTCAAAAAACTCAGCAGGCGGTGCCTCCTCATAAATTCCTCTGTCAGCAAAGAAGATGATTTTGCTTGCCACACTTTTAGCAAATGCCATTTCGTGGGTTACAATTACACAAGTGAACCCACTCTTAGCAAGATTTTTAATAACCGCAAGAACCTCATCCACCATTGTAGGATCAAGTGCGCTTGTCGGTTCGTCAAACAGAATGATTTCAGGCTTCATGGCAAGACAACGGGCAATTGCCACACGCTGTTTCTGTCCGCCCGAAAGCTGATCGGGCATAAAATCTGCTCTCTCTTGCATACCTACCATACGAAGATATTCCATACCTTCCTTGATTGCCTGCTCCTTGGGAATCTTATTAACCACCATTGGTGCCTTAATAATGTTTTCAAGTACAGTAAGATGTGAGAACAAATTGAAGTTCTGATACACCATACCCATTTTACTGCGAATTTTATCAATATCAGCACCGACTGCAGTTATTTCATCACCGTCAATGAAAATCTGACCGGATGAAGGTGTTTCAAGCATATTGATACACCGAAGGAAAGTTGTCTTTCCGCAACCCGAGTTACCGACAATAACTATCACATCGCCTTTTTCGATAGATTCGTTGACATTCTCCCAAATAAGATTATCTCCGAAACGCTTGGTAAGATTTTTTATTTCTACAAGACTCATCTTATCTCACCTCCGCCTTTCCAGGATAATCCTTTGCTTTAATATGTTTTATCTTTCCTATACGGGTGATAACGAAATCACCGAGTGTTCCAATAACAAAATAACCTGAAATCGAAATCACAATTCCAATTACAGCATCGGAAATACCATCGGTTACGCTAAGAAATTCACCTACTCCAATAACGGATGCCACACTTGTAATCTGCATACACATCACAAACATTGACATATATACCGGAACAATGTTTTCAATTATCTGAGGTAACATAACATGAAAAAATGTTTGAATCTTGTTCATTCCCAACGTGCGAGCCGCTTCAATTTCTCCATTTGCAACGGAAGAAACACCACCACAGAAAACACCGGTAAGATTTGCTGCAACAAAAAGAGACAGTCCTACAAAAGCAATAAATATAGTTCCTTTATTACGGTCGCCCATAACGACTAATGCGAAAAGCATTAACATAACGAGCGGAGGAATCTTAATCACCAAGCCATTATAAATCTTGCATACCGTTCTGACTATTTTGTTTTTAGAGCAAAAGCCGGCACAAGTTAATGCTCCAATCAAGGATGCTGTTATAAAGCATGCAACAGTCAGAAAAACGGTGATGCCAAGTCCCTTCAATATTTCTACCATCAGTACCCCCTCCGTCAGTCTAACTTTAAGGCGGTTTCAAGTGCCAATGTAATCATTTCACCAAAGGAATTCTGTCTTTCCTCAGCAGTAGTTTCCTCGCCCGTGATTATGTGATTGGATACGGTACAAATAACAAGGGCGTTTTTGCCAAGACGCGCAGCATTCATATAAAGTGCCGCACCCTCCATCTCTATTGCCATAACACCCATCTTTGCCCAGGCGTCGTTTGCCGTTTCGTCATCACCATAGAAAATATCTGACGAAAGAAGGTTGCCCACGTGATATGTTACACCCATTTCTTTTGCACTTTCAACACAAGCGTCCATCAGTTTGTAGCTACAAAGTGGAGCAAAAGTTCCGGGAAGCTTGTAATTTGCCGCAAAATTGGAATCAGTAGAACAACCCATACCGATTACAACATCACGAACATGAATATCGGTATTAAGAGCACCTGCTGAACCAATACGAATAATGTTTTCTACTCCGAAAAACTTGTAAAGCTCATAAGAATAAATACCCATTGACGGCATTCCCATACCACTCGCCATAACGGACACTCGTTTGCCCTTATATGTACCCGTATAGCCCTGAACGCCTCTGACATTATTTACAAGTACAGCGTTCTCAAGAAAATTTCCAGCGATAAGTTTTGCACGAAGAGGATCGCCGGGCATAAGCACCGTTTTTGCGAAATCCTCCGGTTTTGCATTTATATGTGCAGTTGCCATATTTTTACACCTCTACTTCTTTATCATTTAATATCAGTTTTATTGTTTTGCAATCAATTTGAAAATCACTACGTTTGCTGATTACAGAAAGACAATATTCAAGAGTTTCTTTAACAGTACGGATCGCCTCTATAACTCCATCGGCAATATCCGGTTTATCTGTGTCAGCAATAACCACAATATTATCCTCACTAAACTTTAGCGTATGGATAGCCTCGTGCTTGGAAAACTCAAATACATCCTTCTCGCTCATACCCTCCATAGTTTCGGTATCATACAGCAAATCAGGGTTTCTGTCCGATGCTATATCAAGCTCATCGCAAAGTCGTATAAGTGCCGCAAGCAAGGCAAGATTCGCTTTGCTTCCGTCACCAAGTTCGTAATCTGTAGGATAAAGTGCTTCATCCATCAAATCCGTCTTTCTGTGCCCTCGTCCGACCTCAGCAATCGCATCAGCATACCGCTTATTTGGTATCTCAAGTATCTCCCAATACTTTTTTACAAACTGTGCTGAAAAATCGTTGTGAAATTTGCGTATCAAATTAGGCTTTGATATTTCAGGATGTTCGTTTACATATCCTCTGAGACCGGATGCATCAATAAATGAGCCAATGTCCTTGTCCGAAACACCCATTCCAATATCATGCAAAGCACACGCCATAAGATATATGTATATCTCGCTTGCATTTAATTTCATAACATTTTCACGAAGCAGTTGGTTTGATATGTTTGTCACACTCAAAGTATGTAGGAGTGTATG
>CALAXC010000298.1 GCA_937894775.1 uncultured Clostridia bacterium
TGTGAGATATGAAAAAGAAAATTTTAATTCCTGTAATTATCATAGTTGTGTTGGCTGCCGTTCTGTTCTTACCTATTCCTCAAGGCTCATACGATGATGGCGGTACACGTGATTACAATGCTCTGACATACAAAATTGTAAGATGGAATAAGATTATGGTTGAGCTGGATGAGAACGGCCAACCTGTTCATAACACATATCGTAAAACGTCTGTGTTTTGGTATCCCGATAACCAAAAAAGCATAGACGAACTGTGGCAAATTGAAATGGTAGGTAAATAATATTTGAAAAGCGGCAAGGACTACCCCCCTTGCCGCTTTTTGTAAATGTTAGCTATCTAAAAACCAACTGAATTGTGATTTCTTTTATTGTCAGAGTCACAATATTTAATAGTATATCTGCAGAATTGTTGTATCTTTGAACACCCTTTATCAAATGATTGCAGATTGCACGCAAGAAATCATTTCATTGTATTTCTCATCGTCAAATGAATCGCCTTGATAAATCAAAACCTCTTTTTCCAATAACGATTTTGTGATGTTTATATTATAACACAAATATCGCAAATTGTAAAGTACTGCCGTATATTGTATGATTGTGTATTGTAAAAGGTGATAAGAGTTTTTGTTCTCATAGGTATAAAAAGAATACGGCAGTATAGCTGTATGCTATACTGCCGTATTCTTTTGCACTCATCAATCGGCTGTTTGCATCGGACATTCAATATATCCTTATGACAACCTGCCTTTCGCGTTGGGCTTTTTTCAACGAAATTTGCCCTTGGGGCAAGTGAAATAGCTTCGCTGTGAAATATTTGCTACGCAAATGTGAAATGTTCGCTAACGCGAACGTGGCAAATTTCATTTCACATTGCGACTATCGGGAGCAATATTTCACAATTTTCGCAAGAAAATTATTTCACATTCGGCAACGCCGAATATTTCACTAAATATATGAGTTGCTTTTTTGTACTATGAGTACAAACTCATAGGTCAAAATTGCAACCTATGCCCAAAAGCCTTGTAAAACAAGGCTTTTTCGTTTTTTTAGGGCTGTTTTTTGACCTTTTGTTTTTTGCAACTTTTTCCGAACCTAACGGACTTGAACCCGCGACATTTTCGCACATTTGAAGAAAAAACGCTTTTTTGATATAATATAGGTAGAAGGATAGTGAGGACCTACGTCATTGCTCTGTAACCTAATTGACAACATGCACATTTTGTGATATTATAATTTTTAAAAAGGAGGTGGGACAATGATTTACGCTAAAAAATTGATTTTGCCGAGTGAGCGTGCAGAAATCAAGGCGATAGAATTGGAAAAACGAACTTGTTTTCACACGTTTTACCCTTTTAAAATATTTCCAGATAAGAAGCTATCGGAAATCCAATTTGATGGGATAACTATGTTCTATGGCGGAAATGGATCCGGTAAAAGTACGTTGCTTAATATTTTGGCGGCTAAAATACATGCGGTCCGATATTCGGAATTCAATGATGCGCCGTTGTTTGATCAATTCGTTCAAATGTGCTCCATAGATTTTGCTCGTGTTCCAAAGAGAAGTTATGTTTTGACCAGTGACGACGTTTTCGATTATGCCTTAAAGGCGCGTTCTATTAATGACGGTATAGATGATCAGCGAAGCGAATTATTTGAAAATTATATTGCGGTTCATCGCGAGTCGATGCAAAATCCCGAAATCAAGAGATTAAACGGGCTCGATGATTATGAGAGATGGAAGAACGTGATGGATATTCTTTCCCCCAAACGTTCTCAATCATCTTATATAAAGAAACAAGTGGCGCAAGATATAGATCTGCATTCCAACGGTGAAACGGCATTACGCTATTTCTTTGATCGTATTGACGAGGATGCTGTATATCTTTTGGATGAGCCAGAAAATAGCCTGTCAATAGAGTTTCAAATTGAACTTGCGGAATATATATCCGTAACAGCCCGTGCCACAAAAAGTCAGTTCGTTATTGCTACACATTCCCCTATTTTGTTATCTATGCAAAATGCGAAAATATATAATTTAGATGCTTATCCCGCAGATGTTTGTTCGTGGACAGAGCTTGATAACGTGCGTAAATATTTTGATTTCTTTATGGAGCATAAGGATGAATTTTGCTGATTTTATTTGTTGCTTTTTTATCCTATGAACTCAAACGAAAAGCGAGTAGCTTGAGCTACTCGCTTTTCGTTTCCCTTTCTCTCGTTCGGCTCGAACTGTACGTCAAGCTGATTCGCGAGATCGCCGCAAGCGGCGACTCGCGTGGCGAGGTTTGGCGTTTTCGCTTGCGAAATGCTCGCGTTCAGCGAGCAAGACAAACTCGCAAGGTAGCCAAGCCGTGCTTGGCTACCGTTGTTGTCGCAACGAGCGAAGCGAGTGCTGGTTCGAGCCCAGCAGGGAGAGCCAAGAAAAAAGCTCAACGCTTAGGCAAGTTGTCATAGGGATATCTTGCGTAAGGCGGTGCCTTGGAGTTGGACGGACAGTTTAGGCTGTCCGTCCTTTCCTTTTGTTTCAATCTGTGGGATCTGTAACAATGCATCCAACGTATCTAAAGTAGATGTCGATTTGTTGTTCAGCCGTTTTCACCCATTTCTCGGTACGCTCATGAATTACAATCTTGTCTATGAAGGTTCGCAGAATCTCCGGCGTTAAATCTTGCAAGTCGGTGTATTTATTTGAGATCGTTACAAAGCGTTCCACGTTGGTTGAGGAAGCTTTCAGATCTTCAATCTGCTTTTGCAGGATTGGAATCTGTTCTGCTATCGTTCTTTGCTCTGCGTTGTAACCGTCGGATAACATTCGGAACTGTTCGTTTGTGATTTTACCGAGAACATTATCCTCGTAAAGTCTTTTGAATAAGGTGTTCAGCTCCGCGTTGCGTTTCTCCAATTTGGCAAGTTCATTCGTTTTTGCGGTAAGCTCTCTTCGATTTTCGGAGGAGCTTTTCTTGTTTATGAACTCAACAAATTCTTTCGTTTTCGCCCGTGCATAGTACGTTGCCTTGCGGATTTCCTCGAGGATGATTTCATCAAGTACCACTTCTTTTATGCTGTGAGGCGTACATTGCTCTTCACCCATATGCTTACGGTAACGGCTGCAAATGAAGCTGTAGTTTTCCGGTTTGATGGTAGTTCCTCTGACAAAGTATAATTTGGAACCGCAATCCGAACAGCACAGGAGTCCGTTATATTTATTGAGATCACCCATGCTTGTTCTTCTGCGTTTGCCTGCTCGTACCTTTCGAACGATATCCCAAGTAGCCTGATCAATAATGGCTTCATGCGTGTTCTCGAATCTAAGCCATTCGCTTTCGGGACGCTCAAGCTTTCGCTTGTCCTTGTAAGAAGCAACCGTTGTTTTGCAGTTGACAGTGTGTCCGAGATAGACTTCGTTATCAAGGATTCCCGCAACAGTTCTGTCGTTCCATCCGTAGATATCTTCGGTATCGGTGATGCAACCGTAACTGCCGATTTGTCGATAACGATAAACGGTAGGCTTGAGAATCTTCTTCTCACGTAAGATATTGGCTATGATCCTCGGACCGTTTCCGGCGGCACATAAATCAAAGATCATTCTTACTACGGGTGCTGTTTCTTCGTCGATCAGCAGATGTCCTTTTACGTCGGGATCCTTTTTGTAACCGTACGGTATTTGTGTGCTGACACGTTCACCGCGTTCTGCTTTGGCTTTTACAACG
>CALAXC010000299.1 GCA_937894775.1 uncultured Clostridia bacterium
CAGAAGCTCGCTTTCTGTAAGCCACATTTTTGAAATACATTCCTGCTGTATAAGAGGAATCATTGCCGCACCGCCACCCGTTACTCCGCCTGAAATCGCACCTGATACGGCATCAAACAGTACGCCCTCAAACGTATCAAGCCAAGCTTTTTTAACGGCTTCATCGTGACTCAGTCCCGTCGCTTCGTACTGTCTTGTCAATTCTGCGGCTTCCGTTTCGCCAAATACCATTTTGTCTATGGCAAGGTTTAACAGAGACGTTGTTGCTTCCTCAGCCGCCTCTCCTCCTGCTTGCTTAAGCACCTCTCGGAACAAGCTTTTCGTTGCCTCCTTGCCTGCTTTGCCCATACCAAGCAGCTTGAGCAAATGGCTTGTGGAAAACATTTCAGGAATAGCTTCTGCCGCACCCATCAGCACCGAATACAATGCCGCTTGTCCGCTTGAAGCACCACGCTCGTAAGCGGTTTGATATGCTCTCGATGCAGACTGACCGAAGAAGTTTACAAGCGTTCCAACTCCGCCGAATGTTGCCGCTGATGCCACGCTGTCTGCTATGCTCATTCCTAAACCGTAAGCATCGCCCCAACCCTTACCGCCTATGATTGGGATATTCTCGTCAAGTGTGCCGTACTCGTTGAGTTTCTGCGCAATTGCTTCGCGTGCATCTTGACCGTTGGTTGCTACACTAAAGCTCTGCGCCACAGGTTGACCGTGCTTTACTGATGCCTCAAGCTGATTTAAGTAATCCAACATTGAGAAAGGCGCGGAAACAACGCTCCCTGCCGAAGTAAGAGCCATCATAGCAGCGTTTTGCGTAGCAAGATCGGCATTTACTTTTTTTGCCACGTCTCTTTGCATATTGAGATACGCATCGTTTATGCCAAGAGCGTATTTTTTCGCAGAAGCCTCACCTTCTGTAGCGTATATGTAACCAAATCGTCTCTGTTCGTCCAAAGACCAAAGCGTATTGGGTTGATCCGCGTTCAATGATGACAGTCGGGAATTAAGACCACTTATTTCTGATTTTGACGGCTTTATAAACGGTAATGTCTTTTCCAAACCAACTTTTGTCACCAAATCATATGCGAAATCTTGTATTTTGTCGCCTACCGTCTTGCCTTGCGTGCTTAAATAATCACTTAAGCCCTTATCTGCTATCTCAATCTCTTCCGCAGTAAGCTCTTTGGGCGCAGAGGTTTCCCCCTGCGCCAACACCTTTTCCGTATCTATTCCGAGTCTTTTTGCGTACTCTTGTAATGATAAAGCCATTGTAGCTCTCCTTGTCTTAGTTTGATTTTTCTAAGTTGTATCACCCGTGGTTGTTGCATTGGGTTTCTTCGAGTTAAATAAGTCTACAAGTTTTTGAATATTTGTACCTAATGCTCTTTGAACCACCTTGAATATCTGTCCACCATCACCTATTGCATATATCGCGTTGTTGTAACGGAATACATCACCCGATTCGAGTCCATTACTTGAAGCAACTGCGTAGAGGTCAGGATCACTATTCTTGTCAACTACACCACCCGATTGCACTCTGTAGGTGTTTGTTCCGTCTGTTATTCTGAAATCGTCACCACCTACATAGTTTCGACCAAAAGTATTACCCGAAATCTTCAAGCCATCCACCGTCTGAGGCTTGTATATTCCATCGTACTTCGTTCGTAACTCTGCGACATTTTCCTCACCTATTGCGTTTGCAATAGCATCTATCAGGGCTTTGGATTCCGTTGCGGTATACCACTTGGTTGTGCCATCCTCGGCGGTATATGTGAATGTATTTTCTCTCTTATAGGAATTGATCAGATCTTCGTAATATTTGGTGTAAGCCTCGTTACCTATGTCTTCCTTCACCTTACCAAGATCGTCTAACGTATAATTGCCGCCCTTCAGCACGCCATCCATAAGGTATTTCACCTGATCCTCGTTCATTTTGTACTGCTCACCAAGGAATTTGATATCGTCAAGGCTGTACAGATCGATATTAGTTAGCATATTGTTAAACGCCGTATCCGCACCCTGCTGTTGCTGTTGCAAATACGTCTGATATTGTGTATTATAGGCATTCTCCGCGGCGGTGTTTGCATCCGCTTCGGTACGGTACGCATTGGCGATAGCCGCGTTTCTCTGCGCCATAGCCTGACCGTCAAGATACTGAGTATATCCGCTTCCTTTCAGCCCCATATTGCTATATTTTTCGCCCTGTGCGCCATATCCCGACAAAGCCCTGCTGTACAGCCCCTGCGCTGTGTTTATCGCACTCACGCGTGCCTTTTCAGCGTTAGCGTATGCTGTATCAAGCTGATTATTTAAAAACTTTTCGTATGTCATCGTGGTGGACGTTTTCTCGTTATTTACGTTA
>CALAXC010000300.1 GCA_937894775.1 uncultured Clostridia bacterium
CGACATTAAACGCTTGGAGCAAGCCGCAGAAGAAGCTCGCAAAAAGCTGAACAAGACCTTGAGTGAGGACGCTCCGCTTCCGGAAGGTGCACCGCTGACTAAAGAAACTGCTAAAAAAGGCTTGAACGTCTTTGTAACTTCTTTAGGCAAGAATGGTACTATCATTGCAGTTAACGGCAATGACGTTACCGTACAGGTAGGCATCTTAAAAATGAACGTGCCTGCGAAAAAATGTCTTGTTACTAAAGCTCAACCTGTCAGCGCAGAGCCTGAAAGCACTAAGAAACGTAAGAAGGCTGGCTACAGCCACCAAATGTTTGTGGCAAAAAGCTCTAGTGCAAAACAAGAGGTTGACCTGCGTGGTATGACCTTGAACGAGGCAATTCCTGTAGTGGATAAGGCAATTGACGATGCGCTCTTAGCAGGCATTAGCCAACTGCGTTTGATTCACGGCAAAGGAACTGGTGCATTGCGTGCCGGCTTGACCGCTTACCTTGAAAATAACCGCTTCGTTAAGAAGCTGGAGCTGGCTTCTCTTGAAACTGGCGGTAGCGGTGCAACTGTGATAGATTTGTAAACTCATTGACAGCATTTGTAAGAATGTGATAATAAATTTAATTAGAAGTAAAAATTATTTTAAGGAGGAATGGATTATGGTTATGAGTGTTGCTGCTCAACATGCGAAAGGAAAATTTGCTCAAGATAAAATTTTTGGTGCTAACGCTGCTGCCGTAGCTGCTGCTGCTAAATATGGCAAAGAAAACGTAACCAATGCTACCATTGGTGCTATCTTAGATGAAAACGAAAACTTGGTGTGCCTGCCTACCGTAGAAAAGGTATATCGTAGCTTGGCAACTAACGAACTGATTGCTTACGCTCCCATCTCCGGCTTGCCGGAATATTTGGAAGGCGTTGTTACCGCTGCTTTCGGCGAATCCCGTCCGGACGCACACATTGCTGCTGTTGCTACTGCTGGTGGCACCGGTGCAATTCACCATGCAATTTGGAACTACCAAAGCGAAGGCGATACCGTGCTTTGCTCCGACTGGTTCTGGGGTGCGTACAAAGTGCTGTGCGCTGATATGCACCGCAACTTTACCACCTACAAAATGCTGGACGAAAACAACAAGTTCAATCTTCCTGCATTAAAAGAAAAAGTAGAAGAGCTCCTTGCTAAACAAGACAACCTGCTCTATATTTTGAACACTCCTGCTCATAACCCCACTGGTTATTCCTTGAGCGAAGAAGATATGGACGGTGTACTTGGCGTTCTTAAAGAAGCTGCTACCACTGGCAAGAACATTATCCTTTTCCTTGACGTAGCTTACATTGACTACGCAGGCGAAAAAGAAGAAGTACGCAAAATCTTCAAGAAGCTGGGCGGCTTGCCGGCAAACATCCTCACCATCGTTGGCTACAGTATGTCCAAAGGCTTTACCCTTTATGGTCAACGTACCGGCGCAATGATTGGCGTATCCTCCAGCGAAGAAGTTATCAAAGAATTTGCAGATATCAACCAATACACCAGCCGTGCTACCTGGTCCAATATCAACCGTCCTGCAATGCGCACCTTGTCCGTAATCTACAACGATGCTGATTTGCTTGCTGCAGTTTGCAAAGAACGTGACGATTACTACCAAATGATTAAGGCTCGTGCTGACATCTTCACCCAAGAAGCAAAAGAATGTGGCTTGCCCATGCTGCCCTATGTAGCAGGCTTCTTCCTGTCCATTCCTGCGAAAAATCCTGACGCTATCTGCGAAAAACTCCACGAAGAAAACATCTTCGCAGTTCCCTTGGCAGCTGGCGTGCGTATTGCTGTGTGCGCAGTGCCTGTGAAGAAGATTAAGGGTATGGCGGCGAAGGTTATGGCTGCTATGCAATCCGTAGGCGAGTAATTATGATTACCTTAACTTTATTTAATGGCGAAACTAGACAAGTCAAAAATGGTAGCTCCTTGCTCCCGTTGGCGCAGGAATTTGCCAAGGATTTCTCCACACCCATAGTTGAGGGCGTGTTTAATGGCGAAACCATTGATTTTGCTGTGTCCGAGGAAGCTCGCCATATTTTCGTAATTTGCTCACCTAATGCGAGAAATTATTGCGGTGATAAGATCCTGATCCCCGCCGGAGATACAGATCTTGAGCTGGTTGGCAGAAATATCTATAATCCCGGCCTTGGAAATCCCTTCCGCTTCCACGGTGTTACAGACGAGGAGGTCCTTGAGGGGCGCAAGCGCGAAAACAGAAAGGGCATCGTAGTAACTGTTGCCGCTGTTCTGATTGGAATTGTATTCGGTGTTCTTATTTCAGCCGATACTTTGTTTGCCGGTGAGAAGAACTTTGTCAGCGATAGATTTGAGATCACGCTTACAACCGGATTCAGCGATAAATATGAAGACGGGGTCTATTATTTCGGATCGAGTAATTGCTCGGTTGCTGTTTACGAATACGGTTATGCCGATCACGTATCAATAGAAGCGATGGATGCTGCACAGTTTCTTGAAGTCCTCAAGGAGAGCGGCCATTTTGCGGACGAAGTTAAAATAGCTTCCGAGGCGGGCCTTGTGTTTACTGAAGACCGTGCCGAATCGAATTCCGGCGAGATCAGAAGTTATATGACTGTTTTTGTAAAGGGTGATGAGAGTTTCTTCCTTTTTGAATTCGGTTGCGAAGTCGAGGATTATTCAAAGTTGAGGTCAAGCTTCATCGAGTGGGCGTCTACAATAAAAATTAAGTAAAACGGTGAAAGAATGTTGAAATACGAAGCGCTGTCCGATGCGCTTTCCCGCCGAATTGAGGCTGAGAAGAGAACGGGCAGCTTTGAAAGAATGGGTTTTGAAAACTCAAACATTACCAGGCGTAACAGCCTGAAAAAGGACAGCGGAAGCGTCTGGCGGCCGCCCTTTGTCCACGATATTGACAAGATAATGCACTGCCCCTATTATAATAGGTACACTGATAAAACGCAGGTGTTCTCTTTGATCAAGAACGATGATATCACGCGCCGCAGTCTGCACGTTCAGCTCGTTTCGCGTATTTCGAGGACGATCGGTGCAGCGCTGAATCTTAATCTTGACTTGATCGAAGCGATTGCACTCGGTCACGATATGGGACATCCGCCCTTTGGCCACACGGGTGAGGCATATCTTGACGGATTATACTATGCGCATACCGGAAGGCATTTTATGCACAACATCCACTCTGTGCGAGTGCTTGATTGTCAGTTCCCTTTGAATATCAGCCTTGAAACACTATCGGGCATAGCTTTTCACGACGGTGAGATGGAGGCAGAGGAATACGTTCCGCAGGAGATCTCGGGATTTGGCGAGTTTGATGCGATCATCGAGCGTTGCTATACCGACCGAAAGTTTGCTTCCGCACAGTTTCCCACAACTCTTGAGGGATGCGTTGTCAGACTTGCCGACATAATCGCATATCTCGGAAAAGACCGTCAGGATGCCGCGCGTGCCAAAGTGGTATCCGAGGATGCTTTTGTAAACGAGGACATCGGCTCGATCAACGCAGAGATCATCAACAATCTTGTGGTAAATATCATTGAAAACAGCTACGGTAAGCCTTATATCAAACTCGACTCGAAGCATTTCAGAGCTTTGAAGGCATCAAAAAGGGATAACTATAATCTGATCTATGAAAGCGCGGCGACTCGAGCGAAGCTCGATATTACCGCAAAGCCGATGATGCGCGATATTTATATGCGTCTGCTCGACGATCTTCTGAGTGACAATCGGGAGTCGCCGATATTCACACACCATATTGACTATATCAACAAGTCATATTATAAGCGCGTTGTTCCTTATGAGGACAGTGAGCCGAACCAGATAGTTGTTGACTATATTGCGGGAATGACCGACAATTACTTCATTGAATTGCACCGTCATCTTTTCCCCGAAAGTGACTATAAAGTAGAATATAAAGGATATTTTGATTGATGTTTAAGGAAATTCTGCAGGAGATCCTGCGTTACGATACAATAATAATTCACCGCCATTCAAATCCCGACGGAGACGCGCTGGGAAGCCAGATCGGTCTGCGACTGATTATCGAGGAAAACTACCCTGAAAAGAAGGTATACACCGTTGGCGACCACGCAAAGAGATACTCGTTTATGGCTCGTTCGAAGATGGATGAGATCGGAGACGAGGTGTACCGGGGCGCGCTTGCAATCATTCTCGATACCTCGGCAAAGGCGCTTATCAGCGATGAAAGATACACTCTTGCGGCGAAGACTATCCGCATCGACCACCATATTTTCTGCGAAAAGATCGCGGATATCGAGCTGACCGATACGTCTTATGAAAGCTGTGCGGGGCTTGTTGCGGCGTTCGCGAAGGAGAGCGGACTCCGTTTGACTCCGCTTGCGGCAAAAACACTTTATACGGGTATGATCACCGATTCGGGCAGATTCCGCTATGATTCCACGTCCTCGCAGACTTTCCGCATCGCGGCGTATCTTTTTGAACAGGAATTTGATACTAACGATATTTACCGCAATCTTTATGCCGATGATTTTGCGCATATCAGGCTCAAAGCGGAATTCGTGCTGAAGATAAGATTTACCGCTAACAAGGTTGCATATATCTATACAACACTCGATGAGGCAAAGTCTTACG
>CALAXC010000301.1 GCA_937894775.1 uncultured Clostridia bacterium
ACGCCTCGCGCTGCTCCGCAGTTCGACTTCGCTACGCTTCGCTCAGAATGACACGGGCGGACGCAGTCGAAACCCGAAGGGCGAACAGCAACGCTGTTCGGATCTCGCAGGGATATTAAATCTGCTTTATCGCAGGTCACCGTAGACAACTTTTTTTATGGAAAACCGTAGTTTCATCAATTATTTTTTCCATATTTTACCAAAACACAGATAAATTTTTAAAATGGTGTTGACAACTCAACATTTTTGTGATATTATATATACGGTATGTGCATTTTTGCTGCATACACACTGAAAAGAAGGAGAAAAATAAAAATGGAGCAGGATAGGTTTGATAAATTTTATTATCACGCCACGTGTGCACTCAAAAGCATACAAAAGCTTAAAAATAAAGCGATGATCCCATTCGGACTTGCGAGCGCTCATACGATGTGTTTGCGCCATCTTTACGCAGCTCCCCAGGGACTTACCAGAACAAGACTTGTATATCTTTGCGATATAGACAAAGCGCAGGTGTCAAGAATAATAAATGAGCTCTGCGCGCGCGGATACGTTATAGAAACAGAGGACGAGAGCATAAATTATAAAAAAAGTCTTATGCTCACACCTATGGGGCGTGAGGTAGCCGAGCAGATAAACAGGTTGGTCATCAAGATAAATTCTTACGTAAGTAAGGATTTCAGCAAGGAAGATATCGAATGCTTTTATAAGATATTTGACGTTATTTGCGAAAAGCTTAAAGAGTGCGAGGATATTATTGACGATGACGTTGAAAATATCCACGTATCGGGCAGAACGCAGATCCGTTGATTCAGGTCATAATTCATAAATCGAAAGGAGTTTTTGTTATGGCAAACGAAAAGAACAGTAAAGCGAAAAAGAAACAGCCAAAGGTGTATAATAAAAAGAAAACAAAAAAAGAGTACGAAAGAGTTTCAGACGTAAGAGATCTTTGCGGAGTTCTTCAAAAACACGGAAGTCGAATTGCTTTCAGCTATTTTGGAGAGGGCAGACAACTTCAGGATATCACCTACCGTGAATTTTACAGAATGATACTTCGTATCTCCGCAGGACTTACCACTATGGGATTCTCAAAGAAGAGAATTGCTATCGTAGGCGAGACGAGTGTTGAGTGGGTAGCTTCCTATCTTTCGATACTTGCCGTAGGCGGAACAGTAATTCCGCTTGATAAAGAGCTTGAGATCGATGTTATCGAAGGATTTATGGAGCAGGTCGATGCTGAGGCTATAATTTATTCGGGATCGTTTAACGGTAAATTTGCGAACGCAATGGAAAATCATCCTTCGCTTAAGACCTTTATTCCGATAAAGCCTACCGACAGAGAGCTTGCGCTCAGCGACAAGATAATTCCTTTTAAGGATATAATAGAAAGAGGCTATCCTATAGCTTCTAACGGATATACGCTTCCGCCTGTTGAAAAACGAGAGGAAGTTTCCGAGTTTTTGTTCACTTCGGGTACTACAGGTACAAGTAAGTGCGTAATGCTCAGCCAGAAAAATATTTTTGCGGCTGTAACGGCTGCGGCGGCAACGGTAGATTTTAATAAAGACGATGTTATCGTTTCGCTTCTTCCTATTCACCACACCTATGAGCTTGCTTGTATGCTTGCGGCTCTTGACTTTGGTATACACGTCTGTATAAACGATTCGCTTACCAGAGTTCTTAAGAACCTTCAGCTCTTTAAGCCTACGGGACTTGTGCTCGTTCCTCTTTACGTTTATACCTTCTATAAGAAAATATGGTCGGAAGCAAAGAAGAACGGTAAGGATAAAACTCTTAAGCTCGGTATAGGAGCATCTCGCGCTCTTATGGCGACGGGTGTAGACCGCAGACGTAAGCTTTTTGCTGACGTACACGCAGCGTTTGGCGGCAGACTTGAAAAGATAATTTGCGGCGGAGCCGCGCTTAATCCGAGAATGATCGAATTTTTTGAATCGATAGGAATTTCTATTTACGAGGGCTTCGGTATCACCGAATGCGCGCCACTTGTTGCGGTAACTCCTTATTATGACAGAAAATACGGATCTGTAGGTCCTGCGGTTCCTTGCTGTCAGATAAGAATAGATGAGCATGGAATCAACGATAAGGGCTATCCCGAGGGAGAAATTCAGGTCAAGGGAGATAACGTAATGCTCGGATATTACAAAAATCCTAAGGCTACCGCAAGTGTATTCACTGCAGACGGTTGGTTCAGAACGGGTGACGTAGGATATCTTGATGAGGATGATTATTGCTATATAACGGGACGTCTTAAGACGGTAATCGTTCTTGAAAACGGTAAAAATATTTTTCCTGAAGAAATAGAAGAGTATTTGGACGATATCGATCAGATCGCCGAGTGCGTGGTTGTCGGCAGACAGTATGGCTCTGAGGTAAGCCTTATTGCCATAATTTATCCCGATGCAGCTAAGTTCCCTGCGAATATTTCAAAGGAAGATATGCAGAAGGAGCTTCAGCAGCAGGTAAATGAGCTTAACAAGAAGCTTCCGACATATAAGCATATAAAGGGAATAGAGCTTCGGGATAAAGAATTTGAAAAGACCACCTCAAGAAAGATCAAACGACATCTCGTAAAATAAGACAGTCTGTAAGGCGTAGAAAATAAACACTTGACAAAACCGATAGTACCGATTATAATAGACATATATGAATACGTGTTCTTTGCGGATATTATCCTTTGTCAACCGAAAGGAAAAATATGCAGAATTATATTATATTAACCGACTCGGGTACCGATTTTACAGAAGAATTGGTGAAGGAATGCGATGTCGTAAAAATTGAGCTTTCGATAATTATTGAGGGTGAAGATCCAAAACCTAATAATACGGTGGATAACAAAGAACTCTATTCTTTACTTCGTGCGAAGAAAAAGGCTACTACTTCCGCAATAAACGTTGAAGATTTTAAAAACGTTATGCGTAAATATCTTGATGAAGGCAAGGATATTCTTTATCTTGGCTTCTCTTCGGGACTCAGCAGTACTTATCACGCAGGAAAGCTTGCTTGCGAGGAGCTTTCCGAGGAATATCCCGAGCGCCGTCTTTGCGCTGTTGATACGCTCTGTGCATCACTCGGTCAGGGGTTGCTTGTGTATCACGCGGCAAAAATGCGTCTTGACGGAAAAAATATGGATGAGGTCAAAGAGTTTGCCGAAAGTAACAAGCTCAAGCTTTGTCATTGGTTTACCGTTGACGATCTCTTCTTCCTTAAGAGAGGCGGAAGAGTGAGCGCAGCTACTGCGGTTCTTGGAACTGTGTTGGGAATCAAGCCTATAATGCACGTTGATAATAACGGAAAGCTTGTCAAGGTAGGAACGGTCAAGGGAAGAAGAGCTTCTATCGATGCTCTTTGTGAAAAGGCAAAGACGAGTGCTATCGATGTAAAGAATAAGCTCGTTGCCTTTATTTCACACGGAGATTGTGAGGAAGATGCTAAATATCTTGCCGAAAAAGTAAAACGTGAAGCAGGGTTTAAAGAGGTTATCATAGGATACGTCGGTTCTGTTATAGGATCTCATTCGGGCCCCGGAACGTTAGCTTTGTTTTATCTTGGCGCCGAGAGGTGATTTATTATGAGAATTGATGCAAAAACTTTACTTGCTCTCTTTATTTCGGGAGCTAATGCTCTTGATAACAATAAAGATGCGATAAACAATATGAACGTTTTCCCCGTCCCCGACGGAGATACGGGAATTAATATGACTCTTACTTTAAGCGCGGTAAGAAAGATGAGCGACGAAGAGGTAACTACTCTTAAGGAGTGCGCAAGACAGGCGCAGGATCTTATTATGAGATCGGCAAGAGGAAATTCGGGCGCTATACTTTCGCTTTTCTTCAGAGGCTTTTATAAGGCTTTGAAATATGTTGAGAGTGCAGGCGTGGCAGAGATGACTATTGCGCTTCGAAGCGCATGCGAACAGGCATACAGAGCTGTTCAAAATCCTGCTGAGGGCACTATTCTCACTGTTATGCGCCGTTGCGCTGAGGCGGCTGAAAATGCGCTTGAGGAAAGAAAGTTTAACGACGATACCTTTGTTGAATTCTTTGCGTATTTGGTTGACGTTGCTCAGTCTGCACTTGATGAAACTCCCGAGATGCTTCCTATTCTTAAGGAGGTAGGAGTTGTTGATGCGGGCGGAGCAGGGTTTGTTACTATGCTTAAGGGAATGCTTGCGGCACTTCGCGAGGATCCCGTTGAGCTTATTGACGAAGCTGCATCAGCAGAGCCTGCGGCGGCAGATTTTTCGGAATTCGACACTGCAAATATAACCTTCCCGTACTGTACGGAATTCGTTCTTGAAAAGTCGCAGGAGTTTATCGGTGAGGATAAAGCGGGTGCTATAAAGGAGCTGGCTTGTTCTATCGGTGACAGTGTTGTATTTATAGAGGATGAAAGTATTGTAAAGATACACGTACATACCGACCATCCCGGCAGAGTTATCGAAAAGGCTTGCGAGTACGGTATGTTTGTAAGTGTAAAAATAGAAAATATGCGCAATCAGCATTCTGCGCTTGTTTCTGAAAAGAAAGACGAAAACGTTGAAAAGGTGGTAGAGCCTGTAAACGATTACGGATTTGTTTCGGTTTGTATGGGTGAGGGTATCACAGCAACGTTTAAGGATCTTGGCGCTGATAATGTTATTCACGGCGGACAGACTATGAATCCGAGTACGCAGAATATTATAGATGCCGTAAGAATGACACCCGCTAAAACGGTCTTCGTTCTTCCAAATAACAAAAACATCTATCTTGTCGCTGTTCAAGCTGCAAAGTTTGTCAAGGACAGAAAGGTTGAAATTCTTAACACAAAGAGTGTTCCTCAGGGAATATCGGCTATGCTCGCTTTCAGTGCAGAGGTTTCTGTTGAAGAAAATCTTTCTGCGATGGAGCAGGCAATAGAGTCTGTTACGAGTATGTCGATAACGCACGCGATAAGAAATACTACTATAGACGGAGAGAAGATCGAAAACGGTCAGATGCTCGGTCTTGTGAACGGTTCTATCGATTGTGTTGCGGACGGAACTATGGAGTGTCTTGAAAAGCTTTGTGAAAAAATGACGGATGCTGTTTTTGTTACACTGTTCTACGGTGCTGATGTATCTGAAGAGGATGCTAAGAAAGCAGAAGAGCTTGTTCAAAGCAAGGCTATAGATGCTGAAACTGTTTTAATAGCAGGCGGTCAACCGTTGTATGACTTTATAATATCAGTTGAGTAATATAAGATTATGTGAGGTAAGACTCGCTGTTTGTGATATTGAATATTAAAGTAACGCACCCGATCTCATTGTGAGAGAGGGTGCGTTTGTTTTTTTGCACAATGTATGCTACTTCTTTATAGATCCCGCCTTGCTTCGCTCGGCGCTTTTTTGTCCGTGTCATCCTGAGCGTAG
>CALAXC010000302.1 GCA_937894775.1 uncultured Clostridia bacterium
AATTAGTAACGTATCTTGTAGGGTCGAGGCTTTTTATAAGCTCAGCGATCCTTCTGCCGCGCTGCACCTCTATGCTATTGCTCGTTTCCACGATTTCATTGCCGATGGAATAGATAATAACACCGGGGTGATTGTAGCAAAGATCTACCATAGCCACAGTATCCTTTTCCCGGCAGTCTTCAAAATCAAAGGAATAGTCAAAGTCCACCTTGGGTGTAGTCCAGGCATCGCACAGCTCCACCATAACCAGCATTCCGATCTCGTCACAGGAGTCAAGAACTGTTTTACTTGCAGGAAAATGTGCGCATCTTATGGCATTGTAGCCAGCCTCCTTCAGCTTTTTTATGCGTCTGTAGGTAAGGGCTTTATGCTCTATCGCACCAACAATTCCGTGATCGTGGTGGATACATCCGCCGCGAAGCTTTATGCTTTTTCCATTCAGGCGCAAGCCTCGCTTGGTATCAAGTGACAAGGTGCGAATGCCAAATTGGGTGATTTCTCCGTCACAACCGTCGATTTCGGTATGACATTCGTACATATAAGGAGAATCTACTTCCCAAAGTGTGGGAGAGTCCACCTCAAAGCGTGTGCTAACCGTTTTAGTTTCGTTTGGCATCATAGTAACGGGGAGCGAGAGCTTCTTTTCACCGATTTTATGTGTCAGAGTAATTTTTGCAGTTTTGTTTCTGCTATTTACAAGAGTTGCTTTGATATCAAGAACGGCAACGCACTCGTCGCACTGCAAGGTGGTTATTTTGACCGATGCGGGCTTTACGTATATATCTGTGCCACGGTACATCCAAACGTCACGGTATATTCCTGTTCCCGTATACCAGCGGCTTGATGGGACGCCGTTTCTTACCAAAACCTTAATGCTGTTTTTGCCTTCGGTCAGATATGGTGAAGCGTCAACGAGAAAGGGTGTGTAGCCGTTTTTATGCTCATAGGCAAGAGTGCCGTTGATAAAGACGGATGTATTTTTATATACGCCTTCAAATTCTATAAACGTGTTACCCGAGAGGTCATCCAAAAAGAATTCCTTGGTGTAATGAACCGTTTTATATGGGTAGTAACCCGTTGCGTTTCCCGTCCTGTTTTTTGGGTCACGCCTCTCTCTTATCATGGCGTCGTGAGGCAGGGTGACGGGGTATGACTCGGCAACGGGGTTCAGCGTTTTTTCAAGGGCGGTTCCGCCGCTGTTATGGAATATCCACCCATCATTAAAGCTTTGTTTTTTCATTAATATTTCCTTGAGAGCTGTGCCTCGCACTCTTCACGGGTGATCTTGCCCGCATTACACTGTGCCATCAGCTCAACGTCCTTTTCCTTAAGATTATAAAACATCATAACCACGGCTCCTGCAATAGTACCAAGCGCAGGTATAAGAGTATATACGAACCACATACCGTTAAGCGCACTTTCGGGCTGTGCCACGTTTTGTGCCGCAAGATCGGCAAAGTCGGTTGCGTTTACCTCGACCCATCCGAAAAGTCCCATTAAGAACAGTCCAAGGCTTCCGCCAATACTATAGGTGGCTTTTGTAATAAAGGATTTCATTGCGAAGAAAATACCCGAGCAATCCGTACCCGTTTTGTAACGGGCATATTCAATAGTATCGGGAGCGATGAATCCCGAGAAAATCGATCTTATAGTATTTGGGATAGCATATATCGTATGTAAAAGAATTACGAGCCAGGTATTCTCATATCCTGTGAAGAACATAATGAGGAACATAGCTCCCGCAATTATACTGCAAGCAACAAATGAATTTTTTCTTCCGAATTTTTTTGCTATTTTATCAGCAAAACCACTGAGTATCATAGCAGGAATGAAGGCGAGAAGAACGGGAATGCTGAGGAATAGTGAATTATGAAGAAGATAGAAGGATACAAGGTTCTGCACAGCTCCTGCGGTTGCGGTACAGCAAACGATAAGCTCGGAAATAAGAACTATGGTCATATACTTATTTGTTTTTATACAGTTCCACATCTGACGCAGAGTGTATTTTTCTTCTTTTTCATTCTCCGTGTTTTTAAGCTCAACGTTATATTCCTTGCCTATTCTCGCAAAGGGGATCATCGCAATTAAACAGATAACCGAGATCACGATAGCGGCTGCAGTAATTGAAACTCCAACCCCCTCACTTATGAGAACCGAGAGTGCAAGACCTGCAACAACTCCACCAAGTACGGTGATGATTCCTCTCATTTTGAGGATATGATTTCTCTCATCCACGTTATCTGTAAGTGTAAGAACGAGAGAGTTCATAGGAACCTCAATAAGAGTACAGGAAAAATCGTAAATGATATACGTAATGGTAAACCAAGCGATCTTAACTGCGTCGGGAGCACCCGAGGGCATAAGGAAGAAGAGTATGGTAGCTATGGGACAAAAAGCAAAGGTCAAACGGAACCAAGGTAAATATTTTCCCTTGCCCACAAGCTTGCCAAGAAACTTCCACTCGGTTATTTTAAGCTTATCCACGAAGAAGCCAAAAACCACGTCATCAACTGCGTCTACT
>CALAXC010000303.1 GCA_937894775.1 uncultured Clostridia bacterium
GATCATATTGCTTGGGGTCTACTGGATGATGCAGGACTACGTTCGTGTGGATCTTGTTCCTCAGCCGGCGCAGGAGGTAGCTCGTCCCATGCCCGTGGATATCGCCACGATGCCTATGGAAGAAAAGATACTGAAGGTTCTCTCCTTTTTGCAGCCCGGTGAGATGCTGGCGACAAGAGAGCGCGAGATACTTGAATTAGTGCTCCAAAACAAAAAGCGAAAAGAGATTGCAGAGGAATTGTGCCTTTCGGAAAACACCATCAAAACCTATACCCGAACCCTTTACGGAAAGGTTGGCGTCAGCTCGCGTGAGGAGCTTTACGCATTGCTGATCAAATGATCGTCTCTATGGACGGCAGAGTGCATCTGCCGTCCTTTTTTGCCCCAAAAATCATTCTTTCACCCTTTTTTCACCCCTGTTTTTTGCATTTTCACCCCTTGGGGGGTGTACCGAACATATATATAAATGTGGTAAAATGTAGCCAAGATATGATCCGGAAGTCTCTAAAAAACAAAAACGGAGGTGGTGAAGAATGACCGACAAGCGCATATTGTTCGGTGATTTTGAGTTTCCGAGAACAAACGGACTAAAATATCTTTTGAATGAGGAACTGCTTGTTACCGACTATCTGTTCGTCAACGAATCCCACGATAGCTTTTCGATGTACTTTGAAAACGGATTTCCGATCTTCACAGTACCCGAAAACAGTGAACGACCTTATTGCCTTTTTGAGATGAAGTGTTCTGACAGGAGGATCAAATTCTTCTGTCCCGAAAAACACCCCAATCTCGACTCGGTAGTTTGGTACTTCTACGTTGAGGTGTTCGATGAGCAGGGCGTAGCGCACGGTCTGCCCGGACAGATCAGCCTCAGCATACCTCCGAACGCGGCGGACGATGCGACCTGCATCGAATCCGCACCGCACAGCATCCCCGCATCGCCGTCCTCCATGCCGATGCTCTCGGCGGCATTGGAGCTTATCGGGTAAGTTGCCAATGCCCGTGATATCCCGGTTTTCAATCCCCCGGGCATGTTGAAATTTCCAAGGGTGCATCGATACGGAATTTATAGCGTTGCATCATGCACAGTTCGTTATACGGCTGCGAATTGGCTGTATTGGTTCATCTATAAGTGTCGTAACATTTTTTCTACAAGTGTCGGATTAAATTATTTACAAATATCGGAGTATATTTATATTCACAGCTCATTCCGTGAAACATGAACGAAACGGAGTTCTCATACAGACCTCGCATTGTGGATTCCGCTCTGAAGAGGAAGATCAGAGGCAAGGGGGCGGTCCTCATCGAAGGTCCCAAGTGGTGCGGCAAGACCACCACAGCGGAACAGATCTCCAACAGCGTCCTTTCGGTCGATGACCCCGTCACCGTGAATGCCAACATAATCGTATCCGAGATCGACCCCGAGAAGCTTCTCGCAGGGGAACAGCCGAGGCTGCTAGACGAGTGGCAGGTGGCCCCCAAACTGTGGGATGCGGTAAGGCACCATGTCGATCGCCATAAAGGCCAGGGCCAATTCATTCTTACGGGCTCGTCCGTTCCTACCGATATGTCTGAAACTGTTCACTCCGGCCCACTTTGATGTGATTATCGTGGA
>CALAXC010000304.1 GCA_937894775.1 uncultured Clostridia bacterium
GCCTGGCTCATAGAACGTAAGGACAACAAATTACAAAAGACGGAAATCGCGCCGATATAAGGTGCGATTCCGAAGAATAAGCGGACGTGGCGAAATTGGCAGACGCGCAGGTTTCAGGTTCCTGTGGGTAACTCCGTATGGGTTCAAATCCCTTCATCCGCACCAAAGACAAGATGCACCTTTTAAGGTGCATCTTGTCTTTGGTATGATATACGAAATATGAAAGGATTTGAGGGTGGGAGCCGTTTTGCGGGAGCAAAACGCTTTGCCTTACGGAAGTTGGATAATGATAAATTTGTCGGCAAAGACCGACGTTGATAACGTCGGGGCGGGGCGCGCCGCTAAAGGCGCAAATCCCTTCATCCGCACCATGGTAGGTATACAGACCTGTGCTTAATAAAAAGCACAGGTCTGTAAGATTTTTTAGACAAAATTAAATAAATATGTTAGAATCATAGCTGTGATTGTGTTTACAATGATTGCTATGATTTTTATTTTACAGGAGGAATAAATGAAAAAGAAAGTTGCGGCATATTGCCGCGTAAGTACAAAAGAAGATATCCAACGACATAGTTTGGAGCACAAAAGAAATATTATGAGTAAGTTTCAATTTTTGATTTAGGAACTTCAAGAAGTTGCACATTTTTGCTGTAATATTAACTTGACCTGTTGCAAAATCAAAGCAACTGTGATATAATATAGAATATTCAAGCTTTAGCATTTGCGAGGTATAGATATGGGTATCAGCTATAAAAAACTATGGGTTCTCCTTATTGAGAAGGATATTACAAGGGCGCAGATGCGCAGAGATCTGAAGATTGCCACGGGTACGATGAGCAAACTTAACAAGGGCGAAGAAGTCGCCTTGTCGGTGCTTCTCCGTATATGCGACTATTTAGATTGTGACATTGGTGACATCTGCTCTGCTGTTAAGCCGAAAAAGGAGGACACCGTATGATACAAATTGCAATTTGCGATGATGAGAAGAAGATACTCGACGAAGTGTCGGGCTACATAAAGAATTATGCAGAAAATAAAAATAATCTTGACATTGAGGTGTTTCGCTTCGATTCCGCAAGGACTCTGATCAGCACGTTAGAGGATGGAAAGTCCTTCGATATTTTTGTGCTTGACGTTTATATCGGTGATGAAATGGGAACGGAGCTTGCAGACTGCATCAGAAAAAACGGGATCGAAAGCCCCATTATTTTCGCAACGACCTCGATTGAACACGCTCCGCAGAGCTATGAAACAGGAACGCTTCGTTATCTGATAAAGCCAATCAATCCCCGAAAGTTTTACGAGGCATTGGATGCGGCTCTCCTTCAAGTGAAAAGAATTGAGGATCGTTTTTTGAGATTCAAGACGGAAAACGGTGTTGCGAGCGTAAACGCAAACCACATTATGTACTCGGAAGCGCACGACCATTATCAATATATGAGGAAAGATGATGGCGAAGAAATCAAAGTCAGAATGACCGTTACGGAGCTTTTTACAATACTCAGCAGATACGGTGGTTTTGTTCGTATCGGAAGTGCGTATATTGTCAATCTGAGGCACGTTAAGAACGTAACCCCGACAAACGTATGCCTATATAACAATTACAAAATTCAAATTCCGAGAGGAAAATTTACCGAGATCAAGAACACCTTTTGGAATTTTCAATGCGAAGGACAGGAGGACTGACGAGCATGACCGGAACTATCGTTGAATTTATACTTTTACTGATCGCTCATGCTGCTGCCGGCATCTATTCCTCTACTCTCAAATACAGCAAAAAGATTACTTATCTCGTATGGGGCACTTGGGTAGTCCTTCAAACAGGACTTCTGTTCTTCACGGAATTTGTGCTGACAAATTGGGCGTTGCAGTTCTTCGTTGGATTCGTTCTTTCTCTTGTGGGACAGTATGTGATATTCTTTGTAACCACCAAGGGTAGACTTGCTCAAAGAATCTTTACCATGTTGACCTATTCGATCTTTTTCTGCATCGCCATGTCACTCCTTACTATGATAAGAGGCACATTTAGCGAGTTGCATTGGGCACTTACCGCGCTCATTGAAGCAGTTCTGCTTTCGGCTATCGTTACCTATTTTCTTCGCTACGTATGCACCCTTTGTCGGGCGGCATCAAAGAACATTACGACGGGTTGGACACCTTTGATATTTGTGAACACTGTCTTTATCATTACTATAATACTGTCCTCGGTATTCCCGGTAAGGCTTACAAGTTTTAACGATCCTGCGGTTATTACATTCGTATTTTTAAGCATTTCGATCATGGCGGTGTATCCCGTTATCTTCTCAAGCATTAACCATATGTCCGAAGCTGCTGAAAAAAGAGAGATCGAAACACAAAACAAGCTGCTTGTAGCGCAGATCGAAGCAGAAACTGCACAGCTTGTGGCGGACAGTCAATCAAGACACGATAGACGTCACCACAATCTCATTATGCTTGGCTTGGCGAAAGACGGAGATTATGAAAGTCTTAAAGAATATCTTGAAAGTCTCGTAGAGGATGATAACAAGGTATGGGGCGAAACAAGATACTGTGAGAATACCACGATAAATATGATTTTGACCATGTATAAAAGACGGGCAAAAGAAAACGGTATCTCCGTAAAGATCTCCGCCAAAGCAAGTAATAACCTTGCAATTCCTCCGCAGGATCTCGTTATTGTAATTGCCAATCTCTTTGAAAATGCGATCAATGCAACCGCAAAACTGAAAGGTAAAGGCAAAAATATTGATATTCAAATTAAGGACAACCCCGAACGGTTGCTTATTAAGATAGACAATCCGTGCAGGGCAAATCTGAGCTTTGATGAAACGCTCTACGGCATCGGTATTCGCTCGGTGATCACCACCACGACCAAGTACGAAGGTATGTACGATTTCACCGCCGAGGACGGTGTGTTTTCCGCCAAAATCATCCTGAATTTGAGATAAAAATTACAATCTACGCCAAATCAGATACATTCTACGACAAACTCCCCACATCGGGGAGTTTTTTTATTATAATATCCTTGGATTTTATTATCATTTATCGAGGAGAAACGTTTTATGAAAAAGATTCTTTCCTTTTTATTTATAACAATGATGTTGCTCAGCTTTTTTACGGGATGTTCTACTGAAAATGAGATTCCCGATGTTGTAAAAAACACGAATGGCGGCGAAAAGTGGGAAACTAAAATTGATTACGCAAGTAACGATAATTGGCTTGCGAAAAACGATACGGGCAAATACGTTGACGTTATCTATTTCTATCCTACTACATTCAATAAAGCAAGCGAGGAGGCCCCTGACATTTCGGATATTGACGATGCCGGGATGCGCGCGCAGGCGCAGGTCGAATTGAAGCTACAAGCGAGTGTATTTGAGGAGGATTGCAACGTTTATGCGCCTTATTACAGACAGATAAGCGCACCTTATGCGCTGACTCTCAGTGATAAAGAGGCAGACGATCTTCTTCGCTATTCCGCATCGCAGGATCCCTCAAGGGCACTTGATTATTACTTTGAGCATTACAATAACGGAAAGCCCTTTATACTTGCAGGTCATTCGCAGGGTTCTCAGATTTTGACTATGATCCTCTCCGACTATATGAAGGCTCATCCAGAATATTACGATAGAATGATCGCGGCATATGTGATCGGATATTCCGTAACCGAAGATTATATGAAGGCAAATCCTCATTTGAAGTTTGCAGAGGGTGCTGACGACACGGGCGTTATCATTTCCTATAACACCGAAGGTCCCGGAAATAAAGACCAGCATAACGCCGTTGTAGTAGAGGGTGCGATATCCATCAATCCTCTAAGCTGGAAAAGAGATGAAACCTATGCCTCCGTTTCGGAAAACAAAGGCACTCTTATTGCGGTAGGGGAGCTTGCGGAAGGTATGGCTGATGCAAGAGTCGATCTTGAACGCGGAGTAGTTGTTTGCGAAAGCGTAGATCCCGCTGTTTATGGTATTCCCGAGGCGGCACACGCTTTGTTCGGCTCGGAGAGCTTCCATAACTGCGATTACGGACTTTATTATATGAATCTTCGTGAAAATGTAAAAGTGAGAATAACAGCGTTTAATCAATAAGGAGGCACTTAATTTTGAACGAAAAGAAGTATACACCGGATGGCTATCTGATCGTATCGGAAATGGATACTTGTCCATTGTGGGAAAAGGATACCATTCCTTGTAAATCCGGATGTAATAACCGTTGCTTTTTTTGCAGGTTTGGTGAATTTCGCACACCCGAGTATATAAGATATGCCGAAGAAATGCCGCGAGGCGAACCACTGCATAGTGTTTGTCGTAACGAGAAAAACAGAAAATCCGCCTCGGATACTTAATTGAGGTGGTAAATTGGAACAATTAGATTTCTCAAACAGTAATATTGACCTTACCTGTGAGGATGTTGGCGCTTTTCTGACATCTGTCGGAGTGGAAAAGCGCGAGGCTCTGCGAATCAAGCTCACCCTTGAAGAAATCCTACTCGATTACCAAGCAAAGTTTGGTAAAGAAGCGACCTTTAATGTCAGATGTGTGAAACGCCTTCTGACGATCAAGGTTGAGTTAATCGTTGCAGGTCGGGTTTACAACCCTCTTGAAAAAGACGAGGAAGAAAACGCCATAAACGGTATTTTAGCAGGCATCGGTCTTGCTCCCTCATACGGATACCGAAACGGAAAAAATCATATCATCTTCATCCCCAAGAAAAAACCGTTATCAAGCACGGTTAAAATGGGTGTGGCAATAGGACTTGCCATTATTGCCGGAATACTCCTTAATCTTTTGCCCGAAGGAATCAGAGTGGGTGCTAACGAATACGTGCTGACTCCCGTGACCGATGCGTTTATGGGGCTTGTCTCGGCGGTATCTGTTCCTCTGATTTTCTTGTCCATCCTTGGTAGCATCTGCTCGATGGGCAACATGGAAACTCTCGGTAAGATCGGCAGCAAGACCATTAAAGTTATTCTTTTGTATATGACGGTAATAAGTGTCTTTATGACGGCACTTGGAAGTCTATTCT
This sequence comes from uncultured Clostridia bacterium, assembly GCA_937894775.1. Lineage (GTDB taxonomy): Bacteria > Bacillota > Clostridia > Oscillospirales > CAG-272 > HGM12713. The sequence continues at coordinate 5,029 of CALAXC010000304.1, forward strand.
TTCACGTACAGTGGGGCGGCGGTGGCACATCCGGCTTCTCACAGGTTCTCAATTTGATTTATAACATCATTCCGTCAAATCTGTTTGAACCCTTTGTAACGGGAAACACTCTGCAACTGATCTTTATTTCCATTATAGTCGGACTTGCAATGCTCGTACTTTCATCAAGAGTAAGCAGCGTTTTCAAACTTGTTGAACAGTTTGGCGCCATTGCTCAAACGATTATGTCGGGGCTGTCCTCTATGCTGCCGATTCTGATATTCGTTCTCTTTACGGGAATGATATCCGGCGGAGAGTTCGGCATACTGCTTGAATCGTGGAAGATTATTGCGGTATTCCTACTGTTGATTACGATTTACTTCGCACTAACAGTTTTGTACATTGCGTTAAGGAAAAAAGTATCGCCGCGCTTGCTGTTGAGAAAAACATGGGAAACGCTTGCGATTTGCCTTACTACCGCATCCTCGGCTGCTGCATTCCAAAAAAATATTCGTGATTCAAACAAGAAGCTTGGCATTCACAAACGACTCGCGGAATTTGGAGCATCCTTGGGACAAGTGTTGTTCAGCCCTGCTGATGTTGCCATTCTCATTGCAATGGAGGTTGGGTTTGCGGAAATGTATGGCATTGCGATCACTCCGCAGTTTCTCATCATTGCATTGATTACGAATCTGCTCCTGTCCTTTTCCATCCCCCCCGTACCCGGTGGTGCGGTGATGGGATACACCATTGCATTTACACAGCTTGGTATTCCTATGGAAGTTTTGGGCGTTGTTCTTGCTTTGGATGCCATTATTGATTTCCCGGCAACAGCGTGCAACGTATCGGGATGGCAACTTACTATGATCGAGGTCGCAGACTCGCTTGATATGCTCGATAAAGAAACACTTCGTAAAGAAAAATGAGGTGATTAATTGGAACAGTATAATTTTTCAAACAGCAATATTGACCTTGCCTGTGAAGAAGTCGGTGAGTTTCTTTCCAAAGTCGGTGTAGAACGACGCGAGGCTCTCCGAACAAAGCTCACATTTGAGGAAGTATTGCTTGAATACCAATCCAAGTTCGGAGAGGAAGCCACCTTCAAGGTGAGACTTCTGAAACGCTTGTCCTCTATAAAGGTCGAGATCATCGTAGAAGGAGAATCCTACAACGCTCTTGTCAAAAACAGCGACGAGGGTGACGTGATACAAGGTCTGCTTGCAGGTATCGGTCTTGCTCCTACTTGGAATTACAAGAACGGTAAAAATTACATCGTATTTATACCAAAGAAAAAACCGCTGTCCGGCACGGTCAAAATGGTCGGTGCAATCGGACTTGCGGTGATTTGCGGAATTATCTTAAATCTCTTGCCAGACGGAATCAGAGCAGGCGCAAACGATTATGTGCTAACACCCGTAACGAATGCGTTTATGGGATTGATTTCAGCCGTATCAGGACCGCTGATCTTCCTATCGGTTCTCGGCAGTATCTGCTCCATGGGCAATATGGAAACCCTCGGCAAGATCGGAAGTAAGACGATTAAGGTTATCCTTCTTTATATGACGGTAATCGCAGTATTGATGACCGCATTCGGCAGCCTGTTTTTCCATGTTGAAATGGGTGGCGGCGGAGCATCGAGCTTCTCGCAGATTCTCGATTTGATCTACGACATTATCCCATCGAACCTGTTTGAACCCTTTGTAACGGGAAATGCTTTGCAGCTGATCTTCATTTCCATCATGGTCGGACTTGCAATGCTCGTCCTATCGTCGAGAGTCAGTGGCGTGTTCAAGCTCGTGGAACAGCTCAGCTCCATCGTGCAAACGATTATGTCGGGGCTGTCCTCCTTGTTGCCGATTCTGATATTTGTTCTCTTTACGGGAATGATTTCAAGCGGTAACCTTGGTGCAATTCTCGATTCTTGGAAGATGATATTAGTCATCGTGCTAATGATTGTAGTTTACTACGTACTGAATCTTCTGCGAATCTCCCTTATGAAAAAGATACCGCCGGCTTTGCTGATGAAGAAAGCGTGGCAGACACTTCTCATTGCACTTACCACCGCATCCTCGGCTGCCGCGTTCGGTACGAACACCCGTGATGCAAACAAAAAGCTTGGTATTGATAAAAAGCTTGTGGAGTTTGGTACTCCCATCGGTCAAGTGTTGTTTATGCCCGGATTTATCGCTTTGCTTTTCGGTATGGAGGCAGGCTTCGCGGAATCCTGCGGTATTCAAATCACTCTGCCGTGGATCATTATATCTCTCATCACAAATCTCTTGCTATCCTTTGCTATACCGCCTGTGCCGGGAGGTGCTATGATGGGCTTTACGATTGCTTTTGCGCAGCTTGGCATTCCTATGGAGGTCATGGGTGTTGCTCTTGCGATAAATGCCATCACAGATTTCCCTGCAACAGCGTGCAATGTTTCGGGCTGGCAGCTTACTCTTATTGATGTTGCTGACTCACTTAATATGTTGGATAAAGAATCATTACATAAAAATAATTAAAAGAAAGAGGTAGATTACTATGACTATCGAAAAAAACTTAAACGGAACCGAACTGACAGTTGCCATTGTTGGCAGACTTGACACAACAACCGCACCTGAACTTGAAGCATCTTTAAAAGAAAGCTTTACCGGTGTAGAAAAACTTGTGCTTGATTTTGCTTCACTTGAGTATCTTTCTTCTGCAGGACTTCGTGTTCTTCTGGCGGCTCAGAAGGCAATGAACAAGCAGGGCGAAATGATTATTAAGAATGTAAACGAAACCATCAATGAAATCTTTGAAGTAACGGGATTTATTGATATTTTGACAATCGAATAATTGCTTAGGGAGGGCTTTGTATGCCGAATTACGATTTTTTGCTTGAGCATAAGCTGAAGGAACTGAATAGTGAGTTTGCATATCGGCATACCTGCTGTATGTCACTTTTTGAGCAAATGCTGAAAAAGTTTCTCGCCGTATTCCCAACCTTTACCGATCATACACTCCTACATACCTTGAGTGTGACCAACATATCAAACCAACTGCTTCGCGAAAACGTCAGAAAATTAAATGCAAGTGAGATATACATTTATCTTATGGCTTGTGCTTTGCACGACATTGGAATGGGTGTTTCGGATAAGGATATCGACTCGTTTATTGAT
>CALAXC010000305.1 GCA_937894775.1 uncultured Clostridia bacterium
GAAACGGATCGCAGCGGTCTTGCCCTCGGCAGAACCGAAGTAAGAGCCAAACTTATCGTCGCCGTAACGGAATTTGTTCAGCTGCAGATAGTTGGAAGTAAATGCAGCGTTGGTAAACAGACTACCGTAGCCCAACATCGTGCTGCCACGGGAAATCTCCTCCATAGAGGTATAATAAGAACCAAATACGGAGAACTCCTGCAGCTCGTTCATTTCATAGGATTCGGGGTCAACCTCCCAGAAGTAAGCCAGCAGCTTCAAGCACTCTTCAAAGGTATCCGCAAAATGAATCTTCTCAAAGCCATGTGCTTTGGCTTCCTTGATAAATTTACGACGGAGCGAAATAATACTATTTTGTTCCTTGGCAAGGAATACATCACTGATACGAGAGATCCATTCGGTATCTCGTTCATACGCGGGTGTCCACACGGCAAATTCGCGTGTCAAAGGATTGAAAGAAATTTTTATCTCTTTATCTGCGAAATTTTTATCCTTAACAACAACGCCGTACATAGCTGCAACAAGAGCTGTCAAGCGTTGCTGACCATCAATTACCAATTCTTTAGGCTCATCGTGAATTTTTTCATTCTTACCAATAACGTTTTTCTTTGTTTCATAGTCAGCAGGAGATTCCCAAATCATAACATAGCCGATAGGGTATCCCTTCATCATTGAATCAAAGAGGTCTCTAACCTTGTTATCTGTCCAAACAAAAGGGCGTTGCAAGTCGGGCAATCCTATTCTGCCTATGCGTACACCTCTGACCAAATCGTCAACCTTGCTTGGTATATTTTTAAACAATTCTGCTCCCATTGTTATTCTCCTGTTTTTGTGTTATTTGAAAACGCTTCCTTCAGTCGATCAATCGCCATTTCGGGGCTCATGGTGTGGTACATGAGATAGACGATGTTCATTGTCTTCGAGGGAGCTTGTTTATAAATCTCTCGGCTGTTTTCTCCGGTGTAGAAGTTCCAATAGCGGTAAATGTAGCCCATCCAATACAGCGTTTCCTTATCGTAGATCTCGCCGCCCTTGGTGAGCTGATCTGCAAGTTCGTCCTCCATCCTGGATAGGATGTACGCCTTGCCTGCCCATTGAACGTGGTGAAAGTCCTTATCCATATCGGCGGCAACCTGCGAGGTCATAAACGCTTTGATAAACGCCTCGCTGCTATATCCTCGCTCTGCGGCAAGCTCGAAGAGCTGACCTTGCGTATCACAGAGCGTGAGTTGTAATGATTTACACATATCATTCACCTCTTAAAATTTCATCGAAATACTTTCCTTCGCGGCGGTATTTGATCTCGATCTCCTCGGCAAGTGCAATGCCTTCTTTTCTTCTTTCGGCACTCATGTCCTTCAATAATGCAAGCTCAAGCTGAGACAAGGGGTACTCCTTCAGTACCTTGATCTGCTTACAAGCCTTTTCGCTGACAGCAACATACTGTTTGCCGAGGTCAAGTGCTGAGAGACAGTTGATCAGAGCCACGTCCGTAAGAGTTCTGTTGAAGAACCGGGAAAGCTCTGTATACATACGGTCGTTTGCGATATAGCCGATAATAAGATCGTAACCGTCTGCCATATGTGCGTATTTTTCATACACAGGTGTGCCTTTGGCACTTTCCATTTCCTTGCGATAGTAGGCAATCAGCATTGCCCAATCCATACCAATATCAACGGTCAGAACCTTGAGGTCGGTCGTATCGAGCTCAACTGCATAGAACTTGGGCTTGTCTTCATTGCAAACCAAGGTCAAAGGCTGAAGCGTTGTGGTACCCATATAAAAGCCTTTGCCGAAGTCACATTCTCCACGGCTAATGGGAGCAATATCGCCGTCAATACCTTTTTTGGAGCCGTGATAGAGAACAAGCTTATTATTCTCATCTGTATATTCTTTTGCGTTTACGATGATCTCAACGACATCGAGCTCGCGTTCTTTACAAAAATTATATAATTGAGTCTGCGCCATGCGGTTGGGCATCGTCTTTCCGTTTTCCCAGCGGTTGATGGAAAGCGGAGTGGTGCCAAGGGCACTTGCAAACTGTTCCTGATTCATATTCGCCGCAGAGCGGATTGCTTTGATCAGTTCTTTCATGATATACCACCTATCATTTGTAATCATATATTATTATATACTATGATAGGTGATTTGTCAATCAAGGCGGATGCCTAATTTACAATATTTCATAAAAAATTTGCAGTTTTCGGTCGCGTTTACGGTTTTGAAACAATAATAAGCTGAAAAGAAAAGCCCTTCGGGAGTGGTGCTCTCGAAGGGTGATATGCATTAACCGAAGTATTTATCCAGCAGTTCGCGGTGGGTTTTGCTTTTCCTCGCGATGCGGAAGGCGTAGTCGCAGGTGAAGTCGATGAGCCATTCGCGGGGGACGATCTCAAGGTTATGGGCTTTGGTGATTTGGAGCCAGCCGCGGTTGATCCATCGGCGGACGGATTCGTGCTCGTAGCCGAGGATGGTTTCCACGTCCTTTGGGGTGATGACGTCGGGCAGGTCGTACCACTGATCGTCGAGCCACGGGCGGAAGTCTTCGGGGACCTGGTGCGGGTAGAGGTAGTATTTATCGGGTTCACGTTTGCCGGGGTTATTTGAGGTAAAGGTGACGGGGATAAAATACTTCTCGGGGTGCTCGGTGCTGTCCTTTATGTATGCGTCGAGGTCTTTTCGCAGGACGGTGTAACGGCGGGTTTTCTTGCCGGAGTCCTTGCAGGGGATCATTCCGTTTTGGAGCATCCAGGCGCACTTGCGTTTGCTGATATGTAAGATCTTGCAGATCTGCTCG
>CALAXC010000306.1 GCA_937894775.1 uncultured Clostridia bacterium
ACTGATTAAGAGTCAGTTGCTCTACCAACTGAGCTAAAGGTGCATTATTCGCAACAGATATATTGTATCACAACAATCATATTTTGTCAATGGGAAAAACAAAAAAATAAATATATTTTTTCAATCTTCATTCAAGACAAGTCTTTCCAGTGCGAATTTAGAAAAAGTCTGTTCAAAGATCAAACGGTATTCCTCATAGCTGTACGCCCTTGAGCTTGACATTATAAGCGACGGAACGCCAAAAATTTTAAGTCTGTAAGGCATAACCTTAAATCCGAGTCGCTCGTAAAACGCCTTACGTCTTATTCTTTGCTCGGTATTATCCGCTAAAGCTCTATCATCTTCTATATCTATAACAATGCTTCTGTCCGGATATTTTTTGATAAGCGATCTTATACATTCAGAGCCGTATCCTCTACCCTGCTTTTCGGGAACTATAGCAAAATAGCTAAGCACCGCAGCATCATCAAGACAAAGCGTTACCGTTGCAAATCCGATAAATTCACTCTCATAAGTTTCCACCGAATACAGCCTCATATTTCCAGCCTGCGTTTTTTTCAAAAGCATATCAAAAGGCATTCTCTCCTCAGGGGGAAAAGAGCTATCGTAGAGTTGACGGATCTTTTGGATCCTCGCGTCGTCAATATCAGAATTAAGAAAAATTTTCTCCGCCATATTATTTTCGTCCCGTCGAACCGAATCCGCCCTCGCCTCTCTCGGTAGAATCAAGCTCGTCAACTACGCAAAAGCTTGCCGCCTCATATGGAGTAAACACTATCTGCGCCACTCTTTCTCCGCTTACAACGGTCTGATCTGCAGCAGAATGATTATGAAGCGCTACCATTATCTCTCCACGGTAATCGGAATCTATAACTCCCACCTTGTTCGCAGGTGCAAGTCCTCTTTTACTTGCAAGTCCGCTGCGCGCATATATGAGTCCCACGTATCCGTTAGGAATTTCAACAGCTATACCCGTATGGATAAGACGTGTTTCGCCCGATGCAATAACAATATCCCCTTCTTCACAAGCATAAAGATCCGCGCCTGCGGAAAAAGGTGAACCGTAGGTAGGAACAACAGCCTTTTTATTTAATTTTTTTATTTTGACAGAAAAATTCATCGCTTTTTCTCCTCAATATCTTACATTCTTAAATAAATAATACCACGTATGATCTTTTTTGTCAAGAAGTGCTTTTTAGCTATTGACAAAGCTTGCGTTTTTTTGTATAATATTTGAGAATAATTCTCAATTTGGAGTTGCTATGGCAGAGTATCATACAGAACAAAAAAAGCTTTTAATAAATTTTTTAAGAGAACACAAAGAAAATTCCTACACCGTTCAGGACATCTGCAAGGAGCTTAATAAAGAAGGCTCGAACGTAGGTCAAAGTACGGTCTATCGCCTTATGACAAAGCTCGTGCAGGAAAAGCAGGTACGGAAACAGATAGCAGAAAGCTCGCGCAAAGCGATATACAGAATAGCGCTCGACTCGGAGTGCCACAATCATCTGCATCTTCAATGCGTACAGTGCGGAAAGATACTGCACCTCGACGAAAAGATCTCGGACAGTCTTGTTGACACCGTTCAAAAGCTCAATAATTTCTCGGTAAGCGAAGAAGATACCGTGCTTTTGGGTAAATGCGCAGGCTGTAAATATTCAGGAGGACAAAAATGAAACAAAGACTTTTACCCGTGTTTTTAACGGTATGTCTTTTGCTTTCTCTATTCTCCTGTTCGCCAAAAGAGGATAACGGAAAAATAACCGTGCTTTGCACTCTTTTCCCTCAATACGATTGGCTTCGGAACATAACCGAAGGCTCGGACACGGTAGATCTTAAACTGATCATCGCAAACGGTACCGATCCGCACAGCTATCAACCTACAGCGGCAGATATTGCAGATATTTCAAAATGCGATATGATAGTTTACGTCGGCGGCGATTCCGATACTTGGGTAGAAAAAGCAATAGAACGTTCTAAAAATTCAAAGATCAAAAGCATTATTCTTTCAGAGCTTGACGGAATAACCCTTCAAAACATTTCGGCAGGCTCTCACTCACACGAAGGTCATTCTCACGAAGGCCATTCTCACAAAGAGGAGCACAGCGAAGAGCATTCGCACTCAGTCTTTGACGAGCATCTTTATCTATCGCTCAACAATGCCGCAGTTGCTACAAAAGAGCTTGCGCAAGAGCTTTGCCTACTTGATAAAGATAACGAAGAGCTTTACCGCAAAAACGCAGAAGAATATATTTCAAAGCTCCAGAATCTCGACTTGACCTTAAAAGAAAAAACGGAAAATGCAAGCGGTGAGCCGTTTATGCTGTTTGCCGACCGTTTCCCCTTCGTTTATCTTCTTGCCGATTACGGAATAGATTATTCAGCGGCATTCGAAAGCTGTACTACCGATACAAATGCGGATTTTGACACAGTTATCCGTCTTATAAAGGAAGCTGATCTTCACAACGTAAAATATATTGCCGTAACCGAATCTTCAGACGGCTCCCTTGCAAAGACAGTGATATCTTCCACCAAATCAAAGGATCAAAAAATAATCGTGCTTAATTCCCTTCAATCGGTAAACCAAGCACAAATAAAAAACGGGATCACCTATATTTCGGTAATGGAAGAAAATATAAATTCCATATTAACAGCAACGGGTATCAATTAAAATAAAACTAAAATTAAGGATAAAACAAAATGGCACAGATAATTTGCAAAGATCTTTCTCTCGGATACGAGGGCGGTCTTGTTTTCGAGCATCTTGATCTTTCTATAAATAAAGGCGACTATCTATGCATAGTCGGAAATAACGGTTCGGGAAAAACGACGTTCACCAAAGCGCTGTTATCTTTAAAAACACCTCTTGCGGGAAGCATAGAATTCGGTGACGGTGTAACGAAAAGCGACATCGGTTATCTTCCTCAGCAGAGTGAGCTTCAGCGAGATTTTCCCGCTTCGGTTGAAGAGGTCGTTCTCTCGGGCTGCACTTCAAAGCTCGGAAAGAGATTCTTTATGAAAAAAAACGAACGTCTTGAAGCGATGCAAAATATGAAAATGATGAACGTATACGATCTCGCAAACAAAAGCTATCGAACTCTGTCCGGCGGACAGATGCAAAGAGTTCTGCTTGCAAGAGCGCTTTGCGCTGCGGGAAAAATACTGATACTCGACGAACCTGTTTCGGGACTTGATCCCACCGCCGCCGCAGATATGTACGAAACTATACATCATCTTAACAAGCATATCGGCATTACAATAATAATGGTTACGCACGATATAGAAAATGCGCTCCGCGATGCTACTGCGGTTTTGCAGATAAGCAAAGAGCCCACTCTTTTCTCTTCAGCCGAAGAATATAAAAATTTCTTGGCGGGAGGTGCGGTATGAGCTTTCTTTCAACACTTGGCGAATATTTTTCTTATCCGTTCGTTTGGTTTGCTTTGATAGTTGGAGTACTTATCTCACTTTGCTCCGCTCTTTTCGGAGTAATACTCGTGCTTAAAAGATTTTCCTTTATCGGTGACGGACTTTCACACGTAGCTTTTGGCGCGCTCGCTATCGCAACCGTCTTAAACATAACCGACAATATGCTTATAGTTCTTCCTATAACGGTAATATGCGCTATATTGCTTTTAAAAACAGGACAGAACACAAAAATAAAAGGCGATGCCGCAATAGCTATGCTTTCGGCAGGCGCACTCGCCGTGGGATATCTTATAATGAGCATCTTTTCAAGCTCGGGAAACGTATCAGGCGACGTATGCAGCACGCTTTTCGGTTCTTTCTCAATAATAACCCTTTCAAGCTGGGAAGTAGCTCTTTGCGCTATTCTTTCAATAATCGTAATAACGCTCTTTGTTCTGTTTTATAACAGAATTTTCACCGTAACCTTTGACGAAAGCTTTGCCAAAGCCTGCGGGATAAGAGCTTCGCTTTATAATCTTTTTATAGCGGTCATCACAGCGATAATAATAGTTCTCGCTATGAACCTTGTAGGTTCGCTTCTGATATCGGCACTTGTCATCTTCCCCGCACTTTCTGCTATGCGTATAGTAAGGACCTTTAAACAAACCGTAATAGCATCGGCTGTAATCTCGGTAATATGCGCACTTATGGGAATACTTGTAGCTATATTCTTCTCTACACCGGTAGGTCCCACCATAGTAGTCTGCGATATTTTTGCATTTTTCGTTTGCTTTACTATCGGAAAAATGATGAAAAAAGAATAAAAATCCAAACAAATGCGCCCGACCAAACAATGCGGTCGGGCACTGTGTACATCTCGCAAAGAGCGATTAAGGAAAGTTTTCGTCCACCTTTTTCAAAGTCGGCTGAGCCGACAGGCAATCTAACAATCAGCGCACAATGTTCGCACTAACCCAGCTGAAAAGTTTTTGGTTTCGCTTTTTTCAAAAAGCGAA
>CALAXC010000307.1 GCA_937894775.1 uncultured Clostridia bacterium
ACAAAAAGCACTTCTTACGAAGTGCTTTTTGTTTTGGAGGCGCCACCCGGAATCGGACCGGGGAATAAAGGTTTTGCAGACCTCTGCCTTACCGCTTGGCTATGGCGCCGTATAAATTGAATGGGGACGAAGTTTTTTCGTCCCCATTTTTTGGAGCGGATTACGGGGCTCGAACCCGCCACCTCGACCTTGGCAAGGTCGCGCTCTACCAAATGAGCTAAATCCGCATATGGTGCCTCCGGTCGGAATCGAACCAACGACACGGGGATTTTCAGTCCCCTGCTCTACCAACTGAGCTACAGAGGCATAAACAGCAAGGGCTGCTTATTTAAAAAAGTGGCGACCCGAAGGGGACTCGAACCCCTGACCTCTAGCGTGACAGGCTAGCGTTCTAACCAACTGAACTACCGGGCCAAATGGTGGGAACAATAGGGCTCGAACCTATGACCCTCTGCTTGTAAGGCAGATGCTCTCCCAACTGAGCTATGCTCCCATTGCCGCCTACTACCTTTCAGCGACTTTGACATTATATCACATCATTTTAATAATGTCAATACCTTTTTTGAAATTTTTTTATTTTTTCTTAGATTTTGATATTATTTTCTCAATATCCTTCTCGGTGAATATCTCTTTTCGGGTGCAAAAACGGCATTTTACTTCAAGCTCTCTCGCTTTTCCCTCGCCTTCCTGCTCATCAAGCATTTCATAAAGATCCTTCTCGCCCAAAGTTACAAGTGCTCTTTCCACCCGTTCTCTTGTACAATCACATTTATACTCTACCTCAAGCTCGTCGAAAACATCAAATTCGATTCCCTCAAGTGCAATTTTTGCTATTTCGTAATTATCAAGTCCTCTTTCGAAAAGCTTTGAAATATTCGCAAGCTTACCTACGTTTTTCTCTATTGCATCAACTGTATTTGGATTTGCAAAAGGTAACAACTGAATAAGTACCCCGCCCGCCGCTTTACAGCTGCAATCGGTATCGACCAAAACCCCAAGCGCGCATACTGTGGGTATCTGTTCGCTATTTGCATAATATGCCGCTATATCCTCTGCTATCTCTCCGCTTACAAGCGGAATTGAACCGCTATAGGGCTCTGCTGTTCCCATATCTCTTATAATAGTAAGCAGTCCTTTTCCAACAGCGCCGCCTACGTTAAGCTTTCCGTTTGATCTGAGCGGAAGATCTACGTTAGGATTCTGTATATATCCTTTCACGTTTCCGTAATAATCCGCTACCGCAATAACTCTGCCCGCAGGTCCGTCACCGCCAAGCGTAACGGTAACAGTATCATTCTTTTCACCGAGCATACAGCCTATCATAGACGTAGCTGTAAGAAGTCTGCCAAGCGTAGCTGTTGCCGTAGGTGTAGTATTATGGCATTTTATTGCCTCATTCACTATTTCTCTTGACTGAATAACGTGTATTCTTGCACTTCCGTCACTCGTCATTCCTCTTAATATGCTTGAATATTTATTTTCCATTTTCTTTTTCCTTTTTATTTATATTATGCCTATATCATTTTTTAACTCGCGCTACAAAATAAGCTCTTTCGCTGTCTGACGAAATATCGGAAAAATCAAAGTCCGAAAAGATCCCCACAAGCTCAAATCCCGTTTTTTCCAAAGCTTCGTTTATTTCTGGCAGCTCATAACATCTTTCTGTCTGTTGTTCATCGGATCGGAAATATTCTCCGTTTTCGCCTTCTTCAAAAACTGTCAGATAGAAATTACACAGTTTTTTCTCTCTATCGTAAAAATTCTGCCATCCGCAAAAGAAAGACGCTCCGTCATCTTCGCTATTTTCAAAAATATAGGAATTATCACCGTAAATATTTTCAAATTTATACGGTGTATTTATATCAAACAAAAACAGTGAATCGGGATCGGAATAATTATGAACGAGCGAAAAAACCTTTTCAAGATCTCCGTCATCGGTAAGATAATTCAGACTGTCAAGACAACACAGAGTAGCACCGACCGTTCCGTAAAGTTCAAATTCACGCATATCCTGACAAAGATAAAGTATCCCCTGCGTATCCTTCGAATACGCCTCTGAAAGCATATCTATACTTCCGTCAACACCTATCATATCATATCCGCGTTTTGACATTTCTGCGGTCATTCTTCCCGTACCGCAAGCAAGATCCAATACTATTTCGGGTTTCTTTTCAGAATACTTTTCAAAGCACTTTTCAAAAAAATCCGCCCACGCCGAATAATCTATTTCACTATTTATACTGTCATAAGCTCCCGCTATTGCAAAATACCCATCGTAGCTCATTTTTTACTCCCCGTATCATTCAAAATCAAGATGATCAAAGACTCTCCATATATCGCCTGCGCCCATCACTACCGCAATATCACCCTCACGCAATTCTTTTTTTAAAGTATTTGCGATATTTTCAAATCCGTGTACTGCTATACCGCCATCTATTCTTTCAGCCAAAAGCTCGGGAGTTATCCCCATCGTATCGGTTTCTCTCGCGGCATATATATCAGCGACAATAACTCTGTCCGCTACCGACAGCGCCTCAACAAATCCGTCAAAAAGCGCCTTTGTTCTTGAATATGTATGTGACTGAAAAGCGCAGAAAAGTCTACCGTCACAAGCGGCGCTCTTTATCCCCTCAAGAGTGGTTTTCACCTCTGTGGGATGATGTCCGTAATCATCGTATACTCTCGCTTTGTTTATTCTTCCCTTATATTCCATTCTTCGAGCCGCGCCGCCAAAGCTTTTTATTCCCTTCGCTAATGCTTCTGCGGGAATACCGCACAAAAAAGCAACTGCTGCCACCGACAGCGCATTATATACGTTATGATATCCACTCACCGAAAGTTCTATTTTTGTAACGTATTTTCCAAAACAAATAAGATCAAACGAATAACATCCCTTATCTTCGGTTATATTTTCAGCTCTGACATCGGCAGCTTGATTTTCTATACCGAAATAAATAACGTTTTCGCAACCGTTCAGAGCATCGAGAACATTTCCGTCATCGGCATTCGCAACAACGCTTCCGCCATTGGAAAGGGCGATCTCTGCGAACTTACGGTATGATTTTTTTATATGCTCCAGGCTTTCGAAATAATCAACGTGATCCATTTCTATATTAAGGATCACAGCTATATTAGGATTAAAATCCAAAAAAGAATCCATATATTCACAAGCTTCAAACAGAAAATAGTTCTTTGCGCCCACGCGGTAAGCACCGCCCATAGAAGAAAGCTCAGCACCCGAAAGCACCGTAGGATCGGTATCCCCACTCATAAGAACACTTGCGCAGATCGAAGTAGATGTACTTTTTCCGTGCATTCCCGAAACACCTATTCTGCACTTATAATCGGTCATAAGATACCCCATATAATCGGCTCTTGAAATAACGGGAATTCCTTTTTTCAATGCGGCAACATATTCGGGATTATCCTCGCTTATAGCTACGGTATAAACAAAAGCATCGTAGCCCTCTATATTTTTTTCATCATGAGAATAAAATATATTTATCCCCTCTGCCGAAAGTCTTTCGGTAAGCTTTGTAGGAGTTCTGTCCGAACCGCCCACTCGCATTCCGTTTACCGAAGAAATATGAGCCAGAGAAGACATATTTATCCCCCCTACTCCGCAAAAAAAGACCGACTTACAGTCCTTTAACATCTCCGCTATTCTATTTGCGCCAAAATGAGTATTTGAAACCGACATAAATTCGCTCCTACTGTTTTTGTTTATTTTCAACAAAATTCTTGCTTGATTTTCTACACAAAGATTATTTTCTTCACAAAAAAAACTTAAAACTATTGTATATTCTTCAAAAAAGAGGTGTATAATATAACTGTACCAAAGTATTTTTGCAATTTGGTACCGCACATTAATTTAAATTACGCATTACAAGGAGGTCCCAAAATGCAAATTACAGATATTAAAATCAGAAAAGTATTCGACGACGGCCCTATGAAAGCCATTGTATCGGTAACCTTTGACGGTCAGCTCGCAGTTCACGACGTAAAAGTTATCAACGCGCGTGATAAATTCTTCATCGTTATGCCGAGCCGTAAAAATCCCGACGAAACATTCAGAGATATCGTACATCCGATAAATGCTGAATTCAGAGCTTTGCTTGAGAAAGAAATTCTCGCGGCATACACAGCTGAGCTTGAGAACATTTCAGCAGCCGAAGCAGATGCGGTAACAGAACCGATCGCTTAATTAGTTTTCAAATTATCAAAATACTCCTTAAGGGGACTGTTGCAAATTCAAAATTTGTAACAGTCCCCTTTTTTCTGCATTGTTCTTAAAAGAATTCACCGTGAGACCGCAAGATCTGATTATTTCTTATTTCACAAATCCCATAGCTGTAAGAAGCCAGGCTTCCGGGATTAAAAAGATAAAGCGGCTTCGTTAAATTATATTCTTCAGCATCGAGATAGGTCAACAACGGCTCGTGCGTATGTCCGAACAAAAGAACGTCAGCCTCCTTTTCCCGTGCGGCAAAAATTGCATTTGTCATTCCGCTCTTTACTCCGCGTGTATGACCGTGAAGCGCCAAAAAATTTATTCCGCCAAGATTAAAAGAAAGCTCATCTTTTGCTTTGAGCGCACTCAAAAAGCCACCTTGTCCGTCACAGTTTCCTCTGACCGAAAAAACCGTAAAACGGTGATTTTGCGCTCCCGCTCTATGCAGGTCCGAAAGACCATCACCCAAAAAAACTACCGCATCTACATTTGAATGAAGCTCAAACAACCGTGAAAGACGTTCATAACGTCCGTGTGTATCCGACACGATAAGAAGAGTCATTATTTCGCACCCTCTGCAGCCACCAAGGGCTTTACTCCCTTTGGAAGCATTATTTTCAAGGCTCTGGCAACAACACTTATATGTAACTCTTTAGTTCTTATTATCTCTCCGTCAATACTTACGGGAGTTTCTTTTTCAAAATAAAGGTGAGCGCATTTACACTTAAAATGCGAGATTATATCTTTAAACTTTCCACCGAGGTGCTTTCCTTTTTTATAATCACCTACCAAGCGCAAAAACTTACCTCTGCCTATATTATTGACCTCTATGCAATCGATATTTCCGTCGGTAAGCGATGCCACGGGATTAGAATTGAATCCGCCGCCGCAAAAGCCGCCGTTTGCAAAGGTCGTAAGAAGAAGATCCTTAGGCGATCGTTTTTTAGAATCCTTTTCAAGCTCATATTTTACGCCTGGCTTTTTTATAAGCGTAATAAGCAAAGAAATAATATATGCAAGCTTTCTCGGCACAAATTTTTTCTTTCCGATCTCTTCTTTTTTACAAACCACGTGACAGTCAAATCCAATATTTATCATATTAACAGAATACATATCGTTGCAAAGCAAAAGATCTATATCGTAATCCGTAGCCTCAAGCTGTGCAGCTATATCGTTAAAGAATTCACTGGAATCGAAATTGCTTACAAAATCGTTTCCCGTTCCCTTAGGGATAACTCCAACGCAAACACGTTTTCTTGTTTCAGAGTCAAGACCCATTACCGCAAGTATCGTTTCACAAAGAGTTCCATCTCCGCCGCAAGCAATAAACTCAACCTTTTCTTCCGAAGATCCAACGGTGTCTTTTATATATTGTTTAGTATCGCCAACTGTTTTCGAAATAAAAACATCATAGCTTGCTCCCATTTTTTCACAAACCGAAGATATATTTTTTTGCAAGCTATCGGAAAAATTACCGCTTCCGGCTTTGGGATTTATTATGAAACAGTATTTCATAAAGGTCCTCCTCTACATTATATTCATATTATTATACCACAAATATATTTTTTTGTCTACAACTATATAAAAGTTTAATCTTTAATAATATTTTTTTCACATTTTCTTCTGCTCGGTCATATACTTTTATTAAAGAACATTTAAGGAGGTTGTTATGGAGCTCAAACGCGAAAACATAGATAAGCTTCTCACACTTAATGATTGGCAATTGAAGATGATCATTCAAAAAATAGCCAAAGAAAGCGGAATAGATCCCTCACAGTTCAACATCGATCTTGCGAGCATAGAAAGTATAAGATATGCGCTCAAAAACGCAACAGACGAGGATCTTAAGCAGGTAGTCGAGCAATACGAGCAAAATCAAAAAAACAAAAAGAGGTAATTTTATGGGAGCAGAAGATCTTCAAAACCGAGCAGAAAATGAAAAATTATCGGCAGCTCTCGGAGAAATATTCTCAAACCCCGATATGCTTTCGGCAATAAGCTCTATGGCGCAAAAGCTGAAAAACAGCGATAAAGCTGATATTCCTTCGGAAAGTAATGAAGCCAAAACAGAAGAAAAAGCAGAAGAAAAAGCCGAAAGTAAGACTCCCACCCAAGACGGACTCGGTGCTATGGCGGATAAACTCCCCGACATTATGAATATGCTTTCGGGCAAAGGCAACGATCCTGCTCAAAGACGCCGTTCGGATCTGCTCTGCGCTTTGAAGCCTTATCTTTCGCAAAGCCGTTGCGATGCTATTGACCGTATGATACGGATAAGCGAGCTTTCAAACGTGTTTAAAACTCTCAACTGAGCAAAAATAAAAAGGAGGTAAATTATGTACTACCGTCCTCAGGGTTACAGATATCCGCGTGATATGAGCATACCGCCAAATTACGGCGGAAGTATGTTTTCTAATGTAACAGAAAATACCGAAGAAGATCTAAGATCACAAGACGTTGAAAATACATCTTCCGAAATAATAGAGATCCCCGTAGAAAACGAAGAAATTGCACAAAGAGAAGAAACCGCAAAAGATACCGAAGCAAAACCCGCATCACTGTTAGGCAATCTGCGCTTGAATTCTTTATTCAACGGAAGAATAGGAAGCGAAGAACTGCTTATTTTAGCGCTTATACTTTTACTCTCCGACAGCAACGGAAACGACGATCTTATAATACTTTTGGTTTTATTGCTGTTTATGTGAAATACAAAACGCTGCTTTTTCGGGGGCTCTGCCCCTCTTAACCCCGCAAACTTTTAAAAAAGTTTGACCAAAACTTTACCAAAACGCTTTTCTCTTAATTAAAATAAATCACATCAGGAAAGTTCTTGAAAGATAGGGGTATGGGGGAAGGAAAACTTCTTTCAAGAAGTTTCCTTCCCCCACATACACACATACAAAAAAATCACATTTTTTGTTTTCTAATATCAATACCGCAGAAAAGCAAAGGATAATATTCGCCAAAAAGTCTGCTCGTTATACGCTCGGCATATTTCGACTCGATCTCTCGTTTTGAAAGATTTGTATTTATAAACGTCGATCTCGATGAATTTATTCTTGAATTTATTACGTTATAAAGACAAGAAACGGTAAACTGATTAGTAAGCTCTGTTCCGAGATCATCTATTATAAGAAGATCGCAGTTAAAATACCGTTCGGTATCATCTTCACCGTTTCCGAACTGTTTTCTTTCAAAATCCGAAAACATATCTATCGCGCTTACGTAAAGAACGTCATAGCCGTTATCGATTACAGTTTTTGCAACAGCCGTTGAAAGATGCGTTTTGCCGAGTCCCGTTCCGCCTATAAGCAAAAAATTTCTGTAGGTCTTGGAATTAAATTCCTCCGCAAAAGACTTAAGTGAAGAATAATACCTCTTCATAGTATCATACGAAGCTCCGCCGCTTCTGTAATATTCAAGTGAAAAATTATCAAAGCTCTGCTTTGAAATAAGAGAACCGAGTCCCGACGATTCATATCCCGCAACGATAAGAGCGCGCTTCATACATTCGCACATTTTCTCGTCAACGTATCCCGAATCGTCACATTTTTTACATTCATACTGAACGTCGGTATAATCCTTGGGATATCCTGCGCCGATAAGCAATCTTTCCCTTTCCGCAACAAGTATACCGTTTCTCTTCTTAATATTTTCAATCTCGTCTTTATCGCCCGAGGTTGCCGCTGACATTATCTCAAGCGCTGTTTTTGAAAGTATCTTATCTATTTCTCTCACTCTTGGCAATCTTCCGTAAACCTCAAGGCAACGCAGATCGGCAAGCTTTCTTGCATTAAGATATTTTTCGTGATATTCTCCTTTAATACGGATAAGATCCGCTCTGTTGTAACCCATATACACCTCTCAAAGCTAAAGCTTCAGTTATTTAAGATCCTTAAGGCTGCGATTAAGAGCCGCCGCAAAAAAGTCGTCTATTTCATAGCTCTTTTGCGGATCGTTATCGCCCTTAGAATCTTTTTTATTTTTTTCAAAGGCTTCTATATCCTCTTTTGTACGAAGTCCCTGACCGTACCATTTTTCAAGTATCTTATCGGTATATTTAGGTACAGGCCTCTGAATGGAATTCACCGTCATATCAAAAGCAATACGTATTATTTCTTCACTGTATCCGTATGTATTCAGCCATTTTTCAAAAAGCTCTTTTTCGGTCTTGGTAAGATCTCTCGAGCCAAAGCCGTACATTTTTTTGATCTTGAACAGATCTTCCTTTGCCTTTTCAATAGCATCTATTCTGTCAACCACCTCGTGTGTGGTAGTAATACCGTCATCATAGAGTGAAATAGCAAACTTCTCGGCATACTTTACGCCTTTTTTACCGAGCTTTCGTACATACGCAAGTATTGCGAGGACCGCTTCTTCTTCAAAATCATAACGGTCAACAAGACCGACTACGATACCCGAATCATACTGATTAAAGCTTTTTCCGAAAACCTTTTGCGCCTCGTCGACAAAGCACGCAGATACAACTCTTTTCTGAATAAGAGTTGCAAGCTCAAGACTTCCGTAATTATCAGCATCCCCGCTCTCGACAGCACCGTTTCTGTGCGCTTCGGGAATTTGAACAGTCTTAGGCTCTGCATGTAAAGCTTCAGAAGTCTTTTCCGCAGTTTTCTTTCGTGAAGCACGTACCGTGCCAACAACTCCCGCACCCTTCCAGAACTTTAAAGATGCATCGACCTCGGACTTTGAAAGTCCGAGCTTTTCTTCTACAGATAAAGCCTCGTCTACTTCTCCGTTTTCATTTGCGCCCATCAAAAGCAAAGCAAGTATTTTAAGATCCTGCTCATCAGCCTTTGAAAGTATTTCCGCTATATTTTCGGGAATATTTCCGTTTATATATTCTATCTTCTTTTTCGACATAAAGCCCTCTCTTGCAGGGCATCTCAGCCCTTATTTTTCTATTTCTTTCGCCACCTCATAGCAAAGCGACATCAAGGAATCTCCTATATGAACGTCCTCTACAACTATCTTGCTTTTGCCAACGTCAAGCTCCTTACCCGTAAAATTCCATATTCCTCTTACGTTAGGACAGTTGACAAGTCTTTCAACTATATCATCGGCATACTCTTTAGGTAATGTAAGAATAATTATATCAACACAAAACTCCTTAAGCATATGCTCCATTTCGTCAACAGAAAATATCTTTATTTCCGATACCTTTTTACCGATAAGCTCGGGAGATATATCGAACATAGCCACAACGTCGACACCGCGTTTTTCAAACATCGGACTTTTAACAAGCGCTGTACCAAGATTTCCCGCGCCTACTACCGCTGCGCGAAAACCGCAACTGACTCCCAATATTTCACAGATCTTTGAATAAAGATAATTTACGTTATATCCGTATCCCTGCTGTCCGAATCCGCCAAAGCAGTTAAGATCCTGTCTTATCTGTGAAGCGGTAAAATTCATCATTTTAGAAAGCTCGGCAGAGCTTACTCGTGTTTTTCCCTCGCGTATAAGCTGACGGAGGTATCTGAAATATTTAGGCAAACGCTTTACGACCGCAGACGAAACGTCGGGGCGTGAAATGTTTCCTACTCTGTCAACGCAAGAACGGTCATTACCGTCTTCGTTATTTACAATATCTTTTTCGGTATATTCAGACATTTTTTAACTCTCCTGAAACGTAAAAATCAAGTACCATCATCATTTGCCGAAGCATTAAGTGACGTATCGGCAAAATTTCCGTTTAAATACTCATAATACCCTGCCGCCGCAACCATTGCCGCATTATCCGAGCAAAGAGCAAGACTCGGCCTGCAAAAAGTAACGTTTCGCTTTTTACATAAATCCTCAAGCGCCGCTCTTATATGTGAATTTGCCGCAACTCCGCCCGCAAGGACAAGCTGCTTCGGAGAATATTTTTTAATTATATAATCTGTCTTTTTTACTATGGCGTCAACTATAACCTTTGTATAAGATGCAGTAATATCGGCAGCATTCGGCTCGCTTCCCTTTTGTCTTTCGGAATTTATATAATTAAGAGCCGCCGTCTTAAGTCCGCTGAATGAGAAATCGGCATTATCGCCAATAAGCGCAGGTGACGGAAGCTTTACCGATAAAGGATCGCCCTCATAAGCGAGCTTATCCATAGCCGCACCCGCAGGATATGGCATTCCTATGACTCTGCCTATTTTGTCAAAAGCTTCGCCTGCCGCATCATCGCGTGTTCCACCGATCTCAACAAAATCCGTGGGAGAAACAACGTCATAAAAAGAAGTATGCCCACCCGATACCACAAGCGCGGAAAAAGGTGCTTTGAGCTCGGGGTATTCAAGGTATGCCGCCGCAACATGAGCCTTTACGTGATTTACAGGAACAAGAGGTATATTATTTGCAAAAGCCAAAGACTTAGCAAAGTTTACACCGACAAGCAACGCCCCTATAAGTCCCGGATGTGATGTTACGGCAATACAGCCAATATCCTTAATAGTTATCCCCGCCTCGGAAATCGCCTCATAGGTTATCGAGCTTATCGCTTCTATATGCGCACGGCTTGCTATCTCGGGAACCACTCCGCCGTAAAGACGGTGAGTTTCTATCTGAGATGCAACTATATTTGAAAGTACCTTATGACCGTTTTCATCGACAGACAATACGGCTGCAGATGTTTCATCGCAGGAGCTTTCTATTCCCAAAATATACATTGATAATCAATCACCTTTCAAAAACTTTAGTCATTACTATGGCATTATCGAGCGGAGCAACATAAAAATTTTTTCTGACACCTGCCATATTCCAGCCACACGAAGAGTAAAGCGAGATCGCCGCAAGATTTCTTTCTCTTACCTCTAAAGAAAGAAAAGCAATATCATTTTCTTCGGCATATCTGTCTATCTCGTGCATTATCATTCTCGCGAAGCCCTTGCGCCTGTATTCGGGATGCGTAGCAATATTAGTTATCTGTCCCTCATCGAGAACGGTAAGCATTCCACCGTAAGCGACGACCTTACCGTCGCACAAAATAACGATCCCTACATTTCCGCTCTTCAATAGCATTTCAAGCGACTTTTCACTCCAAGGGATAGAAAAGCAGAGTTCCTCTATGCAAGCGACCTCTGCAATATGCTCGGCACTAAGCCGTTTTATTTCTATCATTAGTTATCACCGTTATCAATATCCGAATATTCCCGAAAGAGAATCATCGTCATCTATCCAGGACTGAACATCTATAACACGGTAATCGTCATGGGTATCACGAACGATAAGCTGAGATATACCCGCATTTATTACAAGTCTTTTGCACATCATACAACTGTTTGTTCCCGAAACAAGTTCTCCCGTTTTGGAATCAATACAAGCCATATAGATAGTAGCGCCAAGCATTCTTTCGCGAGAAGCGGCAATAATAGCATTAGCCTCTGCGTGAACCGAACGGCAAAGCTCATATCTTTCACCTCTCGGAATGTTCAGCTTATCCCTCATACAGCAATTAAGATCGCTGCAATTCTGTCTGCCTCTGGGCGCACCGTTATAACCCGTTGAAACTATAACATCGTCCTTTACAATAATAGCACCGAATTTTTTACGCATACAAGTGCATCTTTCGGCAACCGTCTCGGCAATATCAAGATAATAATTATGCTTAGAAACTCTGCTCATAACATCCTCCAAAAGAACAAGACTATACATATTTATTATACAACGAAGTAGGCAATAAATCAAGACCTTTTTGTTAGTTTGAAGAAATTTGTTGATTGATGTTTGTTTTTGAAGATATAGCTAACCGCAGTTATGCTATATAAAATATTCTATTTACAAAGATAATTACTATCAACGGTATTTGTTATTGTGTTTCTAGGCACAAAATGAGAGTTTAATCATAAAATGAGATATTGTTATTTTGCTTTCTCGATGCTATAATATAACCGTAAGCTTACAAAAAATCAAAAAGGAGATAATATATATGAAGATAACTGTGTTTTCAGAAAATATGAAAAAATTCAGATTAGCAAAAAAATATACACAGGAATACGTTGCCGAAAAGCTTTGTGTAACCGCCCAAAGCGTATCAAGATGGGAGTGCGGAAATACCCTCCCCGACGTATTGATACTTCCCGAAATTGCCGAGCTTTACGGTGTTTTGGTAGATGATCTGTTTAAAAAACAGTCGGTGGCGTATGATAACTATGCTCAAAGACTTTCTGCACTTTATGAAATAAGCGATGATCCTGAAGATTTTATGAGATGCCGTCTTGAATATCAAAAGCTGATAAAATCGGGTGAGGCATCGTTACAAGACAAATGGGATTATGGCTGGATACATAAAGCTATGATGGCATATTGTGAGGAAGAGGCACTTAAATGGTTTGATGAGGTTTTGGCTGATAAAACCGATAAAAATGCGCTTCCGTATAGACGAGCAGCTCAAATGAAGGATGATATGTTGTTCCACTTGGGAAAGGGCTCACAGATTATAGCAGAGCGTCAGCGTGAGATGGATGAAGCTAACGGAGAGCTTGACGTAAGAGAATGGGTATTGCTTATCGATGCATATACTTGGGATAAACAATATGAAAAAGCTCTTGCCTTGTGCGAAAAGGCTATTCAAAAATTTCCCGATAATTGGGAGTTGTATATCAATCTTGGATGGATCTATCAAGATATGAAAAAATATGAAGAAGCAATTACCTACTATGAAAAAGCAGGAGATATAGGAACATATTTTTGTGATGAAAAATATTCTATTGCTATGTGCCATCGAAAGCTTGAAAACTTCAAAGAGGCACACCGAATCTATTTGGAAATTGCAGATATTCACCGCAAGAACGGATATGACGTTGAAGCAGACCAAGCTTTGGGATATGCAAAAGAAATTGAAGATAAAATAAAAGAATAATTTAATTTTCTACTCACAAACGCGTGATTATAAAGTAAAAAGGATGGAGATTGCACTTTGCTTTCTCTATCCTTTCTCTATCGGTAAATAACGACCTAATGCAACATTGCCCGCAGGGCAAATTACGAATCAGCTTTTGATTCGTAAAACAAAAAGGGACTGTATAGAACAATCCCTTAATTTTGGAGCTGGTGATGTGACTCGAACACACGACCTGCTGATTACGAATCAGCTGCAC
>CALAXC010000308.1 GCA_937894775.1 uncultured Clostridia bacterium
CGGACAAGGTAAGTCGTATCTGATGAAGCTTCTGCTCACCTGCCTGCGTGAAGCCGGCAAGTCGATCATCTCCCTTGATGCCGAGCAGGAGTACGAAGACCTTGCCAATAACCTCGGCGGATGCTACATCGACCTCATGAGCGGCAAGTACATTATCAATCCGCTCGAGCCGAAAGCATGGAGCGAGAGTGCGGATGAGGACAGCGATGCTCCCGAAGCATTCCGTAAATCCACCAGACTCTCACAGCACATCTCGTATCTCAAGGACTTCTTCCGTGCATACAAGGACTTTTCCGATGCTCATATTGATGCACTTGAAATCCTTGTGGCAAGGCTCTATGAGAAGTTCGGCATCACGGACAGCACGGACTACAGTAAACTGAAGCCGACCGACTATCCGATTATGTCCGATCTCTATGAGCTGACGGAAGCCGAGTACCACAAGTACGAGGAAGGAAGCAAGTCGCTCTTTACCGAAGACCTTCTCCGCGAAATCTGCCTTGGCATCAACTCCATGTGCAAGGGCGCGGAGTCGAAGTTCTTCAACGGTCACACCAACATCTCCGATGATAAATTTATTGTCTTCGGTGTCAAGGGTCTGATGGACTCCAACAAGAAACTGAAGGACACGATGCTCTTCAACATCCTGTCCTACATGAATCACAAGCTCCTCGTGAACGGCAATACCGTTGCCGCCATCGATGAGCTTTATTTGTTCCTCACGAACCTCACGGCGATCGACTACATCCGAACCGCCTGCAAAAGAGTGCGTAAGAAGGATTCCTCGCTCATCCTCGCATCACAGAACATCGAAGACTTCCTCCTGCCCGGCGTCCGTGAATACACGAAGCCCTTGTTCTCGATCCCCACGCATCAGTTCTACTTCAACCCCGGCAACATCAACCCGCGAGAATTTATGGAATCTCTGCAGGTGGAGGAGTCGGAGTTTGATCTGATCAAGTATCCCGAGCGAGGCACTTGTCTCTATAAATGCGGTAACGAAAGATATCTCTTGCAGGTAAAGGCCCCCGAATATAAGGCGAAGCTGTTCGGCGATGCAGGTGGCAGATAACCAAGGTCAACCAAGGGGTTTTGAAGGCTTGTGTGGCGGTAAGATAAACACCCACCCACACATACCTTCGCCCCAACAACCGAGGTCTGTCAAGGGTTTTTGAAGCCCACAGACGAAGATAAACCGCCTGTCAAGGGTTAGAAATAAGTACGCAATAATCAAAGAAAAAGGCTTTCGCAGAAAGGAAACAAGATGAAATATCAGATCAAAGATTTTTACGGTCAGGAGTTGACCGTACAGCCACGCTTGGAGTTGTATTCGGTGCAGGACTTCATGGGCAACGAGATGCCCGGCTTGGCAATCGTGCTTGAAGATGTGACGGACGAATCCGAACCCGAAGAATACTGTATGCTGACGGTTTCCTTCGGTGAGTTCATCGGCATGAAAAACTGTGCCTATATCGATTCCAACAACTGTGACTTCACAGCCCAACTGCTCGAACAAGGTATGGCAAAGCCCACAGGCTTCACCAAGCACAGCGGCTTCTGCGAATATCCGTTGTGGGAGTTCGATGAGCAGACCCTCAAGGATATGGGTGCTGAAAACTACGAGAAATACAACACCGCATACGAACAGTATATGTCCGAGTTTGCTTCGGAGGATCTCGAAGATATAGACGAGGATGATTCGTTTGATATGACGATGTAACAACGAAACATGAAGGAAGGTGATTGTCGCATTTTGGGCAGCCGTTGGCAAGGTAGCACTTAAAGTATTGCAGTTCCTTGTCGGAGATAAAAAAGGCAGAAAGTTTTTGGGCTATGTCATTGGCATAGTTCTTTTTATTGTCCTCATACCCGTGATAGCCATCTACGGTCTGTTCGGTTGGATGAACGCAGGTGAAGTCGCCGACATCGTCGGATACGATGCCATTTACGAAAACCTTCCGACCGAGGTACGAGAGCAGATCGATGAGAATGAAGTTCAGCTTCAAAAAATCGATACTGTCTTTGCGGAGAACGGTCTCACGAGAGATGACGTGAGCAAAGCAAAACTTATCTACCTGTCCTACCTCACGGACAGATACAGTGAGGAAAATTTCTATCAAAGGTTGGCTGATTGCTTCTTAACGATAAGCGAGGAAAGCGACCTGCTAACCATTATTTCCTCTGCATTCGGCATCGAGTTCACTGATGCCGACAGAGATCAATTCAACGAATACTTTGGAGGTGATTCCAATTAACAACAAAATTCGTTTTGAACGCAAGGCGAACAAGCCAGACGTTCAAGATTTTAGAATCTGCGCAGTGGAGTTTTTGGATAACGACCAATGGCAACGATTCACCAATAATATGCTTGACGATTATGATTTTAAACCTTTGATAGAAAATGTTCTGGATAAATTAGGAATTGGTGACGTTGTTCGTGGGCAAGCCCAGACAGTAATATT
>CALAXC010000309.1 GCA_937894775.1 uncultured Clostridia bacterium
GTCCTTTTTCTGTTTGAGACTCTGAGTACATTTCCAAGATAACTTGTGTTAGCTCGTCATTCTCTCCCACGCTGCAACAATCGAATTTTGCTGAAGCACATTCCAATATGGAGCTGGCTATCGTTTTGAACTCAACTTTGCTCTGCTCCATCATTCGATTGACTTCATTGGTTAGTCTTGTAATATCAGAATCGGGATGATAGCCGGATCTGTTTCTTCTCTGCAAATTTGCCATTACGGGATTAGAGAGCACCGAATTGATGTTGTCGATGATCGTTTTATCGTCAAGATACACCGAGCATTTACACCCACTTGAACATATC
Organism: uncultured Clostridia bacterium; assembly: GCA_937894775.1. GTDB lineage: Bacteria > Bacillota > Clostridia > Oscillospirales > CAG-272 > HGM12713. The sequence continues at coordinate 324 of CALAXC010000309.1, forward strand.
CACTTCTCTCGTGTTTTCCATTTGCTTTTCCGCGCGAAGTGCTTGCCGCATTGACCGCACACAATCTTGTCCTTGATGAGCTTTGCTGCGGAAGGAAGTTCCGCTTTCTTTGCGCTTCTTCCTTCCCTGCAAGTCTTAACCTTTGAATACAACTCGGCTGAAATGATCGAGGGATATTCCTCGTTCCCAAGATACCGGGCATCGTCTATCATTCGGGCGATGTTGTTCTTGTTCCAAGAAGAATTACCTTCAAAGAACTTTATTGCGCGTTCCGTAAGTGAATCGGCAATTTGCTTGAAGGTTTCTCCCGAGCAGTAACGTTCAAAGACTTCGGTAATAACTGTTGCTTCATCCGCAACTATGACCTTTGCTCCGCTTTCGACCACATATCCATACGGAATTGTTCTTATGCACATTTCCTGCTCACCTCGATTCTTTCTTTTAATGAGAGCTGACCTTTCAATTCAAAGATCAGCGTTCCATCGTGACAAACCTTGATTTTGCTAACGATTGAAGTAAAGAGTGTTTCATCGAACTCAACTATTGCCTTTGGATAATCTTGAATAATCTCCTTGAGCATTTTAAGTTGCTCGATCATCTGCTCATTTTCATTCTCACTCAACAGCTTTAATCTGCGACTTCTCAGTTGGGTTAGTCTCGCTTTCAATCTGTCGGTCTGTTCCATATAGGAAACATCGTCCATTATCTTTTTCTCACGGTATCTTTCGTATCGGTTGTTCTGCTCACAGAGCTTTGCAACCTCAATGTCGATCTCACGGATTTCATCGTTCTCCGTAATCAATCTCGTTCTCAGATCGCTCATCATCGAAAGTGCGGAGTCAAGGACTTCTTTTTCAAAATAACGAAGCTTGTTATATACTCGAATGAAAGCATCGAACACAGCCTGCTCGGGAATGTTTGGTCCCGAACACTCAAACCCGGCGTTTCCTTTTCTTGAGCAGATCCAATAATCAACGTTGCTCTGAACTTTGTGTTTGTATGACCAACCACACTCATCACAGACAAGCATCTTTGTTAGCAACCGTTTTGTCGCTTGCGTCTTGATCAGTTCGCCCCTGCTCTGTAAAATCCGCTGAACCGTTTCAAAATCTTCCTTATTTATAATAGGAGCGTGTGTGTTCTCCGCGTAGTATTTATCAAGCTCTCCTTTGTTGGGGATATTTCGAAGTGGAAAGACCTGTGGAGTGTAGGTTTTCTGCATCATACTATCCCCGATATACTTCTCATTTGTGAGAAGGTACTTTATCATCGTGGATGACCAATGCGTTTTACCTGCAACTACTTCCCTATTCATAATTGCTGCTATTGTGTTTATTCCATTACCCGCTAAATACAAGCTGAAGATTCGTTTTACGGTCTCCGCTTCGCTCGGCTCGATAACAAGCCTTTGATTTTCCAAACGATACCCAAACGGAGCATTGTAAGTAAAGAATGTTCCGTTTTCCATTTTCATTCTGTACGCGGTGGACACTCTGCGAGAGCCTGCAAGTGCTTCGCTTTGAGCAAATGCACTCTTAACGTAAAGGATGAGTTCGGAGTTCATCGTTTTGGTATCAACGTTATCGTTTTCAAAAACGACGCTGACACCGCACTCTTTCAGCTTTCGTATGGTCTCAAGACACTCAAGCGAGTTTCTCGCAAAACGCGAAACGCTCTTAACGTAAACTCTATCTATTCGCCCAAGTGTGCAATCCTTGATGAGCCGCTTGAATTCATCGCGCTTGTTCATACACGTTCCCGTTATGCCTTCATCGGCATAAATATCAACGAGAACCATATTGCTCTGCGCTTTGAAAAAGTCATTATAGTATTTCACTTGGGAGAGAAAGGAATCTGCTTGGTCGTCTGAGTCTGTACTTACACGGCAATAAGCCGCAACTCTGATAAGCCTTTCTGCTTCAAGTCCGATTGTAGGTTGAATGATTTGGACGTTCTTTTTAGTAATCATTGCTTTCTCGCCTCCTTCTACTATAATTTTATTGATTTTTGAAAATCCAACAAGGATGCGATTTTACAGCTCCACAACCTTGACATTCATTGTTTCTGCGTTCTTGTGATTGAGTCGATCAAGAACCTTCTTGTCGAACTTTTTATCTCTCAACATTCGGCGGAGCATATCAACCGAAGCAAGATATATCATTTGATTTCTCAGTTCTTCTGTCATTAGCTCACCCCCATACTGACCTTCAACGCTTGGTCAACAGCATCCATCGACTCTTTGCTCGCTCGCCCAACGTAATGGATGAGCCTTGACTTATCTACGGTTCGCACCTGCTCGGCAAGTGCAATCGAACTCATAGAAAGATCGCTGCTTTCGATTGGGATATGAGTAGGTAAATTTCTTTTCTTATGAAATCTGCTTGTAATAGTGAGAATGATAACCGTGGGGCTATGCGTATTTCCCACGTTGTTTTGAATGACCAGCACGGGTCTCTCTCCCCCCTGCTCCGATCCCACAACAGGGTCGAGGTCAGCAATGTAGATCTCACCGCGTCTGATTTTTCTTTCCATCATCTGTGAACCTCCGTTATGTTTTTACCGACGTTGCCATCGGCTATGTAATGTAAGAACCGCCCAAGCTGTGTTGGGCGGTTCTCGCGTAATGAAAGGAATATATAATTATGAAAGGACGTCAGAATTTAACAGGCAGTAGGTTTTCGCTTTTTTCTGCGTTGTAAAGACTGAGGA
>CALAXC010000310.1 GCA_937894775.1 uncultured Clostridia bacterium
CGCAAAAACGTTTTGATGATCTTCACCGATCAGCAACGAGCGGATACAATTCACGCGCTCGGCAACGATAATATCGTAACACCTGCGCTTGACAGTATCGCAAACGAAGCGGTAGTTTTCGACCGCTGCTATACACCTTCTCCGGTATGCGTTCCCGCAAGACTTTGTATGAAGGCAGGACAATACTGCGCAAGAACGGGAAACAACAATAACAATCCCAACATTGCTTATGACGGTGAGGGATTCTACAAGCGCTTTACTGATGCAGGCTACAACACCTGTGCAATCGGTAAAATGCACAATTCCCCCGTGCTTTATGACGGTATGGGCTTCAAAAAGAGAATCACACAGGAGGAGCTTTCTCATCCCGATGATGATTACACAAATTTCATCTGTAATTCTCCCTACAAATACGTATTCGACTATATGGGTCAGAGATCTGATATGTATTACATACCTCAGATTTCCCAGCTTCCCGCAGAAGCGCATCCAACACAGTGGATAGGCGACAACTGCGTTGAGTTCATCAAGAATGCGGATACCGATGAAGAACCCATTTTCCTTGTAGCTTCCTTTATTCACCCGCATCCCCCGTTTGCGCCGCCTGCGCCTTGGAACAAGATGTATCGCAAAAACGTTCGCGATCCTTTCGTTCCCGAAGATCCCGATTCTTACGAGGATATGCTTCGCAACAAGTACACCTGCGATGCTCTCGGAATCTCGCCCAGACGCCTTGAGCTTCTCAACCAGTATTATTACGCTTGCATTTCCTTCGTTGACTATCAGATCGGCAGAATTATTGCAGAGCTAAAGGCAAAGGGCATCTATGACGACACGATCATTATGTTCTCCTCCGACCACGGAGATATGATGGGGGACTATGCTTCCATGGGTAAGCGCACAATGCTTGACGCAGCAGCAAGAATCCCCTTCCTTCTCAAGATTCCGGGCAAGGAACACGAAATAAGAGTAGATCCCGCATCACTTGTTGACGTTGCTCCTACGCTTCTTTCTGCTTGTGGAATCGACTATGATCCCGCAGACTTTGACGGAGTAAACCTTATGACCGATTCGCACGACCTTGTATATTCGCAGTACGGCAACGGCACAATCGGTATCTATATGGTTGCTTCCGGTGAAGACAAGCTTGTTTACTCGGCAGTTGGAAACAGATATTTCTACTTCGACTCCTTCCCTGATGCAGTTGATAAGTACGACGAGGGCAATGAAAGAGTAATGTATCTCAAACAGAAGCTCGACGATTACATTGCAAGCGACGTTTGCACTGTGATTGAAACCGAGCCCAAGGAAAGTCCCGCAAGACAGCCGAAATACTCCTTCTATCCTCCGCTCAACGACCATATCAGAAGAATGGACGAAGAAAAAGGCAGAATGCCCGAAGGCTATGATATTGTAGTCGGTTCAAAGCAGACAGATTTTTGGTGAACCATTTAACCACTCTAGTGTTAGGAGCTTGTTATGAAAAATGTTTTTGGGATTCTTTATAACGCAAAATTAAAAAGCCAGATAGCAGAGTATGACGGAGCTTGTTTTATTGAAAAGCAGATACCATCTGACGGACAAGAAGCAATCGACGATATAAACACCCAGCAAGGTTTGCAAGAAAAGAAAATGAGTCTGCCGCTTCCTTTGTCTATCATTCGCCTTTTAGCAGGCTTTGTTGCAATGGTAACGGTTGTTGGCATACTACGTGCGGATGTTTCCGTTTCAGAAGCATTCAAGAATGCGCCCTGGGCATTTTACTCCGCTGCTATCTCGGGTATCGTATTCGGCATATTACGAGCATACGAATTTTTTAAGAAAAAGCAACACACCAACAGTGAAGAATTCAAAGAATTCGTTAATAACAGCGAAGAGGCTATAGATCTCGCAAAGCAGCAGCTTGGAATTCCATTCAATGCACCTAAGATAGATATTTTTGTTTATGTCTATAAATTGAAAAAAAGCGGTGATGTCCCTGTCTCAGGAATGTCCAAATACCAGACTGTCGAGTGCTATCTTTTCCAGAACTAAAGCAAAATTTTCCTTGCAGATATAACAATGGTTTTGGGATTTAAGAAAAGCGATTTCGTTAAGATAGAAAAGATCACTAAAAAAGTTACAAGCCAAGGCTGGAACAAAGACAGCGCTATTAATTCCGAAAAATATAAAAAATATAAGCTGACACAAAATCAGTACGGTACTGTATTTTACAAGTATCACTACTCACTTCAAATTGCGCATGAGGGAACTATCTATGAGATACTGATCCCTCCATACGAGATTGCAACGATCTCAAAATTGCTCAATCTTACTTATGAAGAATAACACAAAGCCGACAGATCAAACGATCTGTCGGCTTTAATTATATTCAGATCAATCAGAAGAGTCCGCTGATCTTTCCTGTTTCGTCGACGTCGATACGCTCTGCCGCGGGAGCCTTGGGAAGACCGGGCATTGTCATAATGTCGCCTGTGAGCGCAACGATGAATCCTGCGCCTGCGGAAAGTCTGAGAGCACGAACCGTTACGGTAAATCCTTCGGGTGCGCCGATCTTTGTCATATCGTCCGAGAAGCTATACTGGGTCTTTGCCATACAGATGGGGAGATTGCCGTAGCCGGCAGCAGTAAGTCTGTCTGCCTCTTTCTTTGCAGCAGCGGCAAGGGTGGCACCTTCACCTCTGTAAATCTTACGAACGATCGCGTTGATCTTGTCTTCGATAGTTCCTTCAAGCTCATAGCTGAATGTAAACTCATTTTCTTCTTCACAAAGCTTGACAACTTCGTTGGCAAGCTCGATCGCACCGTTTCCGCC
>CALAXC010000311.1 GCA_937894775.1 uncultured Clostridia bacterium
GCATAAGCATATGGACAAGATGCACCGCTATGTTCGCTTGCGTAAGAAGCTTCTCGGTGTTGACGAGGAGGCGAAGAAGGCGGATATGCATCTGCCCGAGTGGATCGCAGGCTTTGGCCTCGCCTCAATTCTCGGCGGATTTATTCTTGTTGCACTTTCTATAATCGGTAAAAATATTCCCTTCCTCATCTTTGGTATTTTATTCTTTGTTATTGCCCCTTTTGCTCTTCTTTGCTACAAAAATCAGCGTATTTATATCCTCTCGGAGGAGGAATTCCAATATTCCACCTTCCTTGGCAACAAAAAGGTTTATAAATTTGCAAACATCAAATTACTTCGCCCAAATAAGGATTCCATGACGCTGTTTATTGATGACGGTGAGCTTCACAAGGTACATATTGAGGCTGCCGCAGTTATGAGTCAAAGACTCATCGACCATATTAATAAGGCTCTTGCAGAAGCGAGAGAAAGAGGAAAGGAGAATAACAATGATCAGATATGAGATTGAGGGCGGACATCTGCCCGTTGTAATTTGCTATCCCGAGGCGGGACAGTCGCTCTGCACCGAGAGGGGTGCTATGAGCTGGATGAGCCCTAATATGAAAATGGAAACCACCTCAAACGGCGGCTTTGGCAAGGCTCTTGGCAGAATGTTCGCAGGCGAGGCGATCTTCCAGAACAAATATACCGCCACGGGTGGCATAGGTCAGATAGCGTTTGCATCTAGCTTCCCCGGGTCCATACGCGCCATAAAGATTGAACCCGGTCACGAGCTTATCGTGCAGAAGAGCGGCTTCCTTGCCGCAGAATCGGGCGTTGAGCTTTCCGTGCATTTCCGCAAGAAGTTCGGCGCGGGACTTTTCGGAGGTGAAGGCTTTATAATGCAAAGGCTTTCTGGCAACGGCATCGCATTTATTGAAATCGACGGCCATGCGTGCGAGTACGAGCTTGCCGCAGGTCAGTCCATCATCGTAGACACGGGCTACCTTGCCGCTATGGACGCCACCTGCTCTATGGATATCGTTTCCGTCCCCGGAGCAAAGAACGCGCTGTTCGGCGGAGAGGGACTTTTCAACACCGTTGTCAAGGGCCCCGACAAGGTCATTCTTCAGACCATGCCCATAAACGCCGTAGCCGACAGTATGCGCAGATTTTTCCCGACGTCGTAAAATACATAGCCAAAACATCGCGGAGAAGCCGTCTCCGCGATGTTTTTTATAAAAGTTTTCGTCTTTTTTGATATTTTTAAATTTTTCTATTGCAAAATCGGTTTTGTTGTGATATAATATTGCTCGTTGGAAAAAGAATGCTTTCCTGCCCACGCGCGCAGGTCGCTCGAAAGGTAGCCGAGCTTATCACTCTGCAACTTGCGAAAGCTCGTTTTTCCTCCGATTATCTCGCAAATGCTTCATTTTTCTTGAATTTTGAGTGAACGCATTTTACCATCGGCCTTGCAAAAGCCGTGCAAAATTCAAAACAACTAAAAATGTACAGTATGCATCACGGAGCGGTATTTCGCCTTTGGCGAAGATACCCACGCCCTGCGCCTGACAAGCGAGCTTGTCGAGCTTCGGGCTGGGTATGCGAAGAGGATTCGTCGAGCAAGCTCGCCGAGCCTCATCTTTCCGATCTCCATAAATATGATGCACGCTGTTGCATCATATTTATGGAGCGGTATCGAAGAGGTCATAACGGGGCTGACTCGAAATCAGTTTGCGGGCAACCGCACGTGGGTTCGAATCCCACCCGCTCCGCCAAATGCGGCATCTGCCGCGAAAAGAAGCCGCAGGACATAGGAGTCTTGCGGCTTTTTCATACTACCGAAAGGAGGATTTTCTGATGAACAAAATGAAATGGTATCAAAAACTATTGATTGGTTTATTGGTCGTTCTATTATCTCCGTTGATTCTTATATGTCTGATCTCTGCGGGAATTTGTGCTCTTGTTCAAATACCGAAAAACAAAAAAGAATATAAAAAATCTCGGTATTATTTGGATTTTAATCAAAAATTCATGACGGACTTGCTGTATTCACCCGAGTACCGTTTTTACAATTCTGCCATTCAACGTAATCTTCCGATGCAATATATCAAGCAAGAATCAAACGGATTTGAATATTTTATTTTTAACGACACCTTATATCTTTTCCCCGATTTTGAACAAATTGATTTTGATGCGGAAAAAGGAGAATGGCAAGTTGATCGCGACGGTGATTGGAGTGGATTTGAAGAAGCTCACAAGAATCTGATTGCAAAGCTCGATAAAGAACCTGACCTTCCCATTAAACTTTTGATTGAAAGAAAAATGTTTCCTTTGGCAAACTTAAACGAGGTAAATATTCCCGAGGTAATCTATATTACGTGGGGATATGACGAAGCATTTGAAAATGAAGAGTCGCCGCTTAAAATGCTCATTCCTCAAAACTCAAAAGACCTTTATGAAATGATGTTACAAACACCGGACCTCTGCGGTACATTTGAGCTTTTATCGGACGACGGCAATATTGTTTGGAACTTATACGATGATATCCGTATTGAACTTGGCGTTGATCCTCATGACTGTTATTTGAGTGTTTCCAAGATGCTTTTCGGCAAGGTTGAAAGCGGGTTAACTCATTGGCATCCCACTGCATTTGAAATTTACAACGAAGTTTGTAAAATCGGTAAACGAGGAAACGTAATGATCCTACGCACATTCGCAAGCGGCGGAGGTGTTCTATACATCGGCAATAAAGAAGATTGCCCCTATCAAAAAAGCAAACGATATTTATTTGGTAAACTTTATTACTTGGAAGCAAAATAATTGTAAGCCCGAGGATTACGCGTGCGAGGGTCGAATCTCTCTCCGCAAAAATACCGCAATTCTCACGAATTGCGGTCCTTAATTTTTATATTGTAAATAGTCCATTAAAACAAAATTTATTGAGGATACATTATGGGAGATATTTTAATCAAAATACTGGTGTGCTTTATCGCAGGTGCGGGCGCAGGTATTGGAACAGGGTTCGCAGGAATGAGTGCTGCTGCGGTTATAGGACCTATGCTAATCACCTTTTTGGGCGTTCCTGCCTACGATGCGGTGGGTATAGGATTGATCAGCGACGTTTTAGCAAGCTTGGTCAGCGCATATACCTATAAAAAAAGTGGCAACTTAGACATTAAAAACAGTTTGCCTTTATTGATTAGCGTGCTTATTGTAACGATGATTGGCAGCTTTGTGGCAAGCTTTCTGCCCGAGCAAGCTATGAGTGGCACGATGCAGGTAGCACTGATCATCATTGGACTGCGCTTTCTTTTAAAGCCCGTCAATAAAACGAGGGAGCAACTCGAAGCTGTTTCTCCCAAAAGCAGGCTGATCAAGGCAATCGTCGGCGGCATAGTCGTTGGATTTATCTGCGGATTTGCAGGTGCGGGGGGTGGAATGATGCTGCTGCTTGTTCTGACCACTTTCCTCGGATACCCTATGCATTTGGCGGTTGGTACAAGCGTGTTTATTATGGCGTTTACGGCTCTTACGGGAGGCATTAGTCATTTTATGATCGGGGGAATTCCCGATATTCTCTGCCTTGTGCTGTGCGTTGTGTTCACGCTGCTTTGGGCAAGAATTGCATCTAAAATTGCTAATAAATCTAACGCAAAAACCTTAAACCGCGTGGTTGGTATTGTTATGATCGCCACGAGTATCGTGATCTTGGCGGTAAATTATCTTTAATACTAACGCGCAAACGTTAATTACTCGAACAGAAGAAAATGTAACAGGGCTGACCTCACGGTCAGCCCTTTCCTTATGCTCTCTCACCCCAACGCTTTACTCATTGCGGCGCCGGTGTCCGCCTTGGTCACGGCATCGAGGTGGCTATAGATATTCGCCGTAGTCGACATATCCGAGTGTCCGAGCCAGTCCTGAATCATCTTCATCGGTATTCCCTTTGAGAGTAGCAAGGACGCACAGGAGTGTCGCAACTCGTGGAAGCGTAGTCTAATAACAATTATCTGTATTTCAAATACTCCATGAATTTCTTGGCGGCAATAGAGAGCGCATTTTGGCTTCGATAAGCCACGCCTATCCTTCTGAACGCGGGCACATCAAGCTCTTTCGCCACAACTCTGTACGGTATTCTGCGCAGTATCAGCTCGGGAAGAATAGCTATTCCGAGACCTCCCTCAACCATTGACATCACCGCATAATCATCCCACGTTGTAAAATGCACGTTAGGCGTAATGCCGTTTCTCTCAAAAACCTCGGAAATCTCAGCTTTCGCTCCCTTTTCAAGAAGCATAAAGGGATAATCGCACAATGCCTTTACGGGAAATTTGTCCTTATCGACAAGTGCGTGATCCTCGGGTATAACCACGAGTAGCTTATCTTCCTCCAAGAATACCGTTTCAAACTCATCGACAGTTGGCAGACGGAGAAAGCCGAGATCAACGCGCCCTGTTTTGATCCATTCCTCTATCTCGGTGTAATCGCCGAGCAATAGCTCATAGTCGATATTGGGATAGTCCTTTTGAAACTCCTTGATGATGTTCGGCAACCAATGAGTTGCCACGCTTGAAAACGTACCGATACGGATAAGTCCAGATTGAAGCCCATTTATTTCGTCGATCTGCTCCTGCAAGCGCTCAAACTCTCGGCATACGCTTTGCGCGATTGGCAGTATCTTCATTCCGTCCGAGGTCAGCTTCACGCCTGTGCGGTTGCGTTCAAGAAGCGTAACGTTCCATTCCTTTTCCAAATCGTTTATCATACGGCTTACCGCCGATTGCGAATAATTGAGTATCTCTGCCGCCTTCGTAAAGCTGCCATACTCCACGGTCTTGATAAACGCCATATATTTTTGTACGTTGGTGTCCATTTTCATTCCTTTATCTATGCGTTTTTGTAATGATGAATATGAGATATATTCGCTTGTGTAATTTATGATAATATGATATACTATTATCACGAAAATGTCAAGAGGTAAGAAATGAAAACATCGTATTTGAAATATATCTTTGCACTGTTGCTGTTTGGCTCAAACGGCATTGTGGCAAGTTTGATACATCTGAGCAGCTATGAGATCGTGCTTTTACGCACATTGATCGGTAGCCTTTTACTGATCGCTATCTTCTTTATCGCAAGGGAGAAGCTGACATTTTACAAGTACAAAACGCAAAGCATCTTCCTTGCTGTGTCGGGAATTGCAATGGGAACAAGTTGGATATTCTTGTATGAGGCATACGACGAGATCGGTGTCAGCCTTGCCTCGCTCGCTTATTACTGCGGACCTGTCATTGTGATGATACTGTCGCCGTTTCTGTTCGGAGAAAAGCTCACAAGAATCAAGGTATGCAGCTTTCTCGTAGTACTTGTCGGCATTTTCCTCGTCAACGGAACGGCATTCGAGAACGGTGTGAGCGTATGGGGACTTGCCTGCGGTCTGCTCTCGGCGATATGCTATTCGCTGATGGTGATGTTCAACAAGAAGGCGAATGACATCACGGGGCTTGAAAATTCGATGCTTCAGCTATTTGTTGCGTTCCTGACGGTTGCGATCTTTGTCGGCATTAAGCAAGGCTACCGTATGGAGATTGACACACAAAGTATTATCCCTATTCTTGTATTGGGACTTCTGAACACGGGCATCGGTTGTTATTTTTATTTCTCGTCCATCGGGAAGCTGCCTGTGCAGACGGTTGCGATATGCGGATATCTCGAGCCGCTGTCAGCGGTATTGTTCTCGGTGATCTTCTTGAAAGAAACAATGCTGCCGATACAAATCATCGGCGCAGTTCTTATCATCGGTGGCGCGATACTTGGGAAAATACGGCATAAGTGATTTGTACATTCCCTTATACACCCGCACGCTACAAAGCACTATAAAAACCACCAACAAACATACAACCTACCAAGCGTAAAATCTGCCTTTTCGGTGGATTTTACGCTTATTTTACACAAAAACAGTCTACACGCAGATAGGCACGAACACCTATGAAAACTCCTAAGGGTTAGTTATGGGTTCGATTCCCTTATCTTTCTCATACATTAACC
>CALAXC010000312.1 GCA_937894775.1 uncultured Clostridia bacterium
GCAAAGGTCTGCAACACCTCTATCCCCGGTTCGATTCCGGGTGGCGCCTCCAAAACAAAAAGCACCCTTATGGGTGCTTTTTGTTTTGGAAGTGCTATCGCACAAGCGCACCCGCTCCGCAAGCGAAGCGCAGCGGAATCCGGTTCGCATATCCGCCTTTCTGACCGATGCCCGCTCGCGAGGCATCGTGAAAAGCGAGATATATTCACCAAAGGCGAAATTCCGGGAACGTGGCGCAATAGTATTGCAATCCTCCCCAAAGTGTGATATAATGAACTCAGAAAGGCGGTGGGGATATGACAAAGCGAGAGTTAATGAAAAATTATATTTTGTCAAATGTTGTTTCGAGGCTTCTTGAAAACGATTTCACGGGGAAGTATCCACACTTTCGGAGGATCGATAGAGACTGCATTGAACTGATAACCTTTCAAACCAACAAGTGGGGCAGTTCCTTTACAGTAGAAGTATCCGCAATATTTCCGCATGCCAAGGATTCAAATTGTGCGCTTGAAAGCATAGATATAGAAAAAGTTACCGTATGGGATACCAATAATCGCTATCGTCTGAAAGGAATGTACGATGGGTGGTTTTATTACCAAGACCTATATGCAAAACGAATCATTGGTTTTGGAAAAGATTATCTTGCGGTAAGCGAAAAGAAAAAAGAAGATTTTGTTGTCCCTAAGGGCTATAAACTCGTACAAGAATTTAATGAAGAAACGGCAAAGAATATTTGCAATGTTGTGAATATTCAACTTGAAAAAGCATATAAATGGCTTGAAAAGTTCAAAAAGGCTCATAAATGATTTGGCATCTTTTTTGTCAACACATTTCAAAACAAAAAGCACTTCGTAAGAAGTGCTTTTGTTTTTGGAAGTGCTACCGCAGAAGCGCACCCGGTCCGCAAGCGAAGCGCAGCGGAATCCGGTTTGCATATCCGCCCGAAGATCGTCGGAGACGCCGATCCCTACAATTTTTCCAACTTCTTGCGTTCCGTTTTAAACTGTGCTATAATAAAATCGGAAGGTGGTGCAGATGTGAAAAAAATTCTTATTGTTATTGCATTTATTATGGCTTATGCAGTCTTTTTAAGTCTTGGAATCGAATGTTTGTTGATTGTATTATCTTTTATTATGTCTGTTTCTCCCGATTCAGGCTCGGCTGTGTCATTATATCCAAGATTTTTTGCTTTTAATGTTATTGTGCTAATTTGCTCATTGATTGCGTTGATAGGAATATTTGTTTTTAATTTTTTTATATCAGAAAAAAACGGATATACAAAGAGGACTTGGTGTCTTCAAACTGTAATATCTGTTGTAGCCGCTTTGCCGATGATAAATCTTTGGAAAACACTGATCGTATTTTTATGGAAAATGGTTTAATAATATTATAAAACGTACTTGCTTTGAGTACGTTTTTATATTTTTTGTTGACTTTTTGCTGTGTTTGTGCTAAAATTAAATTTATATTGAATAGATTTAATCAAGGATGAATATATGAAATTTATAAGTTATAAAAGAATTTTAAGATCTTTGTTTTTCGCAGTTCCGTTTTTGATGATTTTGTTTGTATTTGTAGGCTGTAACGGTCAGCAAAAGGGAACAGCTGATGACGGATCTACCGAGCTATCGTATGAGCAGATCAGCGGTGAAGAGGCAAAACAAATTATCGACAGTCAAAGCGGATACGTTATAATAGATGCAAGAACACAAGCGGAATACGATTCGGGACACATAAAGAATGCAATTATGATACCCGAGTATGAAATATCGGAAAAAGCAGAGAAAATGCTGCCCGATAAAGAACAGCTTATTCTTGTTTATTGCCGAAGCGGACGCAGAAGTAAGATAGCCGCACAGGCGCTTGTCGATCTTGGATATACAAATGTCAAAGAATTTGGCGGAATAATAGATTGGAAATATGAGACCGAACAATAATGCGATCAAGTTTTTTGGGGGTGTTTTTATGGGGACTAAAATAGTTATACTTGCCTGTTTAGTGCTGTTGTTTGCTGAATTGATCTTTGTTCTGGCAAACCTTATTTTTAAGAAAAGAGCGCAGAGAATAACCTTTCTTAGAAGCTTCAAGAAGGGTAAATGTGCAATAATATATCTTACGGCAATTCCATTGTATTTTGTGGGACATCTTTATTCGGGTAAGCCGATCCTTGAATCCTTTTTTTCATCGATAAATAAGATAATAAACATCGTCGTTCTCAAGTATGATACGTCGACTATAAAAGCATTGATGGATGCTGATGCCGTATATACTTTTACAATATATTTCTGCTTTATCCTTATAGGATTTAATGCGCTTCTTTTTACTTTTTCTCTTACGATACAGCAGATATGGTCCTTTAAAGAGGGATGCAAGGCGATGCTGACAAAAAAAGATAAGCTCTTTTTATTTGGCTATAATTCTGAGAATCTGCTCATTTATAAGAGTGATAAAAAAAGGAATAAGGTTATAATCGACAATATTTCCGACGTGGAGTGCACAGAGCTTTATAAGAAAAATATTTCCTTTATCTCCACATCGGGCGCAAGTGTTCAGATCAAAAACATTTTTCGTCTTGCAAACCGTTTTGACAGAGAATACATAATAGTTATCAACACAGGAAATGATGAAAAGAATCTGGATCTTTGCAAGAAATTTACTCAAAAAATATCTGAGTCATCGGATGCCGTTAAAGAAAAGCTGTTTTTGAATATGAGGATATTCGTTTTCGGAGATCCCCGATATGAAACGATTTATGAAGGAGTAGTATCAAAGGCGTACGGCTGTATCAATTATGTGAATAAATATCAAAAGATAGCGATGGACTTTATTGATAAATATCCGATATCTCTTTTTATGAATGAAGAATATATAGACTATGAGACTTCGCTGTTGAAAAAAGATGTAGAAATGAATGTCTTTTTTGTAGGCTTTGGAAAGACGAGTCAGCAGATATTGCTTACTTCGGTTGCAAATAATCAGTTCCTTTATGAGAGTGATGACGGATTGGATATAAAAACGGTCAAGTATCACGTTTTCGATAAATACGATGCGAATAAGAATAAAAATCTTAATCATAGCTATTACAGATACAAAAATGAACGTGATAATATGAATCAAGAAGATTATCTGCCTCTTCCGTCGCTTCCTGCAGATGAACATTTTAATCTTCTTGACATAAACGATAAGGACTTTTATAACAGAATATATCAGTCTGCTACAAACGGAAGTAAAACTCTTAACTTTGTTATCGTAGCTTTCGGTACCGATCTCGAAAATATAGATATGGCGCAAAAGCTTATAGAAAAGCGCAAGGAGTGGGGAATTGATAATTTCATTATTTTTGTCAAGATAAGAAGCGAAAGCCTTGCATCGTCATTTGTTAATGATAAACGCTGTTATGTGATAGGTAACGAAGCCGAAACTGTTTACAATATCGATAAGATCCTTGGCGATAAGATATTTAAAATGGCACAAATGCGTAATGAGGTGTACGATCTTGAGTATGATATAACAACTTCTCCAAACGTTATTATTGATGATGAGTATATCAAGAAAACGCACGATAAAGCTTATCGGAATTGGTATGCGGAAAAGTCACAGATGGAAAGAGAATCAAGTCTGTATTGCTGCTTAAGCTTAAGATCTAAGCTTAACCTTATGGGACTTGATTATTGCGAAAAAGACGGTGAGAACGGTCTTAATGAGGAAGAGTATTTAAAAATATACGCAAAAGATGATATGCCCGATACTTCCAAATATTCTACCAAAGCAAACGGTAAGTCGATAGTCACATACGATCTTGATTTTGCTGAATCCAGACGTAAAAATATGGCTGTTCACGAGCATCAGAGATGGAATTCCTTTATGATAAGTAAGGGAATGATCCCCGCAACGAAGGAGCAGATACTTAACGAAACTGTCGTAACGAGCGCAGGTAAGGTGAAATATACCAACGGAAAGAATTATTCGATCCGCAGACACGGTAATATAACTACTTTTGACGGTTTGGTTACCTTCAGAAAAATGGTGGCGGCACGCGACGGAGTGAGTGAGGAGGAAAAAGACGTTATCAAATATGATTATCAGCTTCTTGATGACGCGTTCTGGCTTTTGGATAAAAATGGATTCAAGATAATTTATAAACAAAATCTTTAAAAGAAAAAATAAGCCTTTTGAATTTTAATATTCAAAGGGCTTTTTTTGTTTTGTATATATGTAATATTATAATAATAATGTATATATTTACTTGACAAAAATAGAGTGTAGTGCTATAATATAATAGAAATATTGTGCTTAGTGATATTTTGCGCTTTTTATATAAAAATGTGAAAGGTTTATTTGTTTATGTATAGATTTTTTTTAAAAAGAATGGGTGACATTATTTTGTCATTTTTAGGAATAATTCTTCTTGCGTTGCCGATGCTTATTATTGCGATAGCTATAAAGATAGATGATCCGGGACCTGTTATATTCAAGCAGAACAGAGTAGGAAAAAACAAAAAAATATTCAAGCTTTATAAATTTAGAAGTATGAAAGTCAATACTCCCGATATTCCTACGCATCTTCTTGAAAATCCCGAGCAATACATAAGTAAGATCGGCAAGTTTTTACGCAAGACGAGTCTTGACGAGCTTCCCCAAATATATAATATCTTTATCGGTAAAATGAGTATAATCGGTCCGCGTCCCGCACTTTGGAATCAGGACGATCTTATTGCAGAGCGCGATAAATACGGTGCAAACGACGTTCGACCGGGACTTACGGGCTGGGCGCAGATAAACGGTAGGGATGAGCTTGAAATTCCCGTTAAGGCAAAGCTTGACGGAGAATACGTAGAGAAGCTTAACAGTGGAAAGTTTAAGGGCTTCGCTATGGATATGAGGTGCTTTTTCGGTACGGTAAGATCTGTTCTTAAATCCGACGGAGTTGTTGAGGGCGGTACCGGTGAAATGAAGAAAAAAGCAGATAACAAAGCTAAAACCGAAGAAGAAAACAACGAAAACAAAAAAGAGGATTCTCAAGAATGAAAAAAATATTGATAACGGGCGCTAACAGCTATATCGGCACTTCGTTTGAAAACTTTATTAAAGAACGTTTTTCTGCGGAGTATTCTGTTGATACCGTAGATATGATAGACGGAAGTTGGAGAGAAAAAGATTTTTCGGAATATGATGCTGTTTTTCACGTTGCGGGAATTGCGCATCAGAAGGAAACTAAAGAGAATGCCGAAAGCTATTATAAGGTCAACCGTGATCTCGCTGAGGAAACCGCAAAAAAAGCTAAGGCAGAGGGTGTTTCACAATTTGTCTTTTTGAGCTCTATGAGTGTGTACGGAAAGGATACGGGGGTTATTACGAAGGAAACAGTTCCTACACCCGTAAGTAATTACGGAAAATCCAAGCTTGAGGCGGAAGAAAGGATATGCGCACTAAGAAGCGAAGGCTTTAAAGTGGCGGTATTAAGACCGCCGATGGTTTATGGCGAAGGATGTAAGGGAAATTATCAAGTGATAGTTAAAATAGTTAAAAAGCTTCCGTTTTTTCCGAATGTAAATAATAAGAGAAGTATGATAAATGTCGATAATCTTTCGTCGTTTGTTGAAATGGCGGTAAGAGAAGAGCTTGACGGTTTGTATTTTCCGCAAAATAAGGATTATGTAAGCACCAAGAATCTTGCAAAGAATATAGCTGCGGCTATGAATAAAAAAATATATATGAGCTTTCTTTGCGGACTTGCGGTATATATATTCCGCCCATTCGTAAAGAAACTGAAAAAGGCTTTCGGGTCTTTAACCTACGTCGGTACAGAAGAGTTCGATTTTTCTTACTGTATTACAGAATTTTAAATCAATTTAGTTTTTGATTTTAAGGAGAAATAGCTTTGAAAAGCAGAATAGTACATTTGATAAAGCACAATGCTTTTGTTCAGGCATTTTATAGATTTACCATGAGCGCGTTTTTCAGATTTATCGGGTTGTTTATAAAAATTGATGATAACCTTGTTTTGATGAACGGACATGGCTCAAAATATAATGACAGTCCGAGAGATATTTTCCGAAAAATGGACGAGCTTGGACTCACAAAAAAATATAAAGTAGTTTGGGCACTTAACGATCCCGATAAATACGATATAGAAAATTGCGAAAAAATAAAAATGGATACCTTTAAATATTTTAAAACAGCGCTTAAGGCAAAATACTGGGTAAGCTGTGTTAATATTGAAAGAGGCTTGCATTTTAAAAAGAAAAAGACGGTATATCTTAACACATGGCACGGAGCACTTATCAATCTTTGCGGTAATGCGGTTGGGGGAAGAAAGGATTTTCGTTGGAACTATGTGGATTATTTCTGTGTATGCGGAGATTATGAGAAACCCTTTATAGTGCGTGATTTTGGTGTGAGAGAAGATGCTCTTATAATGACGGGATATCCGAGAAACGATATGCTTTATTCGGCAGATGCTGAAAAAGTAAAACAAATCAAAGAAGATCTTGGCTTGCCGCTTGATAAAAAGATAATTCTTTATGCACCGACTTGGCGCGAAACGGTTGACGGCGGTTCAAGTTATCAGTTGGCTCCGCCTATTGATTGGAAAAAGTGGAAGGAAGCGCTTTCCGATAAGTACGTCGTATTGCTTCGTACACATCCGTATACTACAAAGCTTATGAACGTTGAGTTTGATGATTTTGTAAAGAATTTCACCGAATATCCTGAGGTAAATCATCTTCTTTTGGCGGCAGATGTCCTTATATCCGATTATTCAAGTATAAATCTTGATTACTGTATTCTTGAAAAGCCGATGATCTGCTTTGGATATGATTATGATGAATATAAGAGTCAGAGAGGCTTTTACTATGATCTTGAAGAAAATATGCCAAACGGAGTTGTTAAAAACGAAGATGATGTTATATCTCTTTTGCTCAATATGAACGTAGAGGAGCAGATCCAAAAAACGGCAGCATTCAAGCAAGCTCATATGCAGTATGGCGGAAATGCATCGGTAGAATGTATAAATAAGCTTTTTGGCACTGATTATAGCTGAAAAGCAAGGTATTTTGATTAAAAAAGAGGTTCTTGATATGATCAATTTTACAGTAGGCCCTGTTCAGGCTGATGAAATTGTCAGAGAAATAGGCGCAGAGCAGGTTCCTTATTTCAGAACAGCAGAGTTTTCAAAGGTAATGCTTGAAAACGAAGAATTGATATTGAAATTTGCTAAAGCTCCTAAAAACTCGAGAACGGTTTTTATAACAGGCTCGGGTACGGCTTCAATGGAAGCTGCGGTAATAAATACTTTGACGAGAAACGATAGAGTTCTTGTTGTCAACGGCGGAAGCTTCGGTCAACGGTTTGTCGATATACTTTCAGTACACAAAATAGAATATACCGAAATAAGGCTGAACGTTGGACAAGCTCTGAAAAAGGAAATGCTTGATAATTATAATGATTGCGGTTATACAGCATTTGCGGTGAATGTTGGAGAAACGTCAACGGGTGTTCATTACGATATGGATATAATAGGCGATTTCTGTAAGAAAAACGGGGTTTTCCTTATAGTAGATGCCATCAGCTCATTTTTGGCGGATGATTTTGATATGGAAAAATACGGTGCCGATATTATGATAACAGGCTCTCAAAAGGCATTGGCGTGTCCTCCGGGAATTTCTATTATTGCGCTTTCTCCGAAAGCTCTTGCGAGAGTGAATGAAAGCGAAGCAGAATGTTTTTATCTTAACTTGAAATCTGCTCTTAAAGACGGAGAGCGAGGACAGACTCCTTTTACTCCCGCAGTTGGAATTCTTTTGCAGATAAATGCAAGACTTCGCTCAATAGATAAGGCTGGCGGAGCTTCCTTTGAAGTTGCGAAGACAGCGGCAAGAGCCGAATATTTCAGAAATGCTGTAAAGGAACTTCCTTTTACAGTTCCGTCTGAATCTATGTCAAATGCGGTAACGCCTTTGCATCCGCTTAATGCTTCAGCAAATGATATTTTCTTAACTCTTAAAGATGAGTATGGAATATGGGTGTGTCCAAACGGCGGTGCGCTTAAAGATGAAATATTCAGAGTCGGTCATATAGGCGAACTTAGTTTTGAGGATTACGATAAACTTTTAGACGCATTGAAAGATATGCTTAAGAGAGGACTGTTATGATAAAGGTTATTACTTACGGTACCTATGATCTTCTGCATTACGGTCATATAAAGCTTTTGGAACGCGCAAAGGCTTTAGGTGATTATCTTATAGTCGGTATCACAAGCGATGACTATGATAAAGCACGCGGAAAGATCAACAATCAGCAAAGCCTTGTGGAACGTATTTCTGCAGTTATGGCGACAGGGCTTGTTGATGAGGTCATAGTAGAGGAATATGAAGGTCAGAAGATTGATGATATAAAAAGATACGGTATAGATATCTTCACAGTTGGCTCAGATTGGAAGGGAACATTTGATTATCTCGGAGAGTTTTGCAAGGTAGTATATCTTGAAAGGACCGAAGGTATATCAAGCTCCGAGCTCAGAGCAGAAAACCGAAGCTTGAAAATGGGAATTGTCGGTAATTCGCTCTTCTTAAATAAAGTTCTTAATGAATCTTGTTATGTAAACGGACTTGAGATAAATTCTGTGTATACCGATAATATATCAAATATGTCGGATAGCGTTAAAGGTGTTGAACATATATGTAAGAGCTTTGATGAGGTTTTGGAAAAAAGCGACGTTTTGTACATTTGCTCCGATCCCATGCTTCATTACGATCAGATAAAAAAAGCTTTTTTTGCAGGAAAGCATGTGCTTTGTGAATCTCCGATAGCGGTAAAAAAAGATCAGCTTGAGGAACTCTTTTCGATCGCAAAAGAAAAGAAGCTTGTTTTGATGGAAGCGATAAAAACAGCTTACTCTACCGCATATTCGAGATTGCTGTTGCTCTTGAAGAGCGGCAAAATAGGTGAGGTAGTGTCGGTGGATGCTACCTGCACAAGCATAAGAGATATGCTTACTTCGGGTATAGACTGTCATTATTGCCTTAATGAATGGGGTCCAACCGCAATGCTTCCTGTGTTTCATATTTTAGGAACAGATGTAAAAGAAAAATATAGCGTTGCAAAGTTTGACGAAAATGATAACGTGATATTTGCAAAGGTTGATTTTACTTTTGAAAACGCAACGGCGACTATAAAAATAGGCGACGGTGTAAAATCAGAGGGATCGTTGGTTATTTCGGGAACAAAGGGGTATGTATATGTTCCCGCACCTTGGTGGAATACCGAATATTTTGAAGTGAGATATGAAGATCCTAAAAATAATAAACGCTATTTTTATCAGCTTGACGGAGAGGGAATAAGATACGAACTCGTCGCATTTGTCAAGGCTGTCGAGACGTCAAAGGATTATTCAAATATACCGAGCGAGGTTTCTGCGGCTATTTGCGAGGTGTGTGAGGATTTTTACAGTAATAAGTCGATAAGAAGGATTTGAAAATATGAAAATTTTGTTTGTTTCCAATACGGTAAAAACTTATTCGCTCGGATATAAAAACGATTTTTATCCGTTGCTTGAGTTGGGACATGAAATAGTATGGGCGGCTAATTTTAAGGATTTTATAGGCGATAAAAATGAAGTTCCCGCCGAGATGAAGCAGATAGACATACAAAGCTATCCGTTTCATAGAAGTAATTGGCGCGCACTCAAAGCGCTTATTGCTATTCTTAAGGAAGATAAATATGATGCGGTAATATGCACAACTCCTATAGGCGGAGCTCTGGCAAGAATTGCAGCTAAAAAGACTAAGGTTCCAAAGGTAATATATTCGGCGCACGGACTTCTTTTCTTTAAGGGCGCTCCACTTATAAACAGAACGATTTATAAATGGCAGGAACTTTTGATGTCGCATTGGACAGATGCTATCGTGACGATTACAGACGAGGATTTCGAGTCTGCAAAGAAGTTTAAGCTCAGAGGAAAAAATAATAAAAACGTATTTCTTGTTCACGGAGCGGGAGTTGATACTAAAATATCTCTTTCTTCCACGCGTGAGGATAAACGCGCAGAGCTTGGACTCGCCCCCGATGATTTTGCAATATGCTCAGCAGGCTTTTTGAATAAAAATAAGAATAACGCTGTTGTGGTACGTGCAATAGGGGTACTTAACGATAAGCATATAAAGTATCTTATTTGCGGAGAAGGAGATGAAAAAGCTCCCCTCGAAAAGCTTGCAAGCGATCTCGGTATTTCCGAGCAGATAATCTTTTTAGGCTTCAGAACCGATATGCAGGACGTTATGAACGCATCAGATGCTTTTGCGATGCCTTCATTCAGAGAGGGTCTACCGAGAGCATTACTTGAGGCTATGAATCTTGGTTTGCCGTGTATAGGCTCTGATACAAGAGGTATAAGAGAGCTTATCGGCGCTGAAAATTCTAAATGTCTTTGCAAGCCCAACGATCATTTGGCTTATGCAGAGGCTATTAAGACGGTAAAGGAAGATAGGGATTACGTTGCTTCTCTTATTGAAAGAAATAAAAAAGAGGTATTAAAATATACTTCTGACAAAGTAAGAGAAGAGCTTTTGGAAATATATAAAAAAATTTTGTGATCGGAGAAGACTGATGAAAATTTTGATGGTTTTGAGCTCAAGTAGATTTTCGGGAGCTGAAAACGTGGTTTGCCAGATAATAAATATGTTCCGCAATAATACCGAGTTGAAGTTTGTTTATTGTTCTTGCGACGGAGAAATAGCAAAAACACTTGCGGAAAAAAATATTGCGTTCGCACCTATGAGCGATATAGATCCTAAAGAGCTTAAAAGAGTCATATCCGAAGTTAAGCCCGAAATTATTCACGCCCACGATATGAGAGCGAGTTTTGTTGCGGCAAGAGCTTGCGGAAAAATACCTATGATATCGCATATTCACAATAATGCTTTTGATGCAAGAAAAATAACGCCAAAGTCGGTAGCTTATCTTTATGCCGCAAAAAAAGCAAAGCATATTTTTTGGGTGTCTAACAGCTCGCTTGAAGGATATATCTTCCGTAAATCTGTTGCGAAAAAAAGCGATGTGCTTTATAATATCATAGACGTGAACGAGCTTTATCAAAGAATGCTCAGCGATAGCGAAGAATATAGCTACGATATAATATATCTCGGCAGACTTTCTTATCCTAAAAATCCGCAAAGACTTATGGCGGTTTTTTCAAAGGTCATCGCAAAAAAGCCTGACGTAAAAATAGCAGTAGTCGGTACGGGTGAACTTGAAGCTGAAACGAAGGCGCTTGCGAAAGAATTTGGCATAGAAGAAAATATTGATTTTCTCGGATTTCGTTCTAATCCTTCAAAAATACTTCATTCCTCTAAGGTTATGATAATGACGTCAAGATGGGAGGGAACTCCTATGTGCGCTCTTGAAGCTATGGCACTTAAGGTTCCGATAATAAGTACTCCTGTCGATGGCTTGAAGGATCTTGTTATCAACGGTGAAACGGGATATTTGAGCGATAATGATGACGAGCTTGCCGACAGAATAGTAGAAGTTATAAATAATAAAGAGCTTCACGAAAGGTTGTCTGCGAATATATATGAAAAAGCATTGAAATATAATGATGTAGAGATCTACAGTAACCGTATATATAACGAGTATAAAAAAGTGAAAGGTAATTGATAAATGAAGATAATGCAGATAATTCCAAGCTTTGCATTTGGCGGCGCAGAGGTAATGTGTGAAAATCTTGTATATTCCTTGATAGAGCTTGGAAACACTGTTGAGGTAGTCAGCCTTTTTTCCTCGCATACACCTATAAGCGAGCGTATGGAAGAAAGAGGCGTTAATATAGTTTATCTTGATAAAAAACCGGGATTTGATTTTTCGGTTATTTCAAAACTCAAAAAAGAAATAAAAAAATTTGCACCCGATGCCGTACACGTGCACCTTAATGCTATAAAATACGCAGGCCTTGCGGTAAAGAAGACAAAAGTGAAAAAATGCGTATATACAGTTCATAATATAGCGGAGAAGGATGCTTCGGGATTTTCGCGAAAGCTTAATGCGATCTTCTTTAAAAAGAAATGGGTTCAGCCCGTGGCACTGAGCGAAACGGTGAAGGAGAGTGTTTCAAGATTGTACGAAATAGAGCTTGAAAGTATCCCTTCCGTTTACAACGGTATAGATCTTGAAAAGTGTAGAGTTAAAGGAAATTATAAACTTGGAGATCCAATAAAGCTAATACACATAGGAAGATTCTTTGAACAAAAAAATCATAAAGGTATGCTGGAGATTTTTGCAAAGTTAAAGCAAAGTTATCCGAAAATTTGTCTGCAGCTCGTCGGTGACGGAGAATTAAAGTCGGAAATGGAAGCATATGCAGAAGAACTCGGAATAAAGGATTCTGTTGAGTTTATGGGCGCTAAGGCTAATGTTCACGAGTTTTTGAGTGAGGCTGATATTTTTATACTTCCGTCAATATATGAGGGAATGCCGATAACACTTATCGAAGCGATGGGAAGCGGAATGCCGATAGTTGCTACGGCTGTCGGAGGAGTTCCCGATATGCTTTCTCATAATGAAAGTGCAATGCTTGTAAAATGTGACACAGATAGCATTTATGATGCCTGCGTCGAGCTTTTGGAAAGCGAAGAGAAAAGAGCGGCACTCGGAAAAGCCGCACTTGGTCGGAGTGAACGTTTTTCGTCAAAATATATGGCTGAAAAATATTGTGAAATATATAATTCTTAAATCTGAAGTTATTGTTTAAGAGAGAATTTTATGTTAGTTTATATATGTAATTTTTTATCTGTTCCGATATACGGAAAATTGATAAAAAGCAAAAAATTGTTAGTGGCGATAATATCATTACAGACGTTCTTGATATTTTCTTTAAATTTCAGACCGTTGACTGGAGATTTGATAACATATGAGCGTTATTACAGTTATTTTAGCTCATTTTCTTTTTCAAATATTCTACAAGGATCTTCACTTTTTTCGGGACCTTTAGGCTTTGAATTTGGTTACGTTTTATCGAATTGGATCTTTGGACGGATTGGATTAAGCTTTGATGCTTTTATGCTCTTATATTACGCAGTGTGTGTTTTCTGTGTATCTCGTTTTATTTATAAATATTCCGATGATATACCGATGAGTTTTATGATATTTATTTCACTCGGCGCCTTTGTAACGATGTTCGGTATATTGCGTCAGTCCTTGGGACTTGCTATATTTTTGTTTGCAATTCCGAGCATAAAGAAAAAGCATTTCATAAGATTTTTGCTTTTGCTATTATTGGCATCTTTGTTTCATAAAACACTTTTGCTCGCATTTCCGTTATATTTTCTTGATAGGATAAGAGTGAAGAGAAGTACGTATTTCAAAATGATAATTTGCAGCTTTTTGATAATTGCTGTAACACCGATACTGTCAAATCTTTTGGTAAAAGTAATGGCGATGTTCGGTAAGAATTATTCTTCAACGGGCTTTGAATGGAATAATATGTATCTTGTTATACTTTTCCTGACAGTTTTTGTTGCATTGTTTTATGATTTTGAAAATGATCAAAATGATAACGTATTTCACTGGGGATTTATATTTGCACTTTTAATTCAGTCGCTTACTTTTTATTACCCGGTATTTTCAAGAATATCAAACGCGATATTTATGAATTTTACTTGTATAGTTTTAGCCAAGGCATTTCAGATGAAAGGCAGAGAGCTGATTTTCAGAGCACCGTTGCGTCTTGCGATGATAGGTGGACTTTTAGTGCTTTTTGTGGTTTCTTTGCGCGGTACGTCATTGATTTCGCCTTGATAATTGATGTGATAAGGAGTGATAATAAATGATACCAAAGAAGATACATTATTGTTGGTTTGGGGGTAATCCTTTGCCGGAGCTTGCAATAAAATGTATAGAGAGTTGGAAAAAATACTGTCCTGATTATGAGATTATAGAGTGGAATGAATCCAATTTTGATGTAAATGCTCTAAAATATACTAAAGAAGCATATGAAAACAAAAAGATGGCATTTGTTTCGGATGTGGCCAGAATGTATGCTTTGGTTAATATCGGTGGTATATATATGGATACAGATGTAGAGCTTGTAAAAAGTATAGATGATCTTTTGGAGTATACTGCGATTACGGGATTTGAAACTAATAACAGCTTGCAGACTGCGTTTTTGGCATCGGAAAAAGGGAATAAAGCTTTTAAAGAATTTCTTGATAGCTATAATGAAATTCCTTTTGTTTTTCCGGACGGAAGTTATAATATGTTACCAAATGTTGACAGATTGTATGCGTTTTGTGTACAAAAAGGGTTAGTGTCGGATGAAAATTTGATGCAAAATATAGATAGTATCACAGTCTTTCCAAAAGATTTCTTTTCACCGAAGGATGTTAGAACAAGAAAAGTTTTTGCTACGGATAATACTTATGCGATACATCATTTTGACGGTTCATGGCTTTCTGAACAGGATAGATATATGAAGGACTTGAGAGATAAAGGCTATCCTAATAAAATAGCACGGTTGATTGCTATAATAAAGTATGAGGGCTTTAAATCTGGGGTGAAGAAAATCTTTGCTTTTATAAAAAGATAATTAAAGGATATAAAAATATGAGTTACAGTATAGGAAGAATAGTAAAAGCAGTATGCAGACGGTTGAAAATTAATAGAGCATTGGCGCTTTTTGTACCACATAAATATATTACGGTAACGAAAGATAGTGTAGAAGATGCTAAAGCTTTTTTGAATGATTTTTCGAGAGATCCTAAAACCAGTTGTGTCTATTTAAATAATGTTGATCCACAAGTCGATCTGCACATAGTCATACCTGCTTATAACGTTGAAAAATATATATGCCAATGTCTTGATTCTATAGTAACACCTCCTAAAAAAATATCCTATATTCTTACGGTTGTAAATGATGGTTCAACCGATATGACGGGAGAGCTTTTGCAAAAATACTCTAATATAGAGCAGGTCGAGATAATTACACAAGAAAACAAAGGCTTTTCGGGTGCTCGAAATACAGGGTTAGCTAATATAAAAGGCAGATATCTTTGTTTTGTTGATTCCGATGACTGGATAGAGTGGAATGTTCTTGAAAAAATGGTGCTTGAGGCTGATGCGCGTAAGGCGGATATGATAGAGGCAGGTTTCTATATAGTTGATGAGGATGGAAATATTGGCAGAGAGGTCAAGAGTGATCCTAATAGATTTAAAGGTTTTCCTTGGGGAAAGGTCTATGTTTCGGAAAAATTTAAAAATGTGGTTTTTCCTGAAAGATATTGGTATGAGGATTCAATAATAGAGCAAATTTTATTTGAAACGCTTCCTAATAAAATTGCGTTGCCTGAATCGGTTTATTATTATAGACAGAGAAGTAACAGTATAACAAAGACCAGCAGGGGAAAAAATAAATCAATAGATTCTATGTGGATACTTCTTGCCT
Organism: uncultured Clostridia bacterium; assembly: GCA_937894775.1. GTDB lineage: Bacteria > Bacillota > Clostridia > Oscillospirales > CAG-272 > HGM12713. The sequence continues at coordinate 15,434 of CALAXC010000312.1, forward strand.
TGCATAAGGATAGAGAAAAGCTCGGGATAGATAAAACTCAAGTGTATTATGAATACGTTCTTCGACATATTCATTTGAGCTTCTCGAGAATAGCATATCAAAACAAAGCGATAAAAGAAAAATGTTTTATAGTTTTCAGTGATTTCGTGAATACAGAATTTCCGGAATTTTATACCGAAAGTAAAGAAATGAAAAAACTTGAAAAGTATCTTAGAAACGGTGATTTTGGCAAGTTTTTGATATCTTTGTAATAATAGTTTTAAGAGGTTGAATTGGGATGAAAAAAAACCGAAGCCTATTAAATGTAATTGTAGCTATTGTTTTTAAACTTATACTTTTTCCGGGAAATTTCTTAGTGAGAAGGTATTTGATTCATTTAATAGGAAATGAAATAAATGGTATATATTCGTTGTATCTTAGTATTATAGGAGTTTTATCTGTTGCGGAACTTGGAATCGGAGAAGCAATTGTTTTTTGTATGTATAAACCAATTGTTGAAGGTGATACCGAAAAAACAGCCTCTCTTTATAATTTGTTTAAACGGATATATTTTGTTATTGGTTTAATAATTGCAGTAGCAGGATGCGCTGTAATGCCGTTTTTGCCATATCTTGCAAAGGGGCACTCTGCTGTTGATGTAAACCTTTATCTTACGTTTGGTCTAATGCTTGTTTCTGTAGTTATGTCATATTCTTTTAGCGCAAAAACTTCGTTGATGAATGCGTATAAAGATAATTATATCACTACTATAATAACGTCAAGCGGATTACTTTTGCAATATATTTTGCAAATTGCGGTTTTGTTCATTACGCGGTCTTTCGTGTGGTATATCATATGCTGTATCATAGCGAATGCAGTGCAATGGATATTAACAGAAATAATTATAAGGAAAAAATATCCTTCGATTGAAAAAAATATAGCGCCCAAAATAGATGGCGAAACAAAAAATCAAATAGTAAAAAATGTAAAAGCTATGTTTATGCACCGAATAGGTGGAGTTTTTGTGAATATGGCAGATAATCTTATAATTTCCGCTTGCTTGGGCATTGCTATTTTGGGACGGTATTCTAATTATACTATGGTAATGACGGCAATGACAGGAACTATGGCGTTGTTTTTTACTCCGTTAACATCAACTATCGGACATTTGTTTGTTAAGGATAAAGAGGCTTTTAAAACGTATTATAGTTTTTTTCACGCATTTAATTTTGCGTTGGGGTGTGTCTTCTTTTTAGGATATTATGCGGTCATAAATTCTGTAATCAGCATATTCTTTGGTGCGAATTTAGAGCTGAACCGAGCTGTAATATTTGTTATTACATTAAATCATTTCATACAATTTATGCGACAGACGACATTGTTGTTTAGGGATGCGTCGGGAACTTTCTATCATGATAGATGGAAACCGCTGATTGAAGGCGGAATTAATTTAGTCCTTTCAATATTTTTCGTGTTGATTTTAAGAGATTTTGCGGGAGAGGAAATTGCTGTTGTTGGTGTAATTCTGGCTACTATACTTACAAGTTTATTGGTGTGCCACACAGTTGAACCATATGTTTTGCATAAACACGGTATGAATAGTTCACCCCACAAATATTTTATTCAAAACTATTTGTATATCGCGATATTTGCGATTATGTTAGTTGTACTTGACTTTTCTATGGTCAGTTTTGAAAATGTATGGATAGAACTTTTACTTAATGGATTGATTGCGGTTGGACTTGCGATGATACCGATAGTAGCTGTTGTATACTTTAATAAGAATTTCAGAAGTTATGTAAAATCATTTTTAAGAAAAATAAAGTTAAAGTTCGTAAAATAATTATAAAACCGAGGTCGATAAAAGTCGACTTCGGTTTTTAATTGTGAAAAATACAAAAAAAATCAAAAAAAGTATTGACAAACCTTTTGATCTATGTTATAATATTCAAGTCGTGAAGATCTGGGTGTGGCGCAGCTGGTAGCGCGCTACCTTGGGGTGGTAGAGGCCGCAAGTTCAAGTCTTGTCACTCAGACCAAATATAGCCGAATGAACTATGCTCATTCGGCTATATTTATTTTTTAATATAAAATTTAGTTTTTTTATTTCAAGAGGTATAATATGATTTTATATAATGGCGCACCTGAAAACATCAATGAAAGATCAGAAAAAGAGCAGAGAACTTATCGCTTTTTGGACTCACTTAGTATAGAGTATCAGCGCGTAGACCATGAGGCGGCTATGACAATGGAAGCCTGCATTGAGATCGATCAAGCATTAGGCACGGCAATGTGTAAGAATTTGTTTCTGTCAAACCGTCAGGAAACCGCGTTTTATCTTTTACTTATTCCGAGTGATAAACCGTTTAAAACTAAGGATCTCTCAGCACAGCTCGGAGTCGCGCGCCTTTCTTTTGGAAAAGCCGAATATATGGAAAGCTTTTTGGATATTTTACCCGGTTCGCTGAGTGTGTTAGGTCTTATGAACGATAAAGAAAATAACGTTCAGCTTTTGATAGATGAGGATATCTTTATATCCGAGCTTATAGGAGTACATCCGTGTGTAAATACCTCAAGTTTGGCTATAACGGTAAAGGATTTGTGTGAAAAAATCATTCCCGCAATGAAACATACTCCAATAGTTGTTAAATTATAAAGTTTTATGCTTTAATTATAAAAAAATTAAAGTTTTTTTACAAAAACTATTGACTTTAACGCTACGTAAAAGTGTACAATCTCTGAAAAAGGAGGTACTTTCATGAAGATAAAGGCGGTTTGTGAAAAAACAGGTCTTACTGATAGAACCGTTCGGTATTACATAGAGGAAAAATTGATTTCTCCGTCATATACCGAAAATTACCTTGGAAGAAAATCTTTTGATTTTTCGGATGAGGATATAGTGGCATTATGTGATATTGCGGTGCTTAGAAGCTTTGATTTTTCTATTGAAGAGATAAGAACGCTATCAAACGATCCAAACAGTAGCTTGATAATAATAAATGCTGTAAAAGAGCGAATACAATCTGAGGTTACTGCTAATCAAAAAAAGTTATCAGCACTTGCTTCTTTAAATAATCAAACTGTTTATACTATTTCGGAGATTGCAAAAGAATTATCAAAGCCCGAGGATTCTATATCGACAGAGGAAAGCATAAAGAAAAATGGGTGGCAAGTATTTCTCACGTTTTTTAAAGCTGCTGTACGACTTTTAATATTTTGGTTTTCTATTGTAATAAGCTTAATTATTATTGCGGTATCATTTATTAGATATGAATATCCAATAATCAATCCAATTTTTTTGTCTCTAACAATTATTACATTTATTCCTGCATTTTTAAGCTTAATTTTATCAAAAGCAAATGCTTTAAAAAACGGAATAGTTAAAATTATAATTTTCTCTATTTGTATTATTTGCATACCAATAAGCATATTTACATCAATTATGACTATTCAAAATTGTGAGCATACGTGGAAAGAAATTGCTGTTGAGGCGGAAATAAGTTGTTCGCAGGAAGGTCGTATAGTAAAAAAATGTGACAGCTGTCAAGAGGTAATCATTGATATTGTAGAGAAAAAGCCTCATACAGTTGTTTATGATAATGCTATAGAAGCTACTTGTACCTCGGATGGCTTGAGTGAGGGGCAGCATTGCTCGGTGTGTGGTGCTATTTTGGTTAAACAGGAAATTTTGAATAAGATAGCACATACTTATGTTAAAACTAAATCTCTTCCTACTTGCGGAGAGGATGGTTATATTGATTGTGTTTGTTCTTGTGGGGATAGCTATAGGGACAGCATTATATGGGCTACTGAAAAACATGATTTTGAAAAGAACGGGGAATTAGGCTACAAATGTAGATTTTGTTCTCTTGAGGTTTGTGAATACGGTTATGTTGATGGTTCGATTGCAGGAGATACGCAAAATATGCAGTATTATATAACCGGAACCGCTGATAAGTTCAATGAGCAAGAAAGAACACTTGTGATATATGGTTCGGGTAAAATGCCTGAACCTGCATACAAAGATTATCATCCTTGGAGATATAGCTTGTATGTTGAGGAGATAAAAGCTGTTGTTATATGTGCTGGAATTACATCTGTTGCCAATGGAGCTTTTTCGGGCGGAATACCTGATGATACTTTTTACGGTAATCCTTTTCATTCTGTTGAAAGCTTTACTGTCAAAGGAAATTCTCTCACTGTAGATTTGCAAAGCAGTGATATGAGCGGTATAGAATGCGATATTACATATTTAAAGTAATATATCTTCCAGAAGATACTTAAAAAAATGCAAGAAAGGATTTTTTATGATGAAAAAACGAATAGTTGTTTTTGTGACTTTTATTTTATTGTTTTCTATGCTTATAACGTCTTGCGCTGTAAGAGATAAAGAAAACAGTACGGAAAATTCTGAATTTTTGGAAATTTCAGAGAATGCTCCGTCACACACACATTCCTACGGTAAATGGACTATAACTAAAGAAGCAACCTGCAAAGAGAGCGGTAGTAAAGAACGTGTTTGCTCATGTGGATATAAGGAGACAAATACCATTGGAATTATAGATCATAAATATGTAAATAATGTTTGCTCGATGTGCAATCAAAGTGATGCTGTATTATTTGTTCCCGATTATAAGGCGGGTGAAGCTAATGTTGTCGGAAGTGATGGTTCTTTAAATTATACCTCGCAGGGAAAATATATTTATTTTTCTGATGGAAATAAGATAAATAAAATCGAAAGCAATACAAAAAAGCTTACAGAGGTTTATAAGGTTACGGCAGGGAATACGTTCTGTGTAAATGTTGTTGGGGATTGGATATATTTTTACTGTCGTGGAAGTACGGCTGATAAATCCTATATTGCCAAGGTAAGAACAGATGGCTCGGGATTTGCTAAAATAGTTATTTCGGTTACGGTGGTTGAAATGATTGTCGCAAAGAATACTATATTTTATACCACAGAACCCGCAAATGGAGAATATACTGATTTTGAAAAAGATGTAATGCCATTATACAGTGTTTCTGTAAATGGTGGAACGCCTAAACAGATTCATGACGGATCGGTTTCAAACATGGTTGCGGATGGTAATTATTTATACTTTATTTATGAAAATGAATCCGGTAGAAATATAATCAGAATAAAACATGGAAGTACCAAGGAAAGCGTTTTGTTTAGTGGAGAAACGGTATATATGCTTTCTCTTGAAAATTCAAAGCTCTATTTCCTTACTATGGATAAATATACCGAAGAATGGTCTGTAGCTTCTATTTCTACGAGCGGTGGGAATTATACCGATTACGGAAAAATTGTTATGAATACTGAAACTATGTATGTTGTTGGAAATAAGTGCTATTATATGGGAATTGCTAATAGCGGTGATGATATTGAAGTGCAAATGGGACTTGTAGAATATAATCTTACAACAAAACAGTCTAGGGTAATAATGGAAGAAGAAAGCTTTGAATTTCAATTTACGGGTGAGTTTTTGATTTTTGAAAGATATGGTTACAGTAATGACAAACTTCAATCTTTGAAAATTTATAATACTTCTACCAACAATTTTGAAGAAATAAATATTGCATAAAAATAAAACTGCCACGTTTAGCACAAGCTTTATGTGGCAGTTTTGCATAATTGAGAAGTTATTTTTTTATAGGCAAATAGTTTTCATTATCAATACGAATTACGGGCGCACCTTGATTGTTAAATGAGATAAGCGCGGGCATTTCTCCAAGTCGGAACATTTGTTCAACTTTTTTGAGTGAAAAGGGCTTCTCACTTATATCAAAGTTAGTTCCATCTATCGAAATAAGTATCTTTCCTGTAAGATTTGAGCAGGTAAGCTCAATTTTGTGCGTGATTATGTTTCCGGTTTCTTCGCCCGTTTCAATATTTGTTTCGTTTTCGGGAATTTCCCAATAATATTTTTTAGCCATAGTATATACCTCGTTATTAATAAATATAGGGAATTATAATGCTTCCCGAACAGTCAAATACAACGTCTTTTGATTTTATCGCCGCGGCAATGTCAAATGAGTCCTTTAGTTCTTTTTTAGTTCTCATAAGACATAGCGCGTGATGGGTTATATGATGAAAGTCGCTTCCGCCCGTAACTAAAAGATCGTTCTTTTTTGCGTGCTGAACTGAAAGCGCATTTCGTTGGTTGTGGTTAGGATGCATATTATATGCTTCAATTCCGTCAATAGAGTCAATAGGCGCGCGGGTAACACCGTTTCTGAAAGGGTGTGCCTGAATTATAACATTACGGTCATTTTTTGCCTGCTTATAGAAGTTTTCAATGCCGTAAGGGGTGAGCTCGGCATAAAATTGAAGCTCATCTTCTTCGATGCCAAAAACAAGATAATCATTGTTAGAACCGTCAAAACGTATTTCGATGCCTAAAACAACATTAATATCATTTTTCGCGCTTTCTTTTGCAAGATGATAGTCTTCAAGATATTTTGCTACATTTTCTTTGATATTTCCTACAGTAAGATCCGAATTAAAATGATTTGTAATAGCAAGAGTGGTAACTCTTGAAGCTTTATAAAAGTCGACCGCTTCATCCGCGGGAAAATCTCCGCAAAAGCTCGCAGGATTTGTGTGCGCGTGAAGCTCGGTGGTAAAGGGGTAATCGGTTAAAATTTTTTTGAAATCCATAATATCTCCGCATATAATATTATAAATAAATTATATAACAACTTTAAAATTATTTCAATAGTTTTATTATATTTTTTTGGAACTGTTACTGATTGTTTTGGAATTATTAATAATGTAAGAAGTGGAAGGTAGTTAATACTGGAAATTTTCAATGATGTTGGGATTATGTTATTTGTATTTTCTTTTAATAATGGTAAGAAATTAGATATTTTGATATGTGGAATTAATGATAAGATATTTATAGTGTATAATCCTATATTAATAATTAATAGTAGTAATGCTAATTTTGATATAACATTTATACCTTTGTTAGCTCCATAAATTATTAATAATATAAGTAGTAAACAACTTACTATGAATGGTGTTCTATATAAGAATTGAGATAAGATAAAATTATTAATGTTATATAGAAGAGTTATACCTAATGTTATTAATAATAATGAAAATAGAATATTAATGATGAATCCAATTTTTTTACCAAATAAAGAATTTATTTTTTCATTTAATTTTAATTCTGGTTTATATTTAGAAATGTATATAATCATAGTTAAAGGGATAAAACCAATTATATAGGAAATAAGAGCTGATAACCATGAATTTACTCCAGCGCCTTCTTTAAGAATTGATACGGATATTCCAAAAAAAGTTGTTACTGTTTGTATTATGACAATAGATGCAATTTCTAAATAACTAGTTTTTTTCATTATTTCCCTCCAGTACATTACCTTTTCCTATAATGTTAATAGATGCATCTATGTTAATTTTTATATTTTTATATTCATCTTTATACCATTTATCTTTTATTTTTTTATATGTTTTATAATCTGTTTTATATATTA
>CALAXC010000313.1 GCA_937894775.1 uncultured Clostridia bacterium
CTTCAACAAGCAGACCGACGGACTCAATAAGCAGCGCTCACTTGAATACGCAATGGAGCATTTTGAAATACCGCAGAGATTGCCCGCGCACGATGCGCTTAACGATGCGTATTTTACCGCCCTCGTGGCACAGAAGCTTAACGTTGAGGAAGGTATCAGAACCTACAACGATTTCAGAGGTGAATCTCTTGAGTCCTCGGTTATCGGAGATGCCGATGCGGGAGATGACGGGTACGTTACGATAGATGAAATGCTGAGTGACTCCGTGGTTTGCGCGCCGATCTGCCCGAGGTGCAAGGAAACGCTCACCAAAGCGGGCAAGGTACATCACTCAAAGGGGCAGAAATACACTCTTCTTCACAACTGCAAAAATTGCGGTGATATGATCCTCACACTGAAGCTTCACAAAAACTTCAACGGCACCTGGCGGGCAAAGCGCACGCTTGACATTGCTACGGAGGAGATGCTTTCAGCGTACAAAAAGGCAACGGAAAGCACCGCCATACGAAAAAAAAGCGGTGGAAGACCTCGCAAAAAGAAGAAGCCGAGAGTTATGGCAGATACACAGCAGGGCTAAATCAACGTTCTTCTTCCTCTTTTACGCATATATTTTACGGCTGTATTAATTTTTTTAATATTTTTTTTGCAAACTGTTGCATTTTGAAAAATTATATGATATAATCATAGTGCAGTCAGATAGTCAATAATGATATGCTAAGGAGGTTTCTATATGAAATACGAAGCTCCGATATGCGAAAATGTAAGAATTGATAATGTTGATATCATTTGCACAAGCGGCTGGGGTTGGTCTGACACCACAACGGCAGGCGATACTCCTATGGTATCTATGTCCGACTTGAATCAGGAGATCAACAACTAATTTCTTTTCTTATACTCTCGCATTAAATAAGACCCCGGGTCCAGTCAACCCGGGGTTTTTTATTTACATTTTACACCCGATACGAGGGAGGCGCGTTGTGATCACGCGCCTCCCCCTGCCCTTATAGCGGTTATGCCGAGCTTTGCCGCTTTTTTTATGTATTTCCCTCGTTGATAACGGGTATACTCTTCAGCTGCTGATACGAATTAATGCTCTGGCAGGTAGGGTAAACCTTACTCATATTGCGGAAGGTTATACTCTCGGGCAGAATATACTTGTTCTTTATAGTGGTAAACACCGCATCGGGAATTTTCGGGAATACGTAGGTATTCTTCGTTGCGGTGGACGCGAAATTATCAAATATCACGTTCGGCATATAACAGGTGTATCCGAAATCCCAATCCCAATAGCCCGCGTTATTGTTTTTTGCGAAGCCCGAATTGATAACGGTGGCGTTCGTATATTTTTTCGAGGCGTTATGCACTTGCCCCTGCGCCGAATTGTAATCGTAAACCGCATCAAGCATACAGTCCACTATCTCAATGGTACCGCGGAAGGTTGCACCGTAATCACTTCGGAGGTCTATAAAGCTATCTCCCGACATCACAGAAACCCTCTCTAAGTAGAAGTATCCGCCGCCTACAACGCTTATAGTATGCCCTATGTCGGTATCATAAAGCTCAGCACCCCACATAGTTCTGTGCGCGTCAAAGCGGTTTATCGAGCAGTTCTTGAAGGTTGTATCCTTAGACCAGTTACTCGTCATAATACCCCAATATCTTCTGTCCGCAAGTCCCGTTTCGCTGTACTGATGCACGTTCTCAAAGAGAACCGCAACACTCTCCTCGATAGCAAGATCGTAAGTACCCTGAGCCACGGGATCGGGCTTACCGTTGGTGGAGCTTGTTTCGGGCTTATCCTCGTAGTACGTGGTGTGACCCGTAATGCTGCAGTCAAGCACGTGCAGCTTATACGCCATATGCGTAAGAATAAACGCGTAGTAAGGATAGCTCTCGTGAAGCGTTCCCCATTTGCTTCCGCCCTGCTCAGTGTCCGTAATAAGCGGAGGCTCATCCTCCATTCTGTGCGTGATCTTGTAGATCTTAACGTTGGGTCTTCTGATATCAAGACCTCTTGCGTATGCGTGGTATTTATTGTTGTACTGCGTTTCGGGAACTACCTCACAGCACTGATTGATGATGGTACCGTTCTCAAATACTATCTGCTCGTCCAAAGTGGAATATATCTCGATAGAGGGGATCTCATCGAATTCGAAGCAGACCTCGGTCTCTTCATCGATGCTTCCGTCGGGATACATAATGAATACGTCTCGGCGCGCCTCACCGCCCGACTGGTTAGCACCGTGACGGATAACGTCCTTGTGGTTCTTGTTCGTAAACTTAACTATGCTCTTCTCGGTGATAACGCCCGCAAGCCACGGAACCGACCAATCCCCGATATTAAGCTTCTCGTTTTCACCCGCAAGCTCGTCGATCCTTGCCTCGTCAAGAATAAGACCTGCGCTCTCTCTCGCAAACGTGTAAAGCGCCAACAAACGCGTTTTGTAAGCGTCCGAGCCCTTATCGTTTAACTTGATGGTAGCGCCGAGAAGGTCAACGTCCGTCTTAACGGGTATGGTCTTCGGAAGAAGCTTTACGTAGTATGTAGCATCCGCCTTGCCAAGCACCTTCTGTCCGCACTGATTTGCGTATACGTGAGTATCGTAAATAGCCTGGAAGTCATCGTCCGCCTCACCGTTATCGGTTGCGCCGAACTGCTCGTAGGTTACCTCGCACACTCTGTCAACGTACTTGAAGCTCTTGCCAAAGGTAAGCTCTGTTTTCGTCTGATCGAATATGGTCTTGTCAACAAACTTACGGTACGCTGCATCAAAAGCGTTCGCATAAGCGCACTCAACTATAAGGTTTGAGTCTGCGTCAACGTATGCGGCAAAGCCCGCCTCGTTCTCCATATCTGTGTTGTAGCGGATTATTATCTTCTTATCGTAGCTGTCGATATTCTCCGCCTTTCCAAGGTCGAGCCAGAAGCCCGAGCTTTGATAAAGCTCCTCACGGAATGCCTCTATCGCCTCTTTTGAATATGCCATATAAGCAAAATCGCCGAAGTCCTCAACCACCGTATAGTCGGCAATGGAGTTGCCCGCAATGCTTATCGAATCAAAGTAATAATCGGTAAGCTTTTCCATAAAGAAGGTGGGATCAACGTCAAGCTCCTTCAGCTCCTTGAGCTTCTTATCGTAAAGATCAAGCTCATTTTTCGTAAAGTGCGTAACGGCATCCTTAAGAAGATTGTTACTTCCGCCCGCTATTATGATACGGTTGCCAACGATCTTGATGACCATACCGTCATTACCGAGATATCTCTTGCTTACGTTTACCTCGTCACCTCTGTGGCGCGCACCCGTGCCTATGATTATCTCGCAATCACGCACGTCCTTTGCGTCCTTATCCGAAACTGCGGGGCCTATCTCTACTCCAAGCTCGATAAGTCTCTTTACAAGGTCCTCTGCCTCTCTGACACCCGTCGATCCGCCATCGGTGGTATAAACCACCTGAAATCTCGCTACCTTGTTGTAGATAAGCGGCATTCCCTCAAGCGGTACTTTATCCCAATCTATGGAAGTATCGGGATCCTTATTTTCTCCTGTGCCTTCGCCTTCG
>CALAXC010000314.1 GCA_937894775.1 uncultured Clostridia bacterium
CTGCCGGAATAGCGATTGGCATCTTACCTATACGTGACATGCCCGTACCTCCTATAAAAATAGTCTTGACAGAATATAATCTGTCCCCGTAGGAATAGTTTCATTTACTGCCTAAGCAGTTCTGACTTCTTTCCCGTGTTACGTGATTTATTATCCAACCGGCAATAAATTACCAGATGAATGCTAATACTTCGCCACCAACGTTAAGAGCTCTTGCTTCCTTATCGGTTAAGATACCCTTGTTTGTGGAGATGATAGCAATACCGAGACCGCCGAACATCGCGATCACCTGAGTTATGAATTCGCCGAGGCTACCGGTATGAGCGGTCGCGGACATAACGGCTATGCATCCGAAGGATGACGCCGCAAAAACGAGCAGAAGCATTATTTTATCGGTTTCGCGGATATAGTCGGCTACAAGGGAAAAAAGTCGTTTCATACCGTCACCTGCCTTTCATAGTTATCCTTTATATTATATTTTATATTTCCCATAATTTCAAGTAGGTAATTACAGTATCTCTTATTTCTTGACTTGTAATTATTTGTTTGTTTATTTCAATGGAATTGTAAACATCAAGATTATGAAATGATTGTCTGTAACTATTGCCGCTCAGCTTCAAAAACAGGTATTCGTTTTCAAAATATAATGTGGTGTTATTATCATCAGGATCAGTCCATTCTTTTAGCTCGGGATTAATATTGCAAATCAATCTAATTTCTTTTTCATCTTTGTAAGAGTCACTCTTATAGAACAAGCTATACATTGATAAGAATTGAATAACAATCGCTTTGGCTATTTCCTTCTTCTTCTTTTCCGTTTCCTCTTCGTCTTCTTCATCTTCATTAACATAATTTTGATAGCATGAATATAAGTGAGCTAACATCTCTTGTATAATATTTTTAATTTTTAAGTATGAATACTCTACCTCTGCAAGAAATATGTAATTTGGATGCATCGTATCATTCGATGAAAAATTGCTTTCCAAACTTTCAAAGGGCTGTTTTAACAATTCGATTAACCAGCCATCTCCAGGAGCATATTTTTCTTTCATAAATTGAGAATTGCCTTCGGCAGTAAAGCAAATAATCCAAGGATCTTTTTGACTCGGATTTAGACTGTCAGCCTTAATGCTTTTAAGAAAGAAGTAAAACTCTTTGCTAATCGCACCACTATCATACAAACAACCGCAGGCATGAACATACGGCTCTATAATATATGTGCACTCATTTTTATCTGTGAATTGCGACGCACGCGTGAATCTGAATATTACGGTATGGGTTTCTTCGTCAACGATTTTTTGTTTGGCTTCATTATTGGTATAGTGACATAACACAAGCGGCGAATTTGAGGGCTCGGTTGATAATGGAAAAAATAATACTTCGTACAAAAAATCATCAAGGCTTTTGGATTTATAATTCATAATTACACGCGCTCCTTTCTGTCACGATAATGGGACGATTATGATGCTTTAGTTTTATCTGATTTCTTTGCTGATATTTTTTGCTCCTCTTGTTGCGCTAACAACTCGCGCTCTTTCTTCCACGCTTCAAGCTCGGCACGCCATTCATCCGAGGAGAAGAATTTTATAACACCGGGAAGGAGCACATCGGCAAGCGCTTCGATCTCATCATCGGGGATATCCAATCCCATATTTGCACCGCCGTGCTTGTCCTTTAGAATCGCAATGATCCTTTTGCGCAGCGCGTCAACGTTAATTTGTGGAAGCTCTAAATAAACCCACGTGGTGTGCTTATCCTTGAGGATGTCGATCATTCTATTCAATATTTCTTTGATGTTCAATATACATACCTCCTATGGTTTTGTCTGTCATGACAAAAGCAGTGCTTGCTGCGACTGATAGACGGATTTGGATGCCCAAATCCAGTGCTTGCTAAGACTGACAGACAGCTTTGGTACACAAAGGCAGTGCTTGCTGCGACTGATGTATTTTCTTTCGGTTGGCTTTGGGCGTCCAACCGCGATGCTTGCTAAGACAAGCAGACACATTGAATGTATTTTTTATTTCCGTTGGGATTTGGGACACAACGGCGATGCTTGCTGAGACCGATGGACCGTTTGTCATGACAAACGCGATGCTTGCTAAGACCAACGGACAATTATTTAGCAAGAATGGCTTTTGGACGTCCAAAAGCAGTGCTTGCTAAGACTGATAGACAAGCAGAGCGTTGTCAAAGCTTCTTGATCACCTGCGTGGCAATTCCTTGAATCTGTACGTTGCGCTCGATGCGATCATCGTAATCGGGATTCTCGGCGTGAAGCAAATATGCTTTCTTATCGGGAAGATAGGTTATCGTCTTAAGTAGAGTTTCAGTTCCGTTTACAAGGACAACTGCATAATCTCCGTCCCTGCAAGTGTTCTGCTCGCGCACGATAACGAGATCGCCATCGTCAACTCCGATGCCCGTCATCGAATCTCCTTTCGCCGTAAGAATGAAGAACTTTCCATCTCCCACAAGAGCTGTCGGAAGTGGAATGATCTCCGCTTCTTCCACGTTCGGCTCACTCGGCAACCCGCAGGACACGGTAGAATCGTATCTGATTGCGGGTGTTGTTTCAAACATATTACGCGAGAGA
>CALAXC010000315.1 GCA_937894775.1 uncultured Clostridia bacterium
TCAGCTACCTAACAGATGATCTGATCAGTACATACTATGCATTTGATACAATCAAGAAAAAGAGAATGAAAAGATAACAAAATAATGAAAGGCAACAGGGCAAAAGCCGTCCTGTTGCTTTCTCTTTGAAGATGCTATAATGGAGTCACAAACCAAGAAAGGAATATTAAAAAGCCTATGTATTACAGAGTTGGTGCATTTTACAGAAATGAAAATAGCAAAGCAATCATCATTCAAGTTCACGACCGCAAAGAAGCGGAGAGTTGGGTGCCAAGGGTGAAGGCAATGCTCTATCCCGGAGAGGATACGGCAGATTTCAGAGTAAGCATTTTTGAGTTCAAGCTGCAAATCAATCTGAATAACCTAAACCATTACCGCATCACCGTTGAGCGCCCTATAAAACGAGATTTCAAGGATTGGGAGGAAGAAAACCTATACGACAACTCCCTTGCATTTGATGGAATCGTAGAAGCGAACGATATCGAGGATGCTAAGGTCAAATTTATGGAGGAGTGGTTCGATTTCTATTCGCTCGGCAAGACGCCCGAGGAGTATGACTTTTACGTTGATGAGGTTACCGTAGATGAGCTTATCGAAAAAGAGCAACGGATGCTTCGCCAAAGACTCATCGGCGAATATGCCCGAGAGCATTATGGGGATATGTCGGTTCGTGAATTTAGCCGAATGATGCGAGAGGATGAGTCACCCGAGAAAAGCAGAATGTTTTACGAGGGGTTAAAGGAACTTTTGAAGCTGCTTCGTCTTACCGATTATCTTGAAAAGAGATTGGATACAGAAAAGCTATCTCATTCAGAATTCTGCAAAATCCGTGACGAGTTGTGTACTGCAAAGGTGGGTGATGAGTTCGAGAAAATCAACCGTGCTGCAACCGAAAAGTACGGAAAGGAAGGTGTAACCGATTGAAATATTTGTTCTTTGACATCGAGTGTGCGGATGGTGGCAAAGCTACCATCTGCTCCTTTGGATACGTGATTGCCGACGAGAATTTTAAGATACTACGTCGCGAGGATATCGTGATCAATCCGCAAGGAAGGTTCTATTTGACGGGACGAGCAGGCAGACCTGACGTGCATCTCGCATACCCCGAGGCTACATTCAAGAGAGCGCCGGCGTTTGACAAATTTTACAACAAAATCAAAGCTCTTGTTGAAAATGAAGAGTATTACGTTGTCGGTCACTCCATCGGGGATGACGTTACATATCTCAATAAAGCCTGTGCGCGATACAAACTTGAACCGTTTAGTTTTGAGTATTTTGATACTCAAAGGATGTACCGAGAATTGACAGGAGATAAGAAGTCCATCTCACTTGAAAATGCGCTCGCGGCATTTGAGATTGATGAAAAGTTTAGATATCATCAGAGTGTTGAGGATGCGAGAGCGACTATGTTTTTGCTTAAGGCGCTCCTTGCTAAGGCAAACGCAAGCTTTGAGGATTACCGGACAAGCACAGACCGATGCACAGGCAAAACTGCAAACGGAAAATCCGAGTGGGATTATACTCCGCCGATGACAGAAGGCAGACGTTTACGTGAGCGCGGACTTCGTGGTGAAAAGGGCGACAACGTGATGCTTCGTGGAAGAAGAAACCACACATTGTTCCTTCGTTACCTCGATTTTGGCGAAGCTATCGGAGAGAAAAATAACAAGCTTGCAGGCAAGAAGATCAGCATCTCGATGAACTATGAAACCGAGCATTTCAAGGAAATGGTTATCCTCGCGGGGATGATCAAAGCTGCGGGAGGCGAATACGTTTTGAAAGCTTCGACCGTTGATATTTTTGCTACTTTTGAAGCCATAGATGAAGAGGGAAACCCTCGTCGTTGCTCTCGTGGAGAATATGTCAAAGCAGAGATCGACAACGGCAGAGATATTCAAATTATAACCCTCGATGACCTGTTAAAGCTCCTTGGTACAAGCCCCGAAACAATTCGCATGGCGGAAGACCGTCAGGGCTTTAAGGATGCAATGGAAGACATTAATCAGCCCTGTATAGCATCGAAGGTTGTTGAAACCTATGCCGACGGTCTGGCGTTCGCAAAGGAAATCGGCTTCCCGGTAATTATCCGTCCTGCTTACACATTGGGTGGTACAGGCGGCGGTATTGCTGAAAACGAAGAAGAATTCGCTCAGATTGCACCTCATG
>CALAXC010000316.1 GCA_937894775.1 uncultured Clostridia bacterium
AGTAAAAAAGTAGAGAACGCATAATGATAAAAACAGAAAGACTTTACATTACAGAGCTTACACTTGATATGCTTGAGTCGGTACATCTCAATTCTCTTGACGAGGATAACAGAAAGTTTAATACTGACGAAGTTTTTGAAACAATGGAAGATGTAAAGGATACAGCCGAATAACGAGTCAGGCATCGGAGTAAAATCCGATGCCGTTTTTTGACACAAATCTTTGCAAATCAGTTAAAACGCCTTGATTTATTCACACTTTTGTGATATAATAAAAAAATCAAAACGAGCGATTTGAAGGAGGTAAGCCTATGACAGTAGGATATGCGATATGTTTAATAGCCGCCGTAGGCTTGCTAATAGCCTACTTATTGATGGTCAAGGATAAGGAATTTTGGCTGACGATGCTGTATATCAGCATTGCGGTGGTCAATCTCGGATACCTTTTGATATCCCTTGCAAACACCGTAGGCTTTGCGCTGTTCGCCAATGACGTGGCGTACCTCGGAAGCGTTTTTCTCACGGCGTTTATGTTCTTGACGATAATTCGGCTCTGCGGATTCGAGATCAAGAAAGCCCACGTGATCACCTGCGTGTCGCTCGGCGTTGTAATGTTCGCTATCGTTGCAAGCTCACCGATGCTTCCGCTTTACTACAAGAGCGTGGATATCGAGATGATCGACGGCGCAGCAAAGCTCGTTAAGGAATACGGCGTATTGCACCCAATATATATGGTGTATCTGCTCGGCTATTTTGTCGTAATGATAGGTACGATCATTCATTCTGTCAGAAAAAAGAAAATAGGTAAACCAAGATTTGCCGTCTTTATTGCCGCTATTGTTTGCAGTAATATCATTGTGTGGCTGTTTGAAAAATTCGTGAATTGGGAATATGAATTTCTCTCGGTAACCTACATAGGTTCGGAGCTTTTATTGCTTGCGGTTTACTGGATGATTCAGGAATACGTACATAAAACCGAAGTTCCGTCGCCAATCGTTAAAGAGGTTGAGGTTATAAAAGAAATTGAAGTAATAAAAGAAAAGCAAACGGTTGTAGTAATAGATTCCGCAAAAAAAGCAGAAACGATAAACCGTCTTTTGTCTGTTCTCCCCGAAGGTAGAACTCTCACGGTAAAGGAAATTCAAATACTTGAAAGCCTTGTTGAAGGAAAATCAAGAAAGGAAATTGCGGCAGACAACCACGTTAGTGAAAACACTATCAAGACCCATATCTCACATGTTTATGAAAAATTTGGGGTATCAAGCAGAGAATCCTTAATGTCATTTTTAGATAATAGAATATAACAAAAATAAAAAAATCGGAATGTGTAAGACATTCCGATTTTTTTGTGTAAAATACGAAAAAATATGAAAATCAGGAGAAATCACCCTAAAATCACCCGTTCTCACCCTAAAATCACCCTTAAATTTTATTTACAAAGTTAAAGTAAATAAATATAATATATATAAACTATATATTTAAAGCACAAGATCAAATGGAGGTGAATCAAGTGTTAGAAAAACGAGTCCTTTTTGACTCCTTTGAGTTTCCTATAATAAGAGGACTTAACTATCTGATGGACGAGGAAAATCCAACCACGGATTATCTGTTTATCAACGAGCCTCACGAAAAATTTTCGATGTACTTCGAGCGAGGGCAAAAACCATTCGAAGTCACGGATAAAAGCGCGACGGATAAAGAGTACTGTCTGTTCCAAATGAAGCGACCGAACAGAACGATACACTTTTACTGTCCCGAACGGTTACCTAACAGAGAATCGGTGATGTGGTATTTTTATGTTGAGATTTTAGATGAGTACGGAAAAGTACACATCTTACCCGGTCAAATGCGAGTAGTGCTTAAATCAAGCTGTC
The DNA here is from genome assembly GCA_937894775.1 of uncultured Clostridia bacterium. Taxonomy (GTDB): domain Bacteria; phylum Bacillota; class Clostridia; order Oscillospirales; family CAG-272; genus HGM12713. Next base: position 1,874 of record CALAXC010000316.1, read on the forward strand.
TGCGATTGACCGACGAAAAGAAACAGTTCATCGAAATTTTAGAGCAAGTCAAGCTCACCGACACGGCGGTTTCCGCTTAAAAACTAAAAGGAGAAAACAAAATGAAAAAACGGATTTTAAGTATATTGCTTGTACTTGTAATGGCACTTTCTCTTGTGCCTATAAGTGCTTTTACAGTCTCTGCGGCGATCAACGCCGTATGGTGGGCAAACCCAAGTGATCCGACCGATTTTACAGTAGAATTCGATCCCGAGTTCGTTTCAAGCAACGGCTGGTGCAAATTGTTTTATTCAAACGAGAAAACCGGTAACAGCTATGTACAAGTTTCCGGTTATGGTCAATACGTTGGCAGTAACGCCGTACTCGATTTTGAAACGGCTATCAGAAAAAACGGAGCCGCAAAATATAAGCTTCAGATATCTATGCCTTCGGGTGCCGAGTTTGAAACCGCTGAGAGAACCGTGGAATTTACGGGAGAGCTTGATGCCCCCAAAAATCTTCGCTGGGACGGCATGATCGCCCGTTGGGATCCTGTTGAGGGCGCGGATCAGTATGATGTCACCCTTCAATTTATGCCAAAAGATGAGAGCCGTTACGGAATTTGGGTGAAGGCACGTTCAGGCGGAAACACCTGCTATGTGGATTTTTCGGACTCGCTCTTATATGAGGGTACTTATTATTTTCAGTTAGAAGCGGTGTCTACGGACGAAATGCTTGCGGGCTCTTATGCCAAGAGCCCCGAGAAAACGGTTGAATATAACAAGGAAGACGTTGACGCACATTTCGGAAAAAACTATAATAACGAAAAGAAATATACTCTCTATGTAGGCTATACCGAGGATGCAACGGGCTACTATTTATCCGTCTTAAAAAAGAACGGAGATGAATATCAGCCTATCAGCGGTGTTGGCGGTAAGCTCGGTAACATTGGCTACTATGACCTATACGACGTCTTTGAGAAAAACGGCGCGGGAGATTACAGAGTTGAAATATTTGCCTTTAACACCGACATCGCTATACCCGTATCCAACGATACCGTTTTTGATATAACCTTTACTCCCTGTGAGCACGACTTTTCAAAGAGGACAGATCTGAGTGCATATCTCGCGTCCGAGAGCAGCGACTGTACGAAAGCTGAGAAGTTTTACTATGCTTGTCAGTACTGCTGTGAAATGGCGCCCAAGGAGGAACAGTACGTTTATGTGGGTGGCATCGGTGCGCACGATATGATAGAAGAATATCAGGCAAGCGGCACACAGCATTGGCACGGATGCTCCAAGTGTGATTACGTGGAGCATCTCCAACATCACACACTTGACGAAAACAACTATTGCGAAACGTGTGATACCACCGTTTATGATATTTGGCTTGGCGACGTACAGATAACAAGTAAAAATTGCGACGATATTTTCGGTGACGGAAACTGCTTCTATATGCCTGAGTTTAACCGTCTGTTTTTGACAAACTACACCGACCCCGCTAGCCGCAGAGAGGGTATTACTGTGATCAATCCCGACAACGGAAACGATTACGTTGCCATGATATATGCTAAAAATGGCTTGAATTTGCATCTTCGCGGTGAGAACTTCCTGTATGAGGATGCGGGTGACATCGGCAGACAGTATGGCGTTGTGGTAGAAAATGGAGATCTGAAGATCGAAGGCTCGGGTAGCCTTTACGCCAACGCCACCGTGGGCTTCTACACCATGGACGGAGATATTTATATTGATAAGAACGGCGGTCTGCTTGAGGTGGCTGCGGGACCTTACGCTTTCAGCTGCGAATATCATAAGCTTTACATAAACGACGGTAAGATCAAGGCTCGTTCCTACAATGGTCACGTGTACACAAGCGCACCCGTGCTTGACAACTACTACGGTTGCTACTATGCCGAGATTGCAGACAACTATGATATGAATAATCCCAAACCGTTTGAAAAAACTACAAACGTAAAGTACTTTTATATCGAGTCGGCTCGTATGGTAACCATAAATCCTGCCGAGGGTGAGGGTGAAACGATCTTGCAGATAGTTCGCAAGGGTCAGAAATATACCTTACCTGAATGTCCGTATACCGCACCTGCGGGTAAGCAGTTCTACCGCTGGTATCTGGACTCCTGGACTAAAAAAGGTGAAGAGGTCGTAGGTGAAACCTTTACTATAACCGAGGATATTACCATAACGCCCGTCTGGACCGATAAAACGCTCTACACTATTACAGCAACAGCAGGCGAGCACGGTTGGATCACCCCCGAGGGTGAGGTATCCGTTAAAGAGGGCGAAAATCAAAGATTTACGATCTCGGCAGATGCGGGTAACGGATACTGCATCAAGGATATCAAGGTCAACGGTGTAAGCGTTGGTACGGATACCACCTATATTTTTGAAAACGTGACGTCAGATTCTACAATAGAGGCGGAATTTATGCTTTCGGGACTTGAGCTTAAAGCGAAATATAACGGAACTGTTTTAGCAGGCAACAAGATCAACCCCGACGATATCAGAATTACCACTAATTACGTTACCAATCCTATGAAAAACGAGCCTGTAAACGCAGGGGATGTTGAATATTGGTATAACGGTGTCAAAATAACCGACCCCGTAAATTATGTATTCGGAACGGACCTTATAGGTGACGTAAACATCACCGTAAAATATGAAGGACTTGAAGCAACAATGAATGTAAAGGTTGTTGGTCACGAGATCACCTTTAACGCAAACGGCGGCACGGGAGAGATGGCAAAGATGGAATTCGTTGGCGAATATACCTTGCCTGCCTGCAGCTTTACTGCACCCACGGGCAAGCAGTTCAAGGGCTGGGCTACCTCCGCGGACGGTGCGGTACTCGAAGGAGCTACTATTGATATAACCGAACCTATAGAATTGTTTGCAATTTGGGAAGATATTCCCGTTCACACTCATTCATACGGTTCTGATTGGAAATTTGACGCTGACAATCACTGGAATGAATGTGAGTGTGGCGATAAGTCAAATGTAGCAGCTCACGCAGATACGAACAACGATGAAAAGTGTGATGCTTGCGGATACGCAATGCCTAAAGCAGAAAACGATCCGTCTGCTCCTACGCCCGATCTTCCGGATACCAATACCGATAAGAGCACCGAGAAGGACGATAAAATAACGGATAGCCAAGAAAATAAAAAGGATGAAACCGATGCTAAAGCTAAGGGCGGATGCACTTCAAGCGCGGCACTCTCGGCTCTTGTAATAGTAGGAATTATTGGTGCGACTTTTGTAATTAAGAAAAAAGAAGATTGATTTTTCTTTGATATAAAAATAGTGGGGCTTTCTCATTAAGCTACAGAAGCTGTAATTTTGTTTTGTATTAATGTAGTAGCCCCAAAATAAAAGGAGCTTAAAGAATGAACAAAAAAGTTATATTGGTAACAACTATTTTCCTTTTAATTGCTATTTTCTCATTTTCGCTTATATCATGCAATAAAAAAGTCAACACGATGGATTCGTTAAAAAATGAATACGGTATCGTTGTTGACGGCGGTGATTTTGAGGAAGGTTCAATTTTAGTAAGTAAGGAAATTGCGGCAAACGCAGAAGAAGCAGCAGAAGTTCTTGAGGCAATTGCCGAGCAGAACTACAACAAGGACGGCAACGTATATATTTTCGATATCTACGTTACGAAAGACGGCAAGGAGGTTCAGCCTGACGGTAAAGTAAAGGTTTCTGTTCCTGTACCCAACGTCGAGGTAGATAACTACCTTGTATTCCACGTTAAATCAGACAACTCGGTAGAAAGCCTTGTTCCTACTGTGGCTGACGGAAAAATCTCATTTGAAACAAGCAGCTTTTCCT
>CALAXC010000317.1 GCA_937894775.1 uncultured Clostridia bacterium
CTGTGAAGCCCTGGAGCCGCCAGCATTCAATGGGCATCAGCTTACGGATACGGCCTCTGTGCCATACGCCGTGTCTGTCCTGTGCTGTAAGCGTGAACATGGCTTCGTTCGGTTCTTTCACACGTCGCCCTTGCTGACGTACCGTTTCTCGGTCGGGAGTGAGTACGGCTCTCGGCTCGTCCTCGTCATCCACCACGATGACACCGGAGTGTTCACCTCGGTGGTTGCTGATGCCGGAATCCTGTCTTGCGGTGATGCATCGTGCATGATCGGTAATGACAGGATCGGGATTCATATCTATGAAGTACAGTCCTGTTTTACCGCCCCATCCACCGGAGCCGGCGCATTGAGTGCAGGCACTTCCGCTTGGATCGTAGACACGCTGACCTTGCGGTTCGGGGATGAGTTGCTTGAGATCTTCCGCATTGCCGCAGTTGAGAGGAAATAGCTCTCCGGTACATTGGTTTCCAAGATATCCGACAATATACAGGCGGCGCCGCTGCTGGGGGACTCCGAAAAACGCGCTGTTATGCACACACCATTCGATATCATACCCCAATTCAACAAGCGTGGAGAAGATGGTAAACAGCGTCCTGCCTCCGTCATGCGATAGCAGTCCGGGAACGTTTTCCAAGAGAAGAAGTGGAGGCCGTTTCGCTTCAGCGATTCGGGCAACCTCGAAGAAGAGAGTTCCTCTTGTATCGTCCCTGAATCCGAGCCTTTTGCCAGCCACGCTGAAGCTTTGGCATGGAAAGCCCGCACAGATGAGGTCAATGTCCGGCAGGTCGTTTGTATCAATTTTTGTAGCGTCCTCAAAGTAGATTTCTCCTTTCGGTTGGTAGATTGCGTTGTAGGCTTGGTTTGCCTTTTTATCGATCTCGCAATGACCGATGCATTCAAAGCCGCCCACCGCTTCGAGTCCGCTGCGAAAACCACCGATACCTGCGAACATATCAAAAAATCGGATCGCCATAGGGCATCCGACCGTTCCTATTTAATTGTTATTTCACCTCGATTCTGCGGTAGCTTACATACCGCCCATACTCATGCCGAAGCCTTCGGATTCGTCCTCCGTTTCATCCTCGTCGGTGCCGTCACCGCCTGTGCCGTCTACGGCTTCGGGATCGTCGCTTATGCCTTCCTCGGTATCGACACCTCCGGTCTGCTGATCCTCGGTCACACCGTTTCGCTGTGCCTGTTCACGGTCCAGCTCGGCTTCGATCAGTCCGAGGACGAACTGCTTCTGACTCATGTTGTTGCGCTGCAGGTAGCCCTTGATCCTCTGAAACAGTTCCTCCGGCACCTGAAACGCCATCGTGCGCATATTACCCATGTTCTTTTCCTCCTTGTTTTGGTACTTGGGGTGTAATTCGTTGTCGACGGCAAGGGTGATAAACTCTGCCATCGTCATTCCGTGCTGTTCGATATACTCTCTGACCTCTGCGTGAAGGTCAGCATCGATCTTGACGGTAATGCCTTTCTTTTCGTCAGCCAATGTCATCGTTCCTTTCCATATAGTTTTGAATGATCTCGGTGAGAAGTTCCTCTACCGAGATACTGCGGTCAGCCGCTTCTGCAAGAAGGGCATCCGCTTGGGGCTGTGGGATATAGATTTCGTATTCCAATAGGCAGTCCTCCTACATACTCATAACGGGAGCTTCGCCCTCGTCCTGGCCTTCATCCACGGTGGGATTCTCTTGCTGTGCCTGTTCCTCCGCAAGCTCGGCGGCGGTCAGTGTGCGGAAGGAGTCCGCATCGCTGCAAAGACTGAGGGTTCTTCCGTTATCCCATTTCATGTGGATATTACCGCCGTCATCGACGTGATCCACCGTTCCTCTCGTACCGGGCGGTACGGGATGGTGTGGATCGTCCATGCCGAGGAGCAGGATGCGAGTGCCGGGCGGATACTTCGCTCGGTTCTCCTTTGCCATACGGTTCCAATCATCGAAAATTGACATACTATTTCATCTCCATTCCGAATAGTTCTTTCGGTGACCACGGGATGGTGAAATCACTGTGTCCGGCATCGGTGCAGTGGTCGTAGAAGAAGTCATCGGTTTGTGCCGCCCTTATGGTGAAGTACGCAACTTCTTCGGGGGTAGCTGTAAAGACTTCTCCTTCTCCGTAGAGACACGCTGCCACGTGGACTTTGATATCCTGTTCCGTGTCCACCTCATTCATAAAACTCTCAAATGCAGTCCAGCCTTCGAGATCAGCATAGCTCTTGGGAATACCTGCAACGAGGAATTCCGCTTGGTCGCTGTCCGAGGTTATGGTTACTGCGGAAAATAACACAGCCATATATCACATCCCTCCAATCTTCGGTTCATTTTGCTGTGCAATATATTCATCCAGCTCGTCACGGGTGGATACGAAGTAGTCGTTACCGCCGTGCCAGAGCGAGATTGACAGTTTGCCGTCCTCGCTGTCGATGGGGTGATCTTCGAGGCTTTCAAAGGCTCCGTCCGAGTTCTGTCCGGTGATCCAATCCTTCACGGAGGTCAGCTCGTCCTCGGTTAATTCCTCACGGAGCCGCAGATCCACCTTGCCGTATAGCGTTCCGTCCACGATCTCAGTCGACCACTGTGCCGATACCAGCTTGGCTTTTGCGCCTGCATCGCCGTCGAAGTATTCGAGGATACTTTCCACGTCACGGTCTTGGTATTCCTCGATGAGGTCGTTGATGTCGTATCGGTAATCGTAGAGGAAGGAGTCGCCCACGGTGAAGGGGTTGCCGTCGCCTTCGTCAATATTACCCGTCAAGGGAAAATACAGGCTCATCTTCACGGGGCCGAGCGCCAAGGTTCTGTCCTTGATATCGTTTATCAGCTCCGCGGCTGTGCCGTATTGGTCGTAGTAGATATCGTGTTCCAGGTCGGTCTTGATGCCTTCGTCTGCGGTCTGTACGAGGTAGGCGGTGGTGTTCACGTCGCCGAGGCTGTTTTCGGTATTGAACAGTCGGCACAGGTGCTGACCGACTCGGCTGCCCGATGCGAGCTGCACGTCGATCTCCGCATCCTCACCGCCGAACAGCTTGATGTTCTGCGGCAGTGTCCTTACTCCAATGGAGAGCAGCTTGATTTGCAGGTCGGTGTTGGCTCTCGGAAGCTCCACCACCAGGGTGTCTTTTTTATGCTGAATTACTGCTGTTATCATTGTTACATACCTCCCATATGAATTCCTTGATCGGTGTCGAGTACGTCGCTGATGGAGTATCCCGATTCCATACACACGAAGCCGGAGGAGACGAACAGACCGTTCAGCTCGTCGGCGATATGCTCACCGAGCATATCATAGTCGATGAAATCCACCACGGTTTCGGGTACGCCGTAGTCGGGATCATGTTCCACGAAGTGCTTGCCCACATCTTCGTTATCCTCGGCACCCTCGATCAGTGTGAATAGTCCGAGGCTGTTGGCGAGAGCTGTGATGGACTTTGCATCCTCGACTCCGGCGTATTCTGCTACGGCGGTCAGCTTATCAAGCTGCATATCCGCATTGCTGATGGCTCCTACAAGGTCGTTGATATCGTAGATGCTTTCGCATGATGCCATTTCACGCAGACGGCGCATCCATTCGGGGTTATCTACCATGAAGTCATCGAGGATAATGCTGACGGACTCGGCATCGGGTGCGCCCAGCCTGCCGATGGATTTGTCAATGGCGGCTCTCTCACAGGGCAGGTACAGATATTCCACCTTGCCGTGGTATTCTGCCTTTGCGGTGCAGAGGATACTCGAATCGTAGAGGTAAGGCGGAAACACCTGCCCGTCATACAGCTCTTGGAACTGCACGTCCTCATCCACGAAGAGGATGCCGTGTTCGGTGACGATGCCGGTGCCGGACTGCATCAGCCGTCTGCCGATCTCTGCATATTTGGGGTTAGCATCGTCGTTGGCAGGAATGGAGCCGTCACGGTTCAAGAGGTATTCCTGACCGATCTTGCCCATATTGCCGATATTTTGAATGAGGCAGTATTTGTTGAGGTTGAAGGACAGGTTGATGAGATCCTTCAGCTCGGTGAATCCTTCTTGTTTCATGGCTTCGTAGAACTGTTCTTCCTCCGTACCGAAGAAACTCTCCATACGCTTGGCAAGGTAGTTCAGCTCGTCCAGATTGACGAAGCGGTCTTTCAGATGGTCGAGTTCTTCGGGGAAGATAACGTCCGTAACGAACAGTTCGGGCGGGTTATCGTCGGCTGCGTGTATCTCCATGAGCGCCGACTGGAGTGTGTTTTCCGAGCATGGGAAGTGGATGTCGACCAGGTGGTCGTTGTATCGCACGGTTACTTTGATCATTGGTTATTCGTCCTTTCTGTTGTTTTAATTGCGCCGAGGCCGAATCTTCGGATTGCCATTGCGTTGCATATCAGCTCGAACAGCTTCGGGGGGATGAGGTCGGTGTCGGCGAGGTCTGCCACGGTTAGATGCTTTGTGCCGAGGCAGAGGTCTTTGGCACAGCAGAAAAGGGCGTATCCGTTTTCGTGGATATTCTTGAGCCGGATATCCGCAAAATTGATGCTGATCTTTCCCACGTGGCGTTTGGACAGGTTCCACAGACGAAGGTCTGCGGTCAGAAGGTACAGAGCTGCCATCATTGCGTAGTCCTTCTTGTCCTTTTTTCTGATGGCTTCCTCGAATTCGCTTTGGTGCTTTTCGTTCTTGTATCGCATAGGGTTCATCTCGCTTTCTTTCAGATATTTGTTGAGACGGTGTCGGAATCGTCTGTGATTGATTGCTTTGGTGGTTTCGGTCAAGATCTCTCGGTGGGTTGCCGTTCCGTCCTGTATCCGCAGAATGACAAGCGGTTCTGTGGGACGGCTGCCGACGATGACGACACCGTGTCCTCTTGGTTTGAAGTTAGGAATGCCGACCATCATTCGCTCGTAATATCGGTCGGAGGGGTTGTCGCTGAAATACATCCGTGTGGGACTCCTTTCTCTGTAAATAGAAAAAGCCCACGGTTTTGTTTGGGGTTCAAAACCGTGGGCTACATATTTTCTTACATATTTAATATTGGGTTTTCGCCGTCATCGAAGGTGGGCGGATTATCCTTTAGGTGTGGATACGACGTTTGGAGCTTTTCCATCAGCTCCATGAGACCTCGATCCTGTTCGTAGGTCAGCGATTCGCAGTTATCTCTTGCGAAGGCTGCACACTTGAACAGTTCCTCGGCTTCTTCTTTGGTGAACAGCTTATTGTCATCGACGAGTCCGGCACGGACGGCGAAGTTCTCCTTGGATGAGAGGTAGTCGGGTGAGTAGTCGCCGTGTGCAAGATATCTGCCGCCGTCTGACTGCCGCCAGCTACAGAACATAAACCCGTGCTTTTGACTGTACATTCCGGCGAACACCACGTCGCCGTACTCAGATAACTTACGGTAGTTCTGCACGTCCTTCGGCTTCATCTGTGGGGCGGATTCATAGAGGCCGACATACTCTCGGACGGTTTCAGCATCGTCCGTAAGGTGGGAGAATACCTCACGGGATTCGGGATCGGTGAGATCCTTGCTGTTGTAGAACATAAATCCTTCGGGGTTGATTGCGGTCAGATGGACTCCTTTGTGCGAGATGAGCAGGAGCTGGTCTGCTTCGTCATAACTTGTGATGCATCCGTAGTGCTGTGCCTTTCGCTGCATTTCTTCTTGATATATGGTCATTTTCGTTACCTCCGTTATTCTTGTGATAATAAAAAATCGGAGGACAGATCCTGTACCTCCGTAATGTTTGTCAGATAGGAAGGATCGACGATCACCTCGGATTCGTTCCTTCCGCTGAAATATGCGTATATATGCTTTTTATCGATCTGTGCTTCGTAGACCGTTCCGTTCTCGCCGAAGCGGTGGGCAAACCATTCGGCTGTTTCCTGATTCAGTGACCAGGATAGCGCCTTCACACATTTGGCGTTGTGAGAGGTTACCCCTCGGTAGACGGTCACCGTATCGTCCAAGGTCTTGAACTGGATATATTCGTCTTGCTCCATGAGGCAAGTGGGATCGGCTTGCTTGAACATCCGCAGTAGCTGGTTGACGGTGACGTTCACATCCTGGTGCGGTGCTTCTGATCTCGTCCATGCGCTTGCAAGGATTTGGGACATATCTTCTCTTGACAGACTCGGCTGTGCAAATTTCAAAAACGTCAGCGCGTAGGGCTTGGTGACCATCATATAAATCTCGTAGGCGCTGTTTGCCTTGTTGATAGACTGAGCCATTGTCTGCCGCCATCGGTTCTGTGCATCTTCTTCCATAAGGTTGATCATCGTGATGCCACCGTTGCCATCGGGAAGGGCGGTTAGTCCAGTGTCGGCGAATGGGTGCTTGACGATCATCGGGGAGTATGGGGTTTCGTAGATATCGGTGTGGAGCAAGGTGATGGCTGTTCGTTTGATCTCGTCCAGGTCGGTTTGCTTTCGCATGGTTTTTCCTCCTTTCTGTGGGAATAAAAAAAGCGCATGGATTTGTTCTTATCCATGCGCTCGGTGGCTTGTATTCGGTTGTGCGAGAGTTCGGCTCACTACAGAAAGGGAAAAATACCTTTTTCACATCTACAAAATCGCTTGTAAAAATTTCGACCGTAGAAACGGCGAAACCCCCGATAAAATCGGGGGTTTCTTGGGCAATATCTTTTTCATTGCCCTTTGATGGCGGAGACGGCGAGATTCGAACTCGCGGGGGATTGCTCCCTAACTGATTTCGA
>CALAXC010000318.1 GCA_937894775.1 uncultured Clostridia bacterium
GGCTCAGAAGAATGTTGAGATGTTTTTGGATGAAGAACAGAAACGGGAAGAGAAGGAAAAACAGAAAGAACAGGATAGGTGATTTGTGGGGGTGGAACACTAACTAGTGTTCTGCCCGTCCTTTTTTGGTTTTTGATAAAAATGAAATCAGCGTTCAGAATGAATGCGTAGCCGATGACTAAGTCAGCGTTTCTGGGGTCCTGTGGGCTATCCCGCAGCAAGCGAAAAAGCAGATTGTATTAACATCTGCATTGCTTGCGCGGTTATGAACATATATTTTTCCTTAGGTACAGCTTCCCCCAAGCTGCATCAACAGCTTGGGGGAGAAACATCATATCATGTTACTGGGAAAAAATCAGTAACACTTCAGTTCATCCTTGGTCAGCACCTGCATCTCCCGCGCTTTCTTGGGCGGCAGTTTACAACCGATGGCGGGATTGACTCGTATCAGTCCTTCGGCTACCGCTTTTTCCAGTGCCATGCGACAGCTTGCGTGGCAGGCTCGCACCATACGATCGGACAGCCCATTCCGTTTCAGCCGTGCATAGAACTGTTGCAGGTCGTTCTGCGTCAGTTTGTTCAGCGGTATCTTGCCGATCTCGGGGATGATGTGGTCGTAGATTCGGTTCTCGTAGTTTTGCTGAGTCAGCGGTCGGATGGCAGGCTTGGAGTAGTTCTCGTACCAGAACTCCATCCAATCGCCGAACAGCATATCCGGCTTGCACCGCGTGCTCGGCGGTCGGTATTCTTCTTTCAGTTTTTCAAGCTTCTCGGCACACTCGGTCTTGGTGTGAGCGAGGACGTTTTTGGTGATGGGCAGTCCTTTGTCATCGTAGCCAACCACCACGCGACCTTCCCACCGTCCGTCGCTTCGTTTGCGAATCATACCTTCGCCGTTCTTTCTTCTCTTAGCCATCTTTCTCACTCCTTTATGATGAGGTCTTCCATGAAGCCACCGACGATGCCCGACGCTCGCTTTTGCATGTCGGTGGTCACGTGGGTGTAGGTGTCCAGCGTGAAGCTGGCGTTGGTGTGCCCGAGGATTCGGGACAGCGTCTTGGCATCCACGCCGCCCGTCAGCGCGTGGGTGGCGAAGGTGTGACGCAGATCGTGGAAGCGTATCAGCGGTAGTCCCGCTTGCTTCAGCAAGGTTTTCATACGGTTGTAGGGATACTCGGGATGCATCGCCTCCTCGGGTCTGTAGATGTTCGGGAAGATCCATTCGCTCATCGCTGTTTTCTTTCGCTCTCGCAGTATCTCGGCTGTGCTCGGCGGCAGCAGAATGTTGCGCATTCCCGTTTCGGTTTTGGTGTCGCCCCAGGTCACGCCGCCGCCTTTCTTTCTCTTCACCGTCCGCGAGATCTTCAGCCGTCCCGTGGCTTCATCGAAGTCCGACCACCGCAGTCCGCAGATCTCACCGAGACGCAGTCCCGTGGTCAACTCGGTGTAGAAGAAGTCGCGCCACACCTCGTCCTGCATTGCGATGCGCATAAACTTTTCCAGCTGTGCTTCGGTGAGTATCTGCTTGGGCGCGTAATTGTTTTTCGGGATGGTGGTGCCGTCGGTGGGATTCTTGACGATGAGCCGTTCCTTCACCGCCGCGTCCATGGCTTCGTGGAGCATCATGTGAACGCTGCGCACCGTACTGTCGGCGAGCTCGTGTCCGCGAAGAGGATGCGCCTCCCGCCGACCGTTCTTTTTGATTTTGTTATACATTCTCTGCACGTCGGCGGTGGTGATGAACGCCACCGGCTTATCGCCGAGGTAAGGTTTTACGTGTGTGCGGATCATCGAAGCGTAGCTGTCCCAGGTGCTCTCGCGGATGGTGAAGATCATATACTCGTTCATCCATCGGTCGAGCCACTCGCCGAGGGTCATCTTGCTGTCCTCGGTCAGCTCCACGCCGCGGTAGTCCTCGATGCGCTGATGAAGCTTATCGAGCACCTCCTTCTGCGTTTTGCCGTAGACGTAACGGTAGATCGGCTTGCCGTCATCCTTGTGACCGACGACGATCCGCGCTTCCCATTGACCGCGCTTCTTCTGACGAACCATTCCGTCGCCCGCAGGCCGTTTCTTTGGCATTAGCACCACCTCTCTTTCAGCACAACACTATACCATAACTTTTCCAGAAGTCCAGAGAGAATCGGAAGAAAGAATTTAATTTTTATCATTCGTCCTCCTCATCCTCAGCGAACTTCGGATCCATCAGTGCCGCGTAATCGATCTTGCCCTTGAGCTTGTAGACGTGACCTTCCGCCTTCTTGCGATAGCCTTCAACGAATTTCGGGTTGAATCCATACACCTCAGCAAGAATTTGAACGATGGTATCGATCTCGACTGCGTAGCGATAGAGTCCCTTTGACACTCTCGTATTGATCGGACCGAGTTCATTCTTGATCGCTTTCCTGATCTCGTCCGAGAGAAGGTCGCCGTTCTTATCAATGACAAGTTTTGTGATATACGCTTCGATTGCCTTGGAAGCGAAGGCGGAAAAGGAATTGACCTTGGCTTCTCCGAAGAGAATCTCCGCGTGCTTGACGAGCTCATCGTCAATATAAATGGTGGTTCTCAGCTTTTCGTTTTGTTCTTTCATTTTG
>CALAXC010000319.1 GCA_937894775.1 uncultured Clostridia bacterium
CTTGCTCTTCAGAACGATGAAAACCTATAAAATATCAGATGATGTTCTGACAAAAGTGATTCAGATTTTTGCGAGCTCGGAAATTTTTTCTTTTCCGTAATACGTAGGGCCTGATACATTGTCAAGAGTAGCCCCTTCTGCGTAGCTTCCGTAAAACATTGGCATTACCGTGTCAACGATTCGTGTAGCCACCTCGTACTTTCCGTAGGGATGAAGATTGTCCGCATACAGATCGTCCTTCCAGAGGTCGGAGATCGGAATGAAAAAGGAGTTCTCAAGCACCGACGGAATAACACCCATATTTGCGCGCACACCGCCAAAGTCAATAAAAGCAGGTCCGGCCGCTTTGCTGAAGCAAGGGGAAAATTCCATAATCAATATCGGGAAATTCTTATAATTCTGGTTAATGCGACCTCTGTAGTCCTCCATTAACGCAGTGAAATGCTCAACGTATTTTTCCTGCATAACTTTAGGAATATATATTTGAGCACACATTGTGCTTCCCTCTTCATCATAATCCTGAAAAAGATAAAAATCTAAAACCTTATCATCTTGCTTATTTTTGTTTTGCTCGCCCATGGCAATGCATTTATAATCAAAAAAGAATTCGCTCATTTTGGTCTCCTATTTTTTAAGAGTTTTTTGAAAAATTTTATGACGGTAAAAGTGTTGTCATCATTTCAAGAATAAAATCGCTTTATCTCTAAACTGACGGCAGAAATGCCGTCATAAATTTTTTTAGGCAATAAAAATGCCCTCCCGAAAACCGAGAAGGCAAAACAAATTATTTATTTTTGTTCGGCATTATGCTTTTCAGCATCCTGCTCTGCGTAATATGCATTAGCAGCTTCATCAGAGGTTTTAACTCGTTCAATCATATCTCCTTCATAGATGTCGGCATATAAGAAATCTCTTACCTCAACTCGACCTTCTTTTTTGGTGCCGTTCTCGTCTTTAGGATATTCAAGTACAAAATCCAAAGCATAAAACTTTACTTTGGCATCGTCAAATGTTTTTTTGACTTCAAGAATCAACTCTGCTAAACGCTCATAAGAAACAGTTTTGTCGTCAATATAGATTGTAAGCTTTCCCGCTTTCGAGCCAAGCTCGTTTATGTTATATTCTCCATCAAGCTTTAAATCTTCAATGATTATTGCATAGTCGGGGACAGAAGGATCGCTTGCATACTCTGTAGGAATAAACTCTATATCTCCAAACCCTATATCTACAGCATACGGAAACGATTGGCTATCTAAAATTTCATCGACCTTTCCTCTGTATTCATTTCCAAGTCTTTTTGCCGTGTTCCATCCTGTAAGAACATTGTTTTCATAATTATCAATTCCCAAGTTACCCCACATATCAATCAAAAGAGTGAAGTGACTGTCTATGCTGCTCGGTGACTTGATAAAAGCATGATAATATCCGTCTTTAAAATTATAGACAACTTTTTCAATTTCAAAATCTCTGTCACGGTATTTTTCTTCAAGATGCTTTTCCGCTGTATTGGTTGCAAGGTGTTTTGATATCGGATTTCCTATAAAAGCATTTGCAATAATACAAACACCAACAACGAGTGCAATTATAATAATAACCACAAAAGTCTTTAAAATCTTTTTGTTCATAGCTTATGCTCCTTTCCGAAAACAATTTGAGTTTCTAAAACATTTTAAAATATTCCGGGAAGTGTTTGTGAAATAACAATTCCTGCGCCAAAGGATACAGCGTTTGCAACAAGAGCGTAAAGCCAATAGAACCATTTTTGTTTTGGATTCTCGCAGTTCTTTTTCAGAATTCTGCTATACAGTATTGCTTCAATAATGAATACTACAATTTCCAAAAGAACATAGAACACAACGAAAGCCAATTCTCCCGAATGGTAGTTAATAATATTCAGAAGCACATTCAGAAGAATTTGTGTTGCGGTATTTACACCGATGAGCAATAATAACTGATTCTTTTTTCTGAATCCGAAGATTAAGGCGATAACCATTTCTATTGCTATGGTTATAAGGATGCGGGCTATGAGAGAGATTATTTCCACACGGTAGTTATAAGAACGATAAGCTTCAATTTGCTCATCCGTACTCAGTTCCTCATTATAGTTTACCGAACCGATATTGACACCGTTCATATCAACGTTATAGTAAGTATCAAAAGCATATTTTTCATAAATACCGCTGACAACGAAAGTTTCTGTTTCGGGATAATAGAGAAGGATTTTAAAAGAGTTGGGTGGATAATAAGTCCACTCTATCTTTTTTGTTTCACTTACTTTCCAGCCTTCCTGCAAAAAGTAATATCCGTCAACATCTTCATACTCAACAAATGCTTTCCAAGTTTTGTAATCAAAGGTTTCGTTAGAATAGTTTTCGTTTTCATTGTGACGGGCATTTTCGTCAGTCCCGTCCCAAACACTTGCAGGACCGGTTGATTTTTGCTCTGAAAGCAATGTGCCGTAGCAAAGCTCATTACCCATATTCTCAAATACAATGTGTACAGATGCTTTCGGCCCCATATCTGCATTGGCGGTTACGGGGGAAATCATAATCACCATTACGGTACAGAGTATCATCGTAAGAACGTTACTGAATCTTTTTGATTTCATCGCCAAACTGCCCCTTTATCAAATTCTTATTTATAAATTAGTTTTCGAAGTTATTCAAATCCGCATCAAAATATGTGCAGTTTGCAATCATACTATCAGGAACTGCAACTGTAATAAACCAACCCGCCATATCACATGTGACTATTTCAGGGTTGTTGGTTTGTTCTACATGAACACAGAAAGAAGTACCATCACAATATACGTTATTTACACCAAATCTATAAATTCCACTACCGGCAGATACATATACAAGCATCAACGTATTTTCCGAAAAAAAGTGATCGTCATAATCGGCAATTGTATCGTTGAAAGACGGGACCTCGTCATGTCCGATGTTCATAGTGAGTACATCTTCAAAAGAAACCTTGAACAATTCCAATTCTTCCAAAGTGTTGAATTTGTATATTGGAAGATGCTGAACACTGCTATCTACCATTCTGTTTTTGTTCAATGCATTAAAATATATTTCGTTTTCTTCAGTCCAATTTGCATAAGACAAAGCAATATCAAATGATTCGTCAACAATTATTCCACCCGGAAAGATGTCGGTTACTGTTCCATTAGATTGCAACTTAGATTCTAACCATCCTAATTCAATCAATTGATTTACAACATTTTGAGGAATATCACCTGTTGTACCATCACGCAATTTAAAAACAGCATAAATGCCTGCTTTTCCGGGATAACTCTCTGCAATTCCATCATGGATAACTAGAATTTCATCACCAATTTCAATATTGTCAAACAAATCTTTACCTGTTCTGTTTGACATATTAATAGGAGAATTGTCAAGGATGAGCATTGTTTGTCCGTTCTTCGCTTCTAAATATCTGCCTTTGGAAATGCCATAACCTTTGTTGATCATTAAAATAATCAACGCAAAGAACAAAGCAAAAACAAAAACAATTGCCACTACGGGAATCAACCATTTTTTCTTTTTCATACAATCACGCTCCTTTTTCTGCTTATCTTTTTCACCTTTTGGTGATTCCAAAACCTACCCAAGAAGCTATTGTTATAACCGTTAATATAATACATATAAACTCAATAATAAAACCTATACCATCATCATATCCAACAACAACCGGATTGATAAACATCAAAAGA
>CALAXC010000320.1 GCA_937894775.1 uncultured Clostridia bacterium
GGTGTTTCAATAGAACAACTTTATATTGCAAAATCAGGGGAAAAAACTTTAGGAGTTGTAGTTCAAGCAACAGGAAATACTTACGACAAAGCTACAATTCTTGTGGGAATAAATGCTGACAAAGTAATTACAGGCATCAATTTCCTTGCAATTTCAGATACTGCACCCGAGGAAGACACAGCAAAAGTTTAAATAAGAAGCCCGACTCTGTGCCTTATATAAGGCTGAGTCGGGTTTTTGATTACACTTTTCCGTTCCACTCATTAAGGAACTCATCAACAAAGCTTCTCATAAAGCTGTCCCTTTTCTCCGCAATTTCCTTAGCTGTTTGTGTATTCATAAGATTTTTCAGCAAAAACAGCTTTTCATAGAAATGATTAAGAGAGGTGGAATTGCTGTTTCTGTATTCTTCCTTTGTCATATTCATTTTCGGAGGAACATCAGGATTATACATCTCTCTGTTACGGCTGCCGCCAAAGGCAAAAGCCCGTGCTATACCGATTGCACCGATGGCATCAAGTCTGTCGGCATCCTGAACACATCTGCCCTCAATACTTTCAGGTATGCTCTCCCCTGTTCCCGAAAAGGAAATCTGACCTATTATTCTGCAAACCTTATCTGCAACAGCGTCATCAACACCGTTTTCACGCATAAACCTTCGGGCATTATCTTTGTTTTCACTCGTTCCGGGCGACAGCTTCGCATCGTCAACATCGTGAAGTATTGCAGAAAGAGAAACAACCGTAAGGTCTGCTCCCTCTCTCTCAGCTATACTGATTGCGGTTTTATATACCCTCTCCGTATGAAAATAGTCGTGTCCGCCGAAATCGTTGCTGAATACGTTACGGGCAAATTCAAGGGCATTTTCAATTAAAGTGTTTTTCATAATGTCACCAATTAAATATACATAATATAAAAGGGAGTCTGAGAGAGACACTTCGTAAAGAAGTGGTCTCTCTCGGTTTTTTACTACACAAAGCAAATGACACTTTACACATCGGGTGTGAAAGTGTCATAGTGGGTTATATACTATGAAAAAGTAAATACTTGCCGAAAATAAAGGATATATTTCTCGGCAGATAAAGTGATATTGCAAACTACTCGTTTGCAGTGATATTTTTACCAAAAGGTAAAAGTGATATGAAAACCTATCGGTTTTCGTGATATTATATTCGCCTTAAAACTGTCCGAGGGACAATATCACTATGCGAAGCATAATACCACTGCGAAGCAATATAACTCGCCGTAAGGCGAATATAACTGAGGCGCACTTCCTTACGGAGTGCGCCTCGAAAAGCTCTCTTTTATTATTTGTGTTTAGCCTACGAGACCTGAACGCTCAACACCTTCTACGAACTGCTTCTGTAAGAAGATGTACATAATGAGTATCGGTAAGAGGGAGAGCAGACAGCCTGCTTCGATCCATACCAGATAGTCGGAAGCCATACCATTTGTTTCGCCGGTGAAGTAAATCATCATCTTGGTAGCGATACCTTCGATTTCCATAGCGATTGTATAAGGCTCATTGAAGAACATACTTGTTACGTAAGAGTCGTTCCAGTACCATACGATTGAGAAGATGAATACTGTTAAGAAGGAAGTCTTTGCGTTGGGGATCATAACCTTTACGAAGGTCTTTACAGGGCCGCAACCATCCAGGTATGCAGCGTCCTCGAGCTCCTTGGGGAGGCCTCTGAAGAACTGTCTGAACAGAAGGATGAACACGCCTGCTCTGATACCGTTGCAGAAGAATGCCTGCATATAAAGTGCGGCAGGAGTCTGAACCAGGTTCAGTGCGCTGCCTGTTATCAGCTTGATGATACCGAAAATATCAAAAAGTCTGAACTGCATGTACAGAGGGATAAGAACTACCTGTACGGGAACGATGATCTGGAAGATAACGATACCGAACATAAGTCCCTTGCCCTTGAACTTGAATCTTGCGAAGCCGTAACCCGTGATACCGCAGGTTACAACCTGAATTACTGAACAAAGCACGTTGATGAGAATTGTTCTGAGTAATACTTCAGGGAATTTGATAGCCTGCCATACGTCTACGAAGTTTGAGAAGATGACGTTCTTAGGAATCCACATAACTGAAGGGTCAGTCATTTCGAGCTGAGGTCTTATTGAAGTGGAAAGCATATAAAGCAGAGGATAGAGAATTACGAAGCCTAAACCGAACAGAATGAGGAAACGGAATACAGGCCATACCTTTTCAGCGATTCTTCTGCCGAAAATGTATCTGTAGTGCGCTCTTTCCTGCTTGTTGTAGTTGCGGTAATTCTTGATTATCTGCCAGTTGCTTACGTGGTAGATATTCTTAGCTTCCTTAGCCTGCTTCTTTTCTAACTTCTTTTCCTTACGTGACTGCTTACGCTCGATGGGAGTAACGCCGGACTGAAGCTCGTCAGCGGATACGGAAGTAATTGACTTTACCGTTTCCTCTGCGGCTTCTGCCTGCTCAGCCACTTCAGCACTTGCCTCAGCTACTGCTGAAGCTTCATCTCCGGGTGTAGATGCGGCGTCATTATTAATGAGTAAATCGTCGAAAGAATCGTTGTTCTTGATTAAATCTTTTTCGCTCACAACTACACCTCCTTAATCATTTTCATAGAATACGAACTTGGATACGATAAGTACGATAATACCAAGTGCTACTGCAACTATTGCGAAGTAAACCCACGCCATAGCCGCTGATAAACCGTAGTTAAGCTCTCTTGACTGAGTCATAACGATTTCCATTACAGGGTTTTCAGAATCTACGAAGGTATCGATAACCGTATAGATAAGGTTTGCCAATATCATCGGGCTTATCATCGGGAAGGTTATCTTCCAGAAGGTCTCCCACGCAGACGCACCGTCTATCTGTACCGACTCATAGATAGCAGGGGAAATAGACTGAAGACCTGCAAGGAATATAAGCATCTGTACACCCGAGCGGTTAACGATATTGAATATATCATTAATTGCTCCCGTTACGTAATTCAACATTCCGTCAGTTACCGAAATTCCCTCAAAGAGCTTTTGCATATTAACAGCATCAACTAACTGATTCGAAGCATTCTGTCCCGAACCGTCATCGATACTACCCGCATTTGTCAAGGTATCAATAGACGAGCTTGCATCGATCGCTGTCATTATACCCGTCGAAAGAATGACAGGAACGAAGAAGATTGCTCTGAATGCCGCTCTTCCCACCATCTTCTGGTTAAGCAAAACAGCCATAAAGAGTGAGAAAAGAAGTATCATAGGAATATCAAGGATAATATCACCTACGCCCGAAAGCAATATCTGTGCAAAGTTAGAACCGTTGATAGTTGCCTTAACATCGGTAAATGCTTCAAAATAAGATATAAAAGCGTTAAACTGTTCCTGACGAACACCGTCAACTCTTACCGTATAGAAAAGGCTGGAGCGCAAGGATTCAAAAACTATCGGAAAATATACTAAAATAAATCCCAATACAAACGGAAGAATAAATATCCATCCCGCGCGTGCCTTTTTCTTTTCAAGAGAGGCGATTTTTCTTTTTTTATTTTTCTTAGTCTTTGTGTTTTTAACTTCGACTGTGTTTGTCATATCAACCTCTCCTTTCTTACTTAATTACGATATATCCGTAAGGAGCTACCGTATAAGATACACCGTTCACATTAACCTTAACACTGAAGTTATTAAAGTTAAGAACGAACGCTTTTCCGTTTGAATATTCCTCGTAAACTATCGAGGTTGCCGCAGCTTCATACTTATTATAAGCAGTTGCCGTCGGCGCAGGAGTTTTTTCTCCCTCAACACCTTCATTTGTATCGCCATCTTCTGACTTTTCAGGCGCAATCTCGGGATACTTTACGTACATTTCCTCTACACCACTGCGCATTCCCTCAAGTGCTGCCGTACCAAATGCAAAGACTGTTTCATTAGCTTTTATATCATCAAGAATATTCTTAAGCTTAGTGAGCATTTCAGGTGTATAAGCTTCATTCTTCTCAAGGAGAACGAAATCCTTCGAGATCTCATCATAAGTCTTTATTGCGTTTGAATAGTAATCATACATCTTATCTATAGCAGATGTATAATCAGCAGCAGCAGTTTTCAATACAAGAGCAGCCTTGTCGATCTCAGCTTTAGCATCATCAACAGTCTTTTGTGCTGCGTCCGCAGCGGTCTTTGCATCATCAGCGCTCTTCTGTGCTGCTTCATAAGTAGTCTTTGCTACCTCTGCAGCAGCCTTCTGTTCATCTGTAGCGCCTTCTATCTCCGCTGCCGCCTTAGCTGCCTCGTAAGCTGCCTTCGCATCATCGGCAAGCTTTTGAGCTGCTTCATAACTTGCTTTTGCTGTATCGCGAGCAGTTTCATTTATCTTCTGCTGTGCTAACAAAGCTTCATAAGCAGTCACTGCATTGTTGTAAACAACCCGGGCCTCATTCATACCAAAGGTTTCGCCGTTAAAGATCTTTTCATACTCAAGCAAAGTGTTCTTTATCTGCTGGATCTTAAGGCGGAGGCTTTCTCTTTCCTCTTCTGCCGCGATCTTTTCAGCGACTATCAAAGCATCAAGCTCTGCCAATGCATCGGTATATATCTCCGAGCTATCGGGAATTCTTATTCCGGGAATAAACTCATGCTTCTCTATAGTGCTCGTCTGAACATCCTTAAGAGCTCTGTTGATCTCGTCATATCTTTCAACAAGATCAGAAAACCAGATATCGTATCTTATAGAATAATAAATACTTGTATCTTCATATTCTTTAAGCTGCTCTGTGTTATCGTAAGAAAGCATAAACTTAAAGCCTACACCGTTTTCAATAGCTCTGAGCATTGCATAGTCGACATTACCTTCCATATTAATAGGTGTACTTGCCGTTTCAATAAATCCATGAAGAACTATTCCAAGGAAAGGAACTGTAGCAGCAGAAGCAGAATGACGGCTTGAGTCTGTAGAAATATCAGTGATCGCATCAACATATTTCCAAGTATAAGCATTACCGCCCGATGTAATTACTCTATTGTACATACTGTCAAAATATTTGAAAGCATCAACAGTGAATGCTTTTGAATCTTCTCTGTTGTAAGGATCGTCCTCATCAAAATCAGAGTTAAGATAGCTGCCAAGTGTAGAGACCGAAATACCCTGAGGCGAAGTCTTCAAATAAGAATCGGTAAGCTTTTCATAGAAATAACTGAATACCGAAGGCGATATCGCCATTTCAAAATAATTTGCGGTCGTCTGCTTTGTTGCGCTATACTCACGCTTACTCGTATAGCGTCCGTTTATAGCCTTTACTGCGTGCTTGTCAAGAGAAAGTCCGTCAGTAAGGGTATCATTTGTTACAAATGCAAAATCAAAATCGGGATATACACCGAAGTTTCCGTTTGCATCGGCAAGGAGCTCGTCAAAATCATATCCCTTCTTAACTGCGTTATCCCATTTAAGGTTTCCGGGAATAGTTGCATTTGTAAGACCGCCCTTTGCATATCCTGTAAGAATGAAGTTAATATTTGCAACACCCTTTTCGGAAAGCTCACTGTACATAGTTTTAATGTCAGCAAAGCTTGAAAGAGCTACATTTGTCTTATACGGAATAGAAAGGAACTTCTTTGTAGTTTCTATAGCACCAAAGGTTTCAATATAAAGAGGAATATCCTTCTTTACATCCTGCTCGGTAAGTTTTGTAAGAACACCGTTATCAATAAGATACTGACGGTAAGCCTTAGCCATACCTACATAGCTTGCCTCAAAGCCGCCCTTTTGAGCTACTATCTCTTTATCTGAGAGCATCGTATAACGGATCTTGAAGTTTCCCGTATATTTTCTTTCAGATACTACAGTCCACTTAACCTGACCCTGCTCAATAGTATCAAACGGACGCGGGTTTACTTCCATTTTTACCGAAGTATAACCTTTATAATAGTTGGCAGCAAGAGTCATAAGTGATTCGCCTTCTTCAACAAAAGCAACAAATCCTCTGTCTCTCTTAGCTCCCGTTTCAGCATTTTTCTCGGTTTCTGAAATTCCAAATACAGGATAGCGTAATACTTCACTATGTGTCATACCGCTTGTAACCTTTATATTGGAATATCCGTAATCTTCACCGTAGATCTTACCGAAAATAGTTGTATCCGCCTTAAAGTTTTCACTTGTGAAAAGCGTTCCCGATCCATCAGGGAAAAAGATATAACTTGAATTATGACTCATACCCGTTCCCATATAAGGAAGGATCGTGATATCTCTGAGACGGAACGAACTTTCATCAAAACGAATACCGTTTGCAGGAAGTCTTACCGAAAGACCCTTATCGTCAAGAGTATACTCAAGAGCTATCTTAAAGAGAGGCTCAGGCTTCTCATTAGGCGAATAATTAAGTTCAAGATGCTGCTTATCAAGCTCCTCATAGGTAAAGTCGGGAGAATATTTTCTGATCATCTTTTCTATCGTCTTACGTTCGGTATTTGTTTTACCCGTAAACACGTAGATCGGAACATTTACTATCTCTCCACCTACTGTTTTCTGAAGCATAGGATACTGTGTCAACCACTGTTCAGTTACCTTTTCACTTGTAGGAGCATAAAGATTTTCAAAAAGGTTAGGATCATTCTCGATATTAACAAGCGAATAACCCTTATAGAAATACTTAAGCTGCATCAACTCAAATTCCGAAGCGCCGCCATTCTGCGCATCAAAAATGATCTTAGAGAACGCATAAGCATTTATTCTTTCGGGAACAAGATATCTCGAATCGGTACGTCCGATAGAATAATCTACACGGATACCGTCTTTGATATACTTAACGTTGATCTGGCTGGGCGCTACTTTTTTGCTGTCAACCTCTGCGCCCTTTACAGAGTGTGAAAAAGAATTGTATTCTTTTTCATTAGCACCGCTTAAAATATTATCATAAGTGACCAATATCTGAGAAAGCATTTCCGCCTTCTTAGCATCATCATTAATGTTTTTATTAGCGCCTACATCATAAGGATTGCTGAAAAGTATATCTCCCGTCGAGATCTTTTCAACCGCTACCTCTCCGCTGTAAGCATCAACGTAAAGACGGTAGTCCCCCTTCTGCAAGCGAAGATCCATAAGCTCAAGACGTTCTTCCTTCGTATCAACGAAATCCTTAACTTCTTTTCCGTTTTCATCGAGCTTTGTATACTCACCCGTAAGATAATTATCAAGTGCGGGTTCACTCTTTGAAGTGTTGAATTCATATACGCTATCTTCTGCGTCAGACTCTTCAGCCGAAGCTATAAAAGTAAAGGAAGCGAGAAGCATCAATACTGCCAATATAGTTGAAATTATTCTTTTTATTACCATTTTGATTTTCTCCTTTCCTTAGAGTCTGTACTGAATTTCTGTTACTATACTCGATGCAAATCCAACGAGTCGTCCAAGCAACATTGAGAACAAAAGTACTATAAACATAATACAGATCATACCTACCAAAGTAGCAATCGTTGTAATTATGTTCTTTCCTATCGTATAATCGTGCGTTATCATTATTCCGAAGAACAAAAGCATTCCGAGCCATATAAAGCCCAACGTTGTAATAAGCGTGATTATCTTTGTTTCAGAAGCAAGTACAAAGTTCGACGCAATAGTTGCGGGAATCATTGTAAGTATCATCGGGAGCAAAGCATAAGTCGACGCAACATAAACGTCCTTAAGACTTCCTTCTCCGTCAAAGAGAGTTGTAATACACCAGTTAGCAATTATCCACAGCGCGAGAGGAATGCACACACTGAGTATTGCACCCCAAACAGAGATATATTTGCCTTGAGGATTGGTAACATATCCCGAACCTATCGACTGATAATATATCGTAACGATAGCTATCAAAAGATATGTAGTACCCGCTCTTACCGAGCCTCGTTTTTCATGTTTAAGATCCCAGAATCCGTCAAACGGATGAAGGATCAAATGGAAACCAAACAAGAGCTCCTGAAGATAGGTTCTCTTTTCTCCGCTCACAGCAACCTTTTTATTGATCTTGGTAGTTACCTTTACAAACCAGATCAAAAGGAAGCAAACCACAGCTATTATCAACGGAATAGTCCAAAGATAATTAGATACCCACTGTTGACGGAGCTCGCTGTATGCATTTGAATAATTCTCGGTATCGTAAGCATACTTGTACTGTTCGACAGCGCCCTCATAATCGTGGCTTCTGTAAAGAGCATTACCTATACCGATATAAGCCGCATCAAAGTTTGAGTTTCTCTTAAGAACCTCAGTCCAGTCAGCTATTGCCGCATCATATCTACGGGCATTCTGATTTTCAAGAGCAGCTACAAGCACATCACCGTACTCTGTTCTGTTATAAACGGTAAATGAACCCTTATTGGAATTAAGCAAAAGCATTGAGCTTCCCTGATAAGTTATCGCGTTAAGGGCATCTTTAGGAATATTTCCAAGAAGCTCTCCCGTATCACCAAAAGCAAAAAGGAGATTTCCGTCAAAGTCATAGGTAAATACCTTACTTCTCTTATTGTCTATAATAGACCAAGTATTTTCAGGACCTATCGCAACGTCAACGACCTTCGAAGGACCTGAAGGAGGCGCGTCTGTATTATTGTTTGCAGCTGTTACAGAACCGGTAAAATCAACTTCTCCCGAAGGAGGATAGAAGCCGGTTCTTCGCATAAGCTCGGAACCTGCTGCGTTAAGCATCTTAACAGGAGCGTTTGTTCCGCCTTTATCCTTGTTTCTGATAGCGTCTGAAATAGCGCTTTCATCATTGGGAGAAATAGTAACATAAATGAAATCTCCCGCAAGAGTTATATTATTTGGTGGAGGCGGCTGTTCAGTAGTATCCTTTTTCTTCTGCTCCTCTGTCTTTATCTTATCCCAGAGTTTTTCCCACGTAGATTTAATAACCGTCTGAACAGGGATATAATTCAAATGTTCCCCTGTATCCGTCATAACGGTAATACCCTGATGGGTTGTCTGACGGTCGATAACATAAAGTCTGTCATAACGGTCTACAGCAACAGCGATCGGGTTATACGCATCATCAGGATCAATAAACTTAGCACGCGGTTTACCTATCTCGTTCAAGAAGGCACCGTTCAAATCAAAAGTAAGTATTCTCTGATTTTCAGTATCACAAACAAATATTCTACCCGGCTCTATATTTCCGTTTACATTTTTCTCGTCAGTAATAAATACACCTTCAGGTCTGTTAAGTGTATCCAAATTACCAATTTTATTTCTGAACGAATCTATTATAAATTTAAGTTTATAATAAGAATCAAGAACAACTACTCTGTTATTATCTCTATCCACTATATAAACATTACCGTTAGAATCTGTTTCAAGATCCTTGGGGGCTTTTATCGGAACAGCTTTCGCCTTGAGCTCTTCTTCTGAAAGCTCAGGATATATAGCACGGATCGTATTGATATCCGTAAGACCCATATACTCCGAGTTAACCTCTCTGTCCGGTACATAAGCATCGGGAGAACGAAGAGCCTGACCGTTTATCGAATATGTGTAGGTATAATAAGGTGTACCTGCACTTATAGGAAGAGCCAAAACAGTTATCAGAGCAATCACAACAGCTATAATTGATATTGCTTTTTTCATTTTTCTCCTCCTTAAATCAGTCTTTCATTCCACTCGAGCCCATCGTTTCGATGATGTTCGACTGAGATACAACGAATACGAGTATCGGAACCGCCATCATTACCACGGTTGCCGCCGCACTTGCGCCCGCACGTCTGATACCGCCGGCGGTGATCTGACCTATTGCGTAGTTAAGCGACTTGAGCTGTTCGGAATGTATGTAGATCGAAGAACCTTGGTTCCAAAGATCTTTAAACGAATAAACTATAAGCGTCAGCCATCCGGGTTTAACCATAGGCATCGCAATCGTCCAGAATGTTTTAAGCTCTCCTGCGCCGTCAAGACGCGCACTTTCGAGCACCGAATCGTTTACGTTGGATTCCATAAACTGCTTCATAAGGTAAAGACCAAGTGTCGAACCCCACGCAGGGATAATGATCGCAAAGTAGGTATCTACCATATGGAATGCACTCATCAATATAAAGCTACATATTGCAGTTACAGTCTGGTGGAACATAAGCGAGGTTCTTACCATTCTGAACATTCCCTTTCCGCCCGGGAACTTGATCTTCGCCATTGCGTAAGCCGCAAGAGAAGCAAAGAATAAGTGTCCTACCGTACCTGCTATAGAAGTAAATACGGTATTAAATATATATCGTGAGAAAGGAACCATGTTTCCGCTCATAAGCGTAAACAAGTCTTTAAAGTTGTTAGGCGTCGGATTTACGACGTAAAAACGCGGGGGGAACATCCAAAGCTCGTCAAGAGGTTTGAATGCCTGAATAACGCAGTAATACATAGGAATGAACATAAATGCTCCGAGTATAACAAGAATAAATGTTATTCCCGCGTCTCCTCCTCGGGATCGCGCAAATACGACTTTATGTCTTCGTGTTCTTAACTTTGCCATTTTACGATCCCACCTTCGAAATTACTTTCTTTACTATCGAGTTAGCTCCTACCATTACCACGAAAAGGATTACCGCGATAGCCGAGGCATAACCGGTTTCAAATCGGCTGCCTCCGTAGTCGTTAAGATGATGCACTATAGTATGCGCCGCATAGTCTACAGATGGGAATCCGCAGAGTGCGTCAACAACAGCACCGAATCCGAACGAACCTGTGATAGCCATTATAGCACCGAACATAAGCTGGTCTTTCATATTCGGCAATGTGATATAATAAAGCTCCTGCCATCTGTTTCGAACACCGTCAACCGCGCCCGCCTCAAACTGTGCTTTATCAATTCCCTGAAGACCTGCGATAAACGCAAGGAAGGAAGTTCCAAGCGAGGTCCAAAGAGCAACTATAATACACAGAGGCATTACGTAGTCGGCATCTTCGAAGAAGGCGATTTCGGTATCAATCGCTCCCATTTCAAGAAGCATCGCGTTTGCCCAACCGTAACGGTCAGACGAGAAGAGTGTCTTCCAGATAAGGTATGCGTTACCCGAAATGGAAGGCGCATAGAATATAAGAGTAACGACCGCTCTTATTTTCGGTGAAAGCTCGTTTATAAACCAAGCTACAAGGAACGACATTATGTAGGAAACAGGTCCTACTATCGCCGCAAATATCAATGTATTCTGACAAGCTATTATAAAGATATCGTCATCAAGGAAGAGTCTTATATAGTTATCGGCTCCAACGAAATCGGGTATCTGAAGAAGGTTAAAGTTTGTTAAACTTAAAACCGCAGAAAGAACGACCGGCAGTATAGTGAAGCACGTAAAGATTATCATAAAGGGGGCTACCATAAGATATGCCGCTTTATTTCTTTTTATCTCGTGCCAAGTCCACTGTGCCTTAGACATTTCGTTCCGCGCAACAGCTTGCTTTTTTTCTGTTTTTCGAGACATCAGTCTTTTCTCCTTCGATTTATTTCTTCAATATTATTAATAATAATTATTTATACTGTTCGTATTCTCTAAGACGCTTTGCTGCAGCATCAAGCTTATCAGCCGCTGTCTTGAAGAGTTCTCCATTGAGCTTTCTGAGGCTTTCGGAGAGAGCTTCGATCTCTGCGTAATCCTCCGTCTCATAGTCTTTTATCTCTTTAAGAACAGAATTCACAACATTATCATAAGTTGAAGAATAATTTGCGCTCTGTCGAGCTTCGTCGAGAGCCGCCTCTGCTTCCTGCATACGCTTTATAGCAAGAGTCGACTGCTTCTTTTCGGTGTCAAGCGTTTCAAGTCCAAACTCGTCACGCTTTCTTGTAATTTCTTCATTAATATAATCAATATAGCCAAGGAGGCTTTCTACAGGATTCAAATTATCATTGTAAGCATCAAGGAATGCAAACTTGGTATAACGTCCGATAATGTACGCACCGGGATAATTAGGAATAGCAGCAAGATTATTGAACTGTTCGGAAATATGTGAATATTCCTGACGAGTCCAAGGTAAGCTCTCAAGAGCGACCTTATTCGCTGTTGCGTGCTTAGCGGAAGGACCGAGAATAGCAACCATTTCATTGGAATAGTCTATCTGACAGTCAGCGCCAACATACCACTTCATAAACTCCCAAGAGTTCTTTGCGTGAGCGACTTCAGCTTCATCGCTGTAATCGTAAGCAATAAGAACTACCGCGCTTACACCCGATACAGAGTCATTGTTTATATTACCATCTTCATCGGGAACACCGGGCAACGGATAGAAGGACCACAAGCCTTCGATCTCGGTAGCGAATACCTTAAGCTGGTTATACGTTCCTGTATAATCCGCAAATCCGATAGGCATTTCACCTGTTCTGAAACGGTTTGCGAAATCATACTGATATGGGAATGAATACATCGTAAACATTTCACACATCGTTTCAAATGCAGTAAGTGCTACGTTAGAATCAAGATTGATTCTCATTCCGTCATCCGCAAAAAGCTCTCCGCCCATCTGATATATAAAGATGTTGGAATCCGAGCTCATCGCAATTTCCATATTATTCGCCTGAAGAACAGGAACGGTTTCCTTAACATCGTCCCAAGTTTTTGGAACCTCTATGTCAAGCTCCGCAAGAATATCTTCGCGGACAAACATCATCGGGAATCCCTGAGTTTCAGGCAATCCGTAACAGTGAGGATCATCCTGAGGTCTTCCCTCTCCACAGTTTTCGTGACCTTCATTCTTCTTGAGCGAGCCATCCTTTCGGGTAATAGTTTCACCCGCACACTCGATCTCAAGAACCATCATAGCTTCTTCGTTAAAGTTCGATCTTGCCTCTTCAAAGCCTTCCATACTTTCAATAGGAGCAAGCGCACCGCGAATAGCGTAGTTGATTACATCTCCCGATCCAAGTCCAAGATAAACATCAGGACCTTTGTTAGCAAGAATTGAAGGAAGCAACGTTCCGCCTGCAACGAGCTTAAGATTTACCGTCACTCCGGTTTCTTTTGTGAAGTTGTTATTTATAAGGTTTCTTATAACCTGAGACTGGTCACGTCCGTACGCCAACCAAACCTCAACCGTCTCGTCAGTAAAGTCCTCGGTAAGAGCACCCATTCTGTCATAGTTTCTGAAGAAGCTCTGCCAGAATCCGCTAAGCTCGTGCCAAAGCGATGCAAAGAATCCCGCAGACGCCTTGGGAAGCTCCGACTCTACGCTCTGAACCGTAATATAGTCAAGCATCAAAGGCTGAGTTTTTGCATCTCCGAGCCAAGTTCCAAGAGAACCTATATAGGTTTTAAGCTGTGTAAGGTTCTTTGCAACCTCAGCCTCATCGGTACTCATATCGTGGAGAAGCATAGAAACGTTCTCAAGAGTAGCTGTCATAGAACTCTTTGAAGAGTCTTTAAGAAGCTCATCTATAATACAGACAAATCCTGTTTCAGGATCTGAAACCGCGATCTCTTCATACTGGTCATACATATCCGCCATAGTACGCGGGATCTTTTTAAAGAAATCGTATCCGTCAAAATCTTTATCGGGGGAGGTTCCTGTAATTTTCAATATATCAAGATAATCGGAGTTGATCGAGTCAAGTACCTTCTGCACACGGCTTACGATATTGCCCATCGCTCCAAGAGATACTTCAAGTCGGATGGTGTACTGAACACCCGCTTCGAAATAAAACTCAAAATTTGTCTTTCCGTCGGAAAGATAAGACGTCTGCCAGTTATCGTTGTAGTTAAACTTAAGACGTGTTGCTTCCGCAAACGGAATTCCGTCGTAATATCCCTTATCTCCCTGCTTTGCTCCATCACTGTAAATGTAGAGAACTCGGGAGGTAGACATACCTTCAAGCACATTCTGCTTGTAACGTGTAGCAAAGCTATACATACCGCTCGTGCTTACAGTAAACTTATATTCAACCCACTGACCTACCGTCTGCCACTTTTCTCCGCCCACGGTGTTGAGATAAGTTTTATCGGTAGCAACGGGAGAGTTTACAGCACTCGTGGTATCCGCCAAAGGATACACTGTCTGGTCAGAAACACCTGCAAAATACTCGGATTCTATCTTGACCTTACCCGTTCCCTTGGGAGCTCCCGCAAGACCTGCAAGATACTGCTCATAAGTAATATAATTTGCAGCAGGAACAAGATCGATCTTAGAAATAACTACAGGTTCGTTTACTCCTTCAAGAGTGAGTGTTGTTTCGCCTGTATCCTCATCAGGGCCTATAACAATTGCAAAAGGCTCTTGAATAAATCCGTTAGAATCCTTAAACGTGTAAGTGCTCCACTTCGGTGAAGTGTTAAGGCTTTCTCGTATTTCATTATTATCGATATCTGACGTGAAGAATCTGAGTGCGTATTTATCAACAAACGCTGTATTGGTCTCGGTCCATGACTTCGGATACGAACAAACAAGGTAACTCTTATCTTCAACTGTTTCTATCTTAGCATCTGCAAATCCCGCTTCAATAGCCTCTGCCTTAAGTGCTTCGGGATCCATCTTCTTGTCAACGAGAAGTCTTGACTCAGGATAAGGTGTAGTCCAATACTTGGACATACTGATGTATCGAGCCTCAGAAAAAGGAACTTCTCCGTTTACAAAAAAGATTCGCTCTACATCAGCAGACTTATTATCAAACGGATAGTACTCTATGTACATATTATACTTCGCAGCCTCAGTGATCGAAGGCACTTTCCAGGTTACACTTCCCGAGTCGGGAATGTAAAGACCTTCTTTTCCGCCGCTTACAGTATTATCAACGAAGATGCCCGGAAGCCCTTTGTTAAAGGCTTTATTTTTATCAGCATCATTGGTACCTGTAAGTGTGTAAGAATTTGTATCAAACGCAACAACATCACCCGCCTCGTTCGTGTAAACGCCATCTTTACCGACAACGGTCACAGGAGTCTTGGCAACGCCTGCTTTAACAAATTCTTCAAGCTGCACATACTCATTGTACGAAATTGCATTCAGTAACTCCTTTATACTGGCAAGTGCGCTTTCCTCAGAGTCAACGGTTTTTGCGCTCGCAGCGACCGTCGCTCCGCCAAAAAGACACAGAACAGCCAGCAACAAAGCGGTTATTCTCTGAAATTTCGTGGTTTTCATTTGGAATATCCCCCCTCATAAACATCTCCGTGCGTTTAAGTACGTTACGCGCGGAGGTAACATTATTTATTTCGGCAGCCGACACAACGTGCCGACATGAAAGCATAAACAGCTTCAAAAGCCGAGAAACTATGTTGATATATTATCATATAATAGGAAAAAAGTCAAGTGTCCATTTAAGCAAAAACCCTTTTTAAAAGGCAAAAAAAGGTCTAAAAAAAAGTCTTGTTTTTTTCAAAAATCGTCATTTTTGCATATTGACAATCGGTATTTTTTGTTTAGGTAAATTAAAATTACCCCTTTTCTGCTCCTGTGCACCCATTCGCGGGGAATTTTTGTGCAATTATTCTATGTATTTTTTCAGTCAACAGGCTTTTTTAAAAAGGTAAATCAAAATTACCCCAAAAATTCTTTCAGTGTCTTTTTGTAACGTCAAATCCGACAATTATTTTTGTAAAACTTGCACAATTTTTCGTTTGTTTTTTCTACACCCTAAATAAACTTTTTTAAAGCTCCAAATAAACCTTTGACGCCATTTAAGCATTAAAAATCAACATATGTCCGATTTTCAAAGCATTTTTACTTTTATTTACATTTCTTTCTCTTTTTTACAATTCGCATTTTGATTACAATGCAAAGCAAAAAAAGCGAGGGAAATTCCCTCGCTTTTTCAATGCAAAATCAATGCAAAAATCCATTCACTATTTCTTCTTCTGCCTCTTTTTCGCTAAGTCCCAGTGTCATAAGCTTTATAAGTTGCTCTCCCGCGATCTTGCCTATAGCCGCTTCATGAATAAGCGAAGCATCGGGATTTATCGCGAGGATCTCGGGAATAGCAGATACCGTTGCGTCATCCATTATTATAGCGTCACATTCGGTATGTCCCGAGCACCTGTTATTTCCTTTTATGCGCGATATGAATTTCTGATGTGAAAAATCTCTCGCAACCGATCTCGATACTACGTGTGTGCCCGAATCTTCACCGTTAAGCTCGACCTCAAACTCGGTAATGGCTGTTTGTTTACCGTGTGTCATTATTTTTTCCTGAACAATAAGCGTTGCATTTTTCGACACTTTAGCAGTCGTCTTTCTATTGGTAGAATCCACTCCCTTTATTTGTACAGTTTCCATCTCCATATAAGAATTTTCAGCCAATTCAAGGTACGTTTCGGGATTCATAATATTTTTTCCCTCGCCATCGCCCTGACCGTAATGCTTTTCTACATACTTAACCTTTGCATTTTTTGACACAAAAAATGAGTGAACACCGCTATGCTCGGAGGCTTCTTTTCCACCATTGTGAATACCGCAACCAGCTACTATCGTAACATCACAGTCTTCACCGATATGAAAATCATTATAAACAAGTTCCTTGAGTCCGCTTTGCGAAAGTATAACAGGAATATGCATACTTTCATTTTTGGTTCCGGGTTTTATATATATATCTATTCCGGGTTTATCGGTTTTCGCAACAATTTCAATATTCTCGGAAGAATTTTTGCCGTGAAGCTTACCGTTTACACGAATGGAATACGCTCCCTGAGGAACTTCGTGAAGCCCCGCAACCTCTTCTAATAACTTTTTCTGAATATTATCCATGCTCATTTGCTGCACCTCCTAGGAATTCTTAGTAAAATAGCAGCCCGAACGAACATCTATAAGCTTCGGAAAGACCTCTTCATGAGTACCAAAATCAGCAACCTCGCCGCCCGCAAGGACCAATATTTTATCCGCTATATTCAAAATGCGTTCCTGGTGCGATATTATGATTATCATACCGTTAGTACGTTCGTGCATCTTTTCAAAAACCTTAATAAGATTATTAAAGCTCCAAAGATCTATACCAGCTTCAGGCTCGTCAAAAACCGAAATCTTAGTTCCGCGCGCATTTATCATAGCTATCTCGATGCGTTTAAGCTCGCCGCCCGAAAGTGAAGCGTCGACCTCACGGTTAACATAATCCTTCGCGCAAAGCCCAACCTCAGAAAGATAGGCGCACGCCTCAGAAACAGAAGTATTTTTGCCAGCCGCGAGCGAAATAAGATCTTTCACGGTTATTCCTTTGAAGCGCACAGGCTGTTGAAAAGCAAAGCTTATACCCGAATTTGCTCTATCGGTTATCGACATATCGGTAATATCAACGCCATCCATAAAGATCTTTCCTTCTGTCGGCGTAATGATTCCCGCTATAAGCTTAGCCATCGTGGATTTTCCGCTTCCGTTAGGTCCCGTTATAGCTACAAAGCGATCATCAAGTGTAATATTTATATTTTTAAGAATATCCTTTCCGCCTGCAGAATAAGATACATTTTTAAATTCTAACATCATCAACCTCTAAATTCAAGTTTTCCTTTGTTATTATACCTCAAAGACCTTTCTTTTTCAAGACCTTTAATGAATTTTACCTATTTTTATTAAATACTATTGTAAAAAAACAGGTTATATGTTATAATATTTTAGTAAAATATGTTATAGAATCACGCCTTTTACAAGAAACAATAATGTGCGTTATTTTACAATAAACTTACCAAAAAATCCGCAAATTACAAAGATTTATTTTTGCTAACGTGTGTGTTTTTATACAATTTTGCTTTACAATATTTAAAATCAACAAAAAAAGGAGACTTTCGATATGCAACTTCGAGCACCCGCATATCCGCTTATTACCGTCGACCCTTATTTCAGTGTGTGGTCGCCGTCAAACAAGCTTAACGAATCAAACACAGTTCACTGGACAAACAGTCCCAACACGATCTCGGGAATCGCCACAGTAGACGGGACAGAATACAACGTAATCGGAAATCTTGCTTCCGACCTTCCCGCTATGAAGCAGGTATCAAGCGATTGCACAGCCTTTTCAACTACATACATTTTTGAAGAAAGCGGGGTAAGACTAACCCTTATCTTCTCTTCCCCCATTCTCATAAACGATCTGCACCTCATTTCCCGCCCCGTAAGCTACCTCGAGATCAAAAAGGAAAGTATCGACGGTAAGCGCCACACAGTAAGCTTTGACATTACGGTTTCCGAAGAAATATGCATCAATTCGGTAGGCGAAGAGGAAGTTGAGCTTGAGCTCCTGGATATCGGCAACCTACACTGCGCAAAAATGGGTTCGAAAGCGCAGAATATCCTTTGCAAATCAGGTGACGACGTTCGCATCAACTGGGGATATTTTTATCTTACAACAAGCGGAACAGCCGTAATATGCAAGGGCAAGGTCGGAGAAGAAAAAACTCCTTGCAATTTTGTAAGCGCAAACGTTGAGATCAAGGACTCAACGCTTATAACCTTTGCTTACGATGACATATCAAGTATCGAATATTTCGGTGAGCATCTTAAGGCTTACTGGAAAAAAGACGGTGCAACGATCCTCGACGAGATCGCAGCCGCTCATAAAGACTACAGGACCACAATGGCGCGTTGCAACAAATTTGCGCAGCAAATGTTCTGCGATGCGGTAAGAGCAGGCGGAGAAAAGTATGCGGAAATACTTGAGCTCGCATACCGTCAGGTAATTGCCGCTCACAAGCTCGTTCTTGATACAGAAGGAAATCTTCTCTTCATATCAAAAGAATGTTTTTCAAACGGATGTGCCGCAACGGTAGACGTAAGCTATCCGTCGACTCCTCTTTTCCTGATATATAATCCCGAGCTCGTAAAGGGAATGCTTCGCCCGATATATAAATATACCCGCTCTAAGGAATGGAAATACGATTTTGCGCCTCACGATGCAGGATGCTATCCCCTTCTCAACGGTCAGGTATATGGAAACAATGCGCTCCATATGCAAATGCCCGTAGAGGAATGCGGAAATATGCTTATAATGGAAGCAGCTATAGCTTTAGCTTCGAAGGATCTCAGCTTTGCAAACGAACATTTCGATCTCCTTGAAACTTGGGTCAAATATCTCGTTGAAAACGGAAGAGATCCCGAAAATCAGCTCTGCACCGACGATTTTGCAGGACATCTTGCTCACAACTGTAATCTTTCACTCAAAGCTATAATGGGTATAGCTTCACTCGGTATTCTTTACGGATTAAAGAAAAATAAACGCGAAGAAAGAAAATATCTTGCTCTCGCCCGCTCAATGGCTGAGGATTGGGCAAAACGCGCATCAAACGGCGACGGAAGCTATCGACTTGCTTTTGATAAGCCCGACACCTTCAGTATGAAATACAATATTGTATGGGATAAGCTCTTTGGCACGAATATAATGTCAAAGACCGTTATCGAATCGGAATTTGCGAGCTACCGCTCAAAGATGCATCCTTACGGACTCCCGCTCGACTCACGTATGCCCTACTCAAAGAGCGACTGGCTTGTATGGACAGGAACTCTTACCGATAACCGTGATGCGTTTATCGATTTTATAGAACCGCTCTGGACATTCTACAATTACTCACCGTCAAGAGTTCCTATGACCGACTGGTATTACACAATAACAGGCGAGCACAGAGCTTCAAGATCCTCAGGATTCCGCACAAGCTTCAGAAACCGCACCGTTCAAGGCGGTCTGTTTATCAAGCTTATGGAATATAAGCAAACTGTTAAATATAAATAAGCTTAAAATAGCATAAAAAAAGCGAGAGGTCAGCCTCTCGCTTTTTTATGTATATCTTTTATTTTATTTTACAAGTAACAAAGCATTTTATATCCTTTGTTCCGCTCTTTCCGTAGCATCCCGCAAACCAATAGGTAAGGTTATCAGTTTCCTTATTCAAGCTGCCTATGTTTATACCGTGCTTCTTATAAAGATCATAAGACGGTTTTGCGTTAGAAGAAGTAGTAAGCTCATTTGCAAGATCGACAGTGGAAGGAATAACAAGATATCTCGGATTTGCAGCCGCATAACCTTCCGCCGTTCCCGCAGCGTGAACACCGTGATGAGGAACCTGCAAGAAATCACATTTCAGGGAATATTTTTCGCCTTTAGACTGTTGCTTTACCATAAAATCCCAAGCAGGTTCATTCGCATCACCCGTCATAAGTATCTTTTTTCCGTCAATGTTAAGCATCAAAACAAGCGAATTTGTATTAACGTCATTTCTCGAATCTGCGGGAATAACCTCGGGAGCGCAAAGTACTGTCATTTTTATCTCATCGAGAGTTATATCCTCACCGTAGGTAAGACGGCGCATTTTTGCGTTCGGAAAAGCATTCTTTAAATGATTCTGAACACCGTATCCCTCTGAATTCATAGGATTCATCCAGAATTCTTCAACATCAAGCACCTGATTTATAGTAGCCGCATTTGCATAATAATATTCTATAAGAGCGCCGTAGTGATCACCGTGATCGTGAGTCATTACCCAAGCCGCAACCTTAACCTTTTGAGTACCCGCAATATCTTGGAGCGCGCTTATCATAAAATCCTTAACACTTCCGTTGCCGCCGTCAAAAACAAACAAACGTCCGTCGGAAAGCTTATATACCAAAAACATTCCGTTGCCGTATCTGTCAGCAGGGGTACTTGCCGAAAGAACATATCCTTTTACCACCTTGGTAACAGAAGGCTTCTTATCAGTCTTTTTTTCTGTATTTTTTTCCGTAACCTTGTCGGAAGGAATTTCTTCCGATCCTACAGCATCGGAATCGCTGTCTGAAGCATCGCCGTTTTCAACAGCCATATCACAGGCGGCAAAAGATAAAAGCATAGCGCACAAAAGTATAAAAGAAGTTAACTTTAAGATCCTTTTCATTTTATTTTCTCCTAACCGCTTATAAAATCAATATATCATTTTTATAATTTTTATAATTTGGCATTTCTTGTGGTAATTACGTTAGCACCCGTTCCGAGTATATTTTCGATAACAACAGTGCCAAGCTTTGCATCGGGATCAACACAAGCTTTGTTTATTTCCTTCATACATTCAAACATAATTTCTTTGGGAACGGTAATATCTGTTTTAACGGGAACCACTCCGCCACCCCTTACGGCAACCGTAGTAGTAATAGTCCTCTTAGGTGCGGTACATTCGGTGTTTGCATAGACCTCTCCCCTTTTGCAGGTATGACCGCTCACCGATAATATTTTTTTATTTTCATCAAGCTCAACCGTTATCTGACAGCCCTTAGGGCAAACTATACAAGTTAAATTTCTCGTCATAACAACCCCCATTATTCAAGCTCTAATCCAAACGAAAGGCTATCGCCCAACAAAGTTCCAAGCAGCTCCGCAGAAAGCTTTATAGATTCCATTTCACCCGGAGCTACTTTTTGCTTCTTTTTGCTTATCAAAACATTATCACCGTCTTTAACAACTATGCGCACGTCACGGAAAACATCGGATACTCGGAAATATACAACAACGTCTTTTTCAGCAGTTATTCTCTGCGGGACGGTATATCTTATCTTTCCGTCGGTAACAAGCTTTACATCGATATCACAAGACGCACCGTTTCCAAGATACTCGGCAGCCGCGCGTCCCGCTATCTCTGCTTCCTCGGATACGTAATCGACAAGATCGTGAACATGAAGAACGTTTCCGCAAGCAAATATACCTTCAATAGCCGTCTGTCTGTCCTGATCGACAGAAGCGCCGTTAGTTATTCTGTCAATAGAGATACCTGCGCTCTTTGTAAGTTCGTTTTCAGGTATAAGTCCGCAAGAAAGCAAAAGAGTATCACATTCGATAAATTTACGCGTACTCGCTATCGGCTTTCTCTTTTCATCCACCTGAGCAATAGTAACGCCCTCAACTCTCTCATTACCGTGTATCTCAACAACGGTATGGCTGAGCATAAGCGGAATATTAAAATCATTAAGGCACTGCTCTATATTTCTCGCAAGACCGCCCGAATACGGCATAAGCTCGCATACAGCCTCAACGCTTGCTCCCTCAAGAGTCATTCTTCTCGCCATTATAAGACCTATATCGCCCGAGCCGAGAATAACGACCTTCTTACCCGGCATATATCCGTCGATATTAACGAATTTCTGCGCAGTACCTGCGGTAAATATTCCCGAAGGTCTTTTTCCAGCAATATTGAGCGCGCCCTTAGGTCTTTCGCGGCAACCCATAGCAAGAATTATCGCATCCGCTTTTATCTGAAAAGCTCCATCCTCAGAGTTCATAGCGGTTATTATTTTATCCGAGGTTATATCAAGCACCATAGTGTTAAGCTTGAATTCTATATTTCTTTCAAGAACTAAAAGCTCATAACGGTATGCATATTCGGGACCTGTAAGCTCTTCCTTGAATCTGTGCAGGCCGAACCCGTTGTGTATGCATTGGCGAAGTATTCCGCCAAGTCCCGTATCTCTTTCAAGAATAAGGATATCTCTGATACCCGCATCGTATGCCGCAACCGCCGCCGCCATTCCCGCAGGGCCGCCGCCTATAATAACAAGCTGTTTTTGCATCATATCAGTTATCCCCTTTTGTTTTTGAATAATTTATAACCGAACCCTTGCCGAATTTGGTTATTTTATCGACAGGCAATCCAAGCTCTCTCGAAAGTATCTGTACCACAATAGGCGAACAGAATCCGCCCTGACAGCGTCCCATTCCGCCTCTTGTTCTTCTCTTTACTCCGTCAACGTCACGCGCAGGCGGATTAGTGTGTATCGCTTCAACTATTTCTCCCTCGGTAACACCCTCGCAACGGCATACTATTCTTCCGTAACGTGGATCCTTTGCGATGATCTCGTTTTTCTTTTCCAAAGAAGACTCTCTGAATTCGTGCGCAGGCTTGCGGTAAGGATCAAAATCGTTTTTCTTTTCGAAAACAACACCGTTCTCTGCAAAAAGCTCTATAATATACTCTGCAATAGCGGGAGATGAGGTAAGTCCCGGACTTTCGATGCCGCCAAGAGTTATTACTCCGTCACGGTATTTGATAATAAAATCTCCAACACTTCCGACAGCACGCAAGCCGCAGAATGAAGTTATTACCTTACCGAAAGGAATTCCGCTTACGTTATCAAGCGAGCCCTTTACTATCATATCAAAGCCCTCAGCAGTTACCGAATGATCTTCTTTGTCTTCCATATCCACAGCGGTAGGACCTAAAAGAAGATTTCCGTCAACAGTAGGAGAAACAAGTATTCCCTTACCCATTTTAGTCGGTGTATGGAATATCGTGCGCTTTACGAGCGAACCGCATTCCTTATCAAGGATCATATATTCACCGCGTCTTGGATGAACGTCAAATCCACCGTCACCCGTCATATCGGCTATTTTGTCCGAATAAAGTCCTGCAGAGTTTATAAAATATTTAGTTTCAACAGTTCTTCCGTCTTTTGAATGTATAACGTAAGCTCCGTCTTTCTTTTCTATACCCGAAACCTCAAAATCAAGCTTAAGCTCCGCTCCGTTATCCATAGCGTTTCCTATAGCGGCTATGCAAAGCTCATAAGGACAGATTATTGCTCCTGTTTTTGCCAGAAGCGCACAGGAAAGCTCAGGGTTCAGATTAGGCTCTATCGCAAGAAGCTCATCGTGCTCCAGAATAGACAACCCCTTTACTCCGTTTTTAAGTCCTCTTTCATATATTTCCTCAACTTCCTTGCGTTCGTTCTCGAAAGCAACTACCAAAGATTCATTCTTTTGATACTTAACTCCAAGCTGACGCGCAACCTCTTCCATCATTTCAGAGCCACGCACGTTCATTTTTGCCTTCATCGAACCGACCTTTGCATCAAAGCCTGCGTGAACTATTGCGCTGTTCGCTTTGGTAGCTCCCATAGCAACGTCGCCTTCCTTTTCAAGAATACAAACGTTTATCTTATATTTTGAAAGCTCGCGCGCAACGAGTCCGCCGACTACACCTGCGCCTATCACAACAACATCATACATATTTTTTCACCTTTCAGTCAAATAATATAAACTAAACAAGTATCTGAAATTTATTTTATCACATCTTTTTCTCTAAGTCAATAAAAATATGCTTTTTAATTATTTTTGTATATATTCATATATAATATTTGTAAAAAAATTTCTTTCTCTATTTACACAGAAGAAAAACCGTGATATAATAAAAAGGTAATTTTTTTCAAAAAAGCTAAACAAAGGAGCAAAAAAGTGAAAACAGATATAGAAATAGCGCGCGAAGCGAAAATGCTTCCCATAAGCGAAATAGCAAGCTCACTCGGAATAAAGAATGACGAGCTTGAGCTTTACGGAAACTACAAAGCAAAAATCAACGATGCATTTCTTAAAAGAACAGAGGACCGCAAAAACGGTAAGCTTATACTTGTAACCGCTATCAACCCAACCCCCGCAGGCGAAGGAAAAACTACTACCACAGTAGGCCTTGGTATGGCTATGAACAAGATAGGCAAAAATGCTATAATCGCTCTCCGTGAGCCCTCGCTCGGTCCCGTATTCGGAATAAAAGGCGGCGCCGCAGGCGGAGGATATGCCCAGGTAGTTCCTATGGAAGATATAAATCTTCATTTCACTGGAGATTTTCACGCAATAACAGCCGCAAACAATCTTCTCTCGGCTATGATAGATAACCATATACAGCAAGGAAACGATCTGGGAATAGACCCTCGCAGAATTCTTTTTGCAAGAGTTACCGACACTAACGACAGAGCCCTCCGTAACGTAATAGTAGGACTCGGAAGCAAGGTAGACGGTGTTCCGCGACAGGATAAATTTATGATAACGGTAGCGAGTGAGATAATGGCTGTTCTCTGCCTTGCCGAATCCTTATCCGACCTCAAAAACCGACTCGGCAATATTCTCGTAGCTTACACCTACGCAGGCAAGCCCGTTTACTGCCGTGAGCTTCGCGCAAACGGAGCTATGGCGGCGCTTCTTAAAGATGCTATCAAGCCCAATCTCGTGCAAACTATAGAGAACACACCCGCGCTTATCCACGGCGGACCTTTCGCTAATATCGCGCACGGCTGTAACTCTGTAAGAGCTACAAAGCTTGCTCTTAAGCTCTGCGATTATACAATAACCGAAGCAGGATTCGGTGCAGACCTCGGTGCTGAAAAGTTCCTTGATATAAAGTGCCGTAAGGCAGGACTTACCCCCGATGCGGTAGTTCTTGTAGCAACAGTAAGAGCGCTCAAATACAACGGCGGTGTTCCCAAAACAGAACTTTCGGGTGAAAATCTTGAGGCTCTTAAGGCAGGAGCGCAAAACCTCGAAGCGCACATCGACAACCTCAGAAAATTCGGTCTTCCCGTAGTAGTGGCAATAAACAGATTCCACACCGATACAGATGCAGAGCTTGCTTATGTTAAAGAAATATGCAAAGCAAAGGGAGCAGAATTTGCTCTTTCCGAAGTTTTCGCAAAGGGCGGCGAAGGCGGAATAGAACTTGCAAATAAAGTAATAGCTGCTTGTGAGAAGGATAAGGACTTCAAATTTATGTACTCTGATGATCTCTCTATAAAAGAAAAGATCGAAACCGTTGCAAAGAATATATACGGTGCGGGTGAAGTAAAATACGATGCTTCGGCTCTTAAAAACATTTCCGAGATCGAAGCGCTCGATCCCAAGTATTCGACCTTCCCGATCTGCGTAGCAAAAACGCAGTATTCGCTTTCCGACGACGCATCAAAGCTCGGAAGACCTCAAGGCTTTACCCTTACTGTTCGTGAAGTAAAGCTTTCTGCGGGCGCAGAATTCATAGTTGTGCTCACAGGTGCTATTATGACTATGCCGGGTCTTCCCAAAGCACCTTCCGCATTTAATATCGACGTCGATGATGACGGAAATATAACGGGGCTTTTCTGATGTCACAGTACCCAAAAACAATATACAGTAATTCGACCGAAGAGACCGAAGCATACGGCATAACCTTGGCAAAGGAGATCGAAAGCAATACTTCTCTGCCTAAATTCATCGCCCTTTACGGTGATCTCGGAGTAGGTAAAACAGCCTTTGTGCGGGGATTTACTTCTGTATTTGCAAAAAATGCAAGAACCAAATCTCCAACCTTTTCGATAGTAAACGAATATAAAGGTGAAAAGCTGTCGATATTCCATTTTGATATGTACCGTATAAACGATGAAGACGAGCTTTATTCTATAGGCTTTTACGATTATCAGGACAGAAACGGGATATGCCTTACCGAATGGAGCGAAAATATAGAATATGCGCTACCTACAGAATATTTTTCGGTCAAAATAGAGAAAATCAGCGAAGAAGATACAGATCTTCGAAAAATAACTACCGAGCTTATCGGCAAATAAAACGGGTGATTAAATATGAAAATATTAGCTTTAGACACTTCCGCTACGGTTGCGTCTATAGCCGTAACAGAGGATCTTACACCTCTTGCGGTCTACACACTCAATAATAAAAACACTCATAGCGAAACTCTGCTTCCGATGATAGAATCAGCACTCAAGGCGCTTTCTCTTACCGCAGAAGACATCGAACTTTTTGCTCTATCGTCAGGACCAGGCTCTTTTACGGGGGTGCGTATAGGAGCAGCCACACTCAAGGGGCTCGCTTTTGCAAAGGAAAGACCTTGCGTTGAGGTATCTACACTCGAAGCTCTCGCTAATAATCTTGTAATAAGAAAAGGACTTATCTGTCCCGTAATGAATGCCAGACGTTCACAAGTATATACCGCTCTTTTCCGTTCAGACGGAAAAACACTCGAAAGAGTCCTGCCCGATGCGGCGATATCGATCTCAGAGCTTGATGATATTCTCGCAGAATACAAAGAGCCTATAGCTCTCGTTGGCGACGGATACGAAATAAGCGAAGAAGGACTTAAAAAAGCCAAGCTCGATTTTGTACCCGAAGCGCTAAGACTTCAATCGGCACTTTCTGTCGCAGCGATAGCTTTTTATAAATACAAAGCAGGTGCCAAAACGACCGATGCGGCTCTTTCGGTAAACTATCTTCGCCCATCTCAGGCAGAACGTGAGCGTGCCGAGCGTGAAAAACAAAGTAAATCATAAGTGAGGAAAAGACGATGAAAATAGTTATAGGCTGCGACCACGCGGCAACAGATCTCAAGGAAACGGTAAAAAAGCATATTTTATCACTCGGACACGAAATTTGCGACGTTGGAACTTATAACTCGGAAAGCTGTCATTACCCTGTGTATGCGCACGCAGCCTGCGAAAAAATACTTTGCGGCGAATGTGAGCTTGGAATTCTCATCTGCGGAACAGGAATAGGTATGTCTATAGCGGCAAACAAACATAAGGGTATCCGTGCAGCCTGCTGCTCAGACACCTTTTCGGCACGTCTTACACGTGAGCATAACGACGCAAATATTCTTTGCTTCGGAGCAAGAGTGGTAGGCGAAGGACTCGCTATCGATCTTGTAGATGCATTCCTCAACGCAAAATATCTTAACAACGGTAACCACGTAACCCGTGTCGCTATGTTAAGCGATATAGAAAACGAAAAATTTTAAAGCTCTGAACGGAGATAAAAAATTGAAGCTTAAAAACATACTCGAAGTATTTCGTGCGGCAAACGGTACGGCGGGAAAGCACTTCACCTCTGCTATCATAGCAGCGGCAGGCTCTTCGAAACGTTTTGGAGAAAACAAGCAAGCATTAAGCATTCTTGATGTTCCCGTACTGATACACACGTTGCGCGCCTACGATGCATCAGACTGTATAGACGAAGTAATAATAGTAACAAGAAAAGACGACATCGAGCTTTGGCAAAAACAATGCGATCTCTTTTCAATAAAAAAAGTAAAGAA
Source organism: uncultured Clostridia bacterium (assembly GCA_937894775.1). GTDB lineage: Bacteria > Bacillota > Clostridia > Oscillospirales > CAG-272 > HGM12713. The sequence continues at coordinate 27,703 of CALAXC010000320.1, forward strand.
AATAATCGAAGGCGGAAAGACACGTCAGGAATCGGTTCTCAAAGGCTTTGAAGCCATAGACGAAAAGGCAAAATTCGTCGCTATAGCCGACGGCGCAAGATGTCTTGTTACACCTACGAATATAAATGACGTATGCTTTGCGGCATACAAGCATAAAGCGGCAACAGCGGCACATCAAGCCACTGACACAGTAAAAATAGCAAGAAGCGGCAGATTTATCGAAAGCTCACCCGATCGCAGTACAGTCTGGCTCGCGCAAACTCCGCAGGTATTCAAGGTAAATCTTTACAGAGCCGCAGCCTATACCGCTCTTAAGGAAAACGTAAACGTTACCGACGATAATTCACTCGTTGAATTTATAGGTCACCCGATATATCTTGTCGAATGCGGTGCGCAGAATATAAAGATAACGACGAAAGACGACGTAATTATCGCAGAAAGTATACTAAAGCAACGAAAAGACGAGGCTATCGAAAAAGAAAGGAAAAAGCTTGGCTTATGAACTCTTTAAGAATAGGTCACGGATATGACGTACACCGTCTTACCGAAAACAGACGTCTTATTTTAGGCGGAGTTGATATTCCTTACGAAAAAGGATTGCTCGGCCATTCGGATGCCGACGTTCTTTTACACGCAATAAGCGATGCGCTTCTCGGTGCGGCGGCGCTCGGAGATATCGGAAAGCACTTTCCCGACAGCGATCCTCAATATAAAAATGCCGACAGCCTGAAGCTTCTTTCAAGGGTGGGCGAGATACTCGCAAATGCGGGATACCGCACGGTAAATGTCGATTCAACTGTGATCGCTCAGGCTCCAAAGCTTGCTCCCCATATTGAAGAAATGCGAAAAAATATTGCTAAAGCTCTGTCGACCGACGTAAGCTGTATAAGCGTAAAAGCCACTACCGAGGAGGAACTCGGCTTTTCCGGTGCAGGCGAAGGAATAGCGGCTCATGCCGTATGTCTTATCGAAAAAATATAAAAAGCGCCGCAACTCAATGTCACGGCGCCCAACAGTAAGCAAAAAGCAAATATTCTCTTAAGGTCTTTGATTTTAACAGTCATTTTTGCTTTTTAACTCACGTCAACTATTAATATATTATGCCTAAGTCTTAATAATTGATACAGAAAAATTACAAAAGGAGTGCTTTATGATAAAGATCTCACCCTCGGTCCTTTCAGCCGATTTCGCCAACCTTGCGGACGATATAAAAAAGGTTGAAGAAGCAGGAGCAGAATATCTGCATCTCGACGTTATGGACGGTGCGTTCGTACCAAACATAACCTTTGGTGCACCCATAATAGCGGCAATTCGCCCTTACTCAAGAATAATATTCGACGTCCATCTTATGATAGAAAAGCCCGAAAGATATATCGATGATTTCATTTCGGCAGGCGCAGATATAATAACTGTACATATCGAAAGCACAAAAGATCCTTTGTCGGTAATAAAATATATACGTTCAAAGGGTATAAAAGCCGCAGTCTCGGTAAAGCCAAACACTCCTATAGAAGAAATATTCCCACTGCTTTCCGAACTTGATATGGTGCTTATTATGACGGTAGAACCCGGATTCGGAGGACAAAAGCTTATCCCCTCCACCCTTCCCAAGATCAAGGCGCTTAAAGAATATATAGTGGCAAACGGTCTTAATACCGACATAGAAGTCGATGGCGGAATATCTGCCGAAAATATAGGACTCGTAACACAAAACGGTGCAAATATTATAGTTGCGGGTTCTGCTGTATTCAAATCGGCAAATTATAAACAAACAATAGACGAAATGCGCAAGGAAGCGGAAAAATATCCCTTCAAGGGAAATATTTAACTCCCAAAAATTAACAATTTACAAAACGTTAAAAAAATAATTCAAAATAGTTCTTACATTGTACTTGTTATCTCAAAAAATTGATGTTATTATGCTATATGCATATTCATATTCATAAAAAACAAACGAAAGGAACATACCATGCTTGAATTAAAAAACATACGCAAGATATACACAGTGGGCGATACCTCGCTTGCTGCGCTTGACGGTGTGAGTCTTTGTTTCAGGGAAAATGAATTCGTTTCGATTTTAGGACCTTCGGGCTGCGGAAAAACCACTATGCTCAATATAATCGGAGGTCTTGACAGATACAGCGAAGGAAATCTCATCATAAACGGAAAATCAACAAGGTTTTTCAAGGATAAGGATTGGGATAGCTATCGAAACCACTCGGTAGGATTTGTTTTTCAAAGCTACAACCTCATTCCCCATCAAACTGTACTTGCAAACGTAGAGCTTGCGCTCACACTGTCGGGTGTTTCTAAATCCGAAAGACGCGCAAAAGCTATCGAGGCTCTCACAAAGGTAGGTCTTGGAGATCACATTCACAAAAAACCGAATCAAATGTCGGGCGGACAGATGCAGCGAGTTGCTATCGCACGAGCTCTTGTAAACAACCCCGATATTCTTCTTGCCGACGAGCCTACGGGTGCGCTTGACACACAGACGAGTATTCAGATAATGGACCTCTTAAAAGAGGTAGCAAAGGATCGCCTTGTTATTATGGTAACACACAACCCCGAGCTTGCGGAGGAATACTCAACAAGAATCGTTCGTCTTTCCGACGGTAAGGTTATTGGCGATACCAACCCCGTAACCGATGCCGAATACCAAGCACTTGTAAGCAAGGACAAAGCGGCGGTCGCGGAGTTTAACGAGATCCAAAAATCGACATCAATGTCATTCCGTTTAGTAAGCTCTTCAATGTCGTTTCGAAAAGTAAGTCTTTCGAAAGAAGAATATGAAACTTTAGAAAATAAAGACAGCGCAACAATTATCAAAGCACAAAAAGATAAAAAAGCAACCGTCAAAACAAAAGTCGACAGACAAAAGCTTATCGAAGCAAAAAAGAAAAGGAAGGAGCTTGAGGCGCGAAACAAGAAAAAGTCAATGTCCTTTGCGACAGCTATTTCACTTTCCTTCAAGAATCTTCTTACTAAAAAAGGAAGAACGATACTCACATCATTTGCGGGAAGTATCGGTATAATAGGAATTGCGCTTATTCTCTCGCTTTCAAACGGTATCAATCTCTTTATACAGCAGGTTCAGGAAGATACCTTATCTACCTATCCGCTTACGATACAAAAAGAAACAAGCGATACCTCGGCTATGATGTCGGCTATGATGGAAACCGCAGAGGAAGCCGAAAAAGAAAAAGATCCAAACCTTATTTACGTCGACGAATCGCTTGACAGAATGGTAGCCGCAATGACCTCTACCACAAAAAACGATCTTGTATCCTTCAAGCAATATATCGACGATAACCCCGATAAGATCAAGCCATATACAAGCGATATTCAGTACACCTATGCGCTTGGTATGAATGTCTTTAATATAGTTAAAAACGACGACGGATCAACAAGATATTCCAAGCTTGGCATCGAAAACGTTCTCGGCAATATGAAAGGCTTTGAAAGCATAAGCGAAATCGCAAGCCAATCGGGTATTATGAGTATTATGTCGGAAATGATCGACAATCAGGATCTTCTCAATCAACAGTATGACGTTATTTCGGGAGATTGGCCGAAGGAAGCAAACGAAGTAGTTTTGGTAGTAAGCAAGCAAAATGCTGTAAGCAAGCTCACTCTTTATATGCTCGGACTTCTTGATACAGAGGATCTTAAAAACGTAGATCTTTCAAATCCCGATACCTATACCGATACAGATGGCAAAAAGACCTACACATTTGACGAACTCAAAAATATGAATCTCGTCCTTATCAATAATCCCGACACCTACGTAGAAACAGATAAAACATACGTAGACGAAAGCAGCGGTCAGACTTATAAGATATGGACTCAGGATGCAAATTATGTAACCGAAAACTATCAGACCATTCTTGAAGAAAAAGGCATCGAGCTTAAGATCTCGGGTATAATCCGTCCCCGTGAGGACGCATCCGCATCTTCGATAAGCGGTGCTATCGGTTACACAAGAGCGCTTACCAACAAGATCCTTGAAATGAACGAAGAAAGCGAGATAATCAAGCAGCAAAAGGCTACTCCCGATTACAACGTTCTCACAGGTCTTAAATACGAAAGAACACATTACACCCCCGAAACTATAAAGGATCTCGTTGCAAAAGTAGATGATTCCACAATGGAACAGTTCTATGCTTATATGACGCAGATGATACTTTCTAACCCTGAATTTTCCAACAGGATCAACGTAACGAAAGACAGCTTCCCACAGATGTTCTTCCTTATGCCCGTTGAAAAGCAAGCGGAAATTCTGACGGCTATTCTTGCAACCGACGGTGTTAAGAACGCACCGCCCGCTATGGTTCCTCAGCTTGACCTCTTTAATATAGTTTCAAGTGCGGCGCCCGACAAAAAGATCCTCGTTACAAAAGATAATATAGTAAATCTTCTTCCCGTTCTCGAACCTGCTCAGATATATGTAGCCCTCGCAGGTGTTCAGAAAAATGAGCAGATCCCCTTTGACATTCCCGGACTTGTTGCTCTTGCAGGCGACGATGCTATGAACGGTATATATACCAATATGACCGAATCAATGAAACAGATGACTGTCACAGAGGATATATTCTTAGCTCTGCTTGCAACAATGAATGAAAACGATGAAGATTTCAAGATGCTTGAAGAATCTCTTTATAAAATGGCAACCGATGTTGATGCGACATATGACAGCACTTTAAAGAAGCTCGGCGCGGCAGAATCGGCATCACCCGTATCGATCAACTTCTACGCAAAAGACTTTGATTCAAAGGCTAAAATAGAAGAATTCATAGCAGAGTATAACGAACCTGCGCTCAAGTCTAACGCAACCGACGAAGAAAAAGCTAAAAAGATCGAATACACCGACCTTGTAGGCTCTTTGATGTCCTCGGTAACTATAATCATCGACGTTATTTCCTACGTTCTTATCGCATTCGTTTCGATATCGCTTGTAGTATCATCGATAATGATAGGAATCATCACAAATATATCGGTTCTCGAAAGAACCAAGGAGATCGGTATTCTCAGAGCTATCGGTGCATCGAAGAAAGACGTATCGCGCGTATTCAATGCCGAAACCTTTATCGTCGGTCTTACCGCAGGAATTCTCGGAATCCTTATTACAGTATTGCTTTGCATCCCCGCAAACGCAATAATTTACGCTCTTACGGGCTTTGCTAACATCAAAGCTGTATTGCCTCCTGTAGCAGCTATCATTCTTATACTGATAAGTATGGCCCTTACAATGCTCGCAGGCCTTATCCCCGCAAAGAGTGCATCAAAGAAAGACCCCGTTGTCGCTCTCAGAAGCGAATAAGTTTACAGAAAGGTATTAATAATGGGAAAATTCACCAACAAGCTCGCAAGATTCTTTTACGGAAGATACGGAAACGATACGCTTAACAAAGTGCTTACGGGTATATATCTCGTATGGCTTATAACCTTTTCAATTCTGAATATTTTCATAAGAACTCTCGCCTTTACGCTTATCGGCTGGGGATTGACCTTGATACTTTTTATTTGGATATTATTCAGAACGATGTCAAGAAACATCTATGCAAGACGTCGCGAAAACGATAAATTTTGCGGATTTTTCAGACTCAAAAGAAATAAATTCCGTGACCGAAAGACGCACGTATACCGCAAATGCAAAAAATGCAAAGCGGTATTGCGTCTTCCAAAAGCGAAAGGAAAGCACTTTGTGAACTGTCCAAAGTGTCATAATCGCTTTCAAGTCAAAGGATAAAAAAGTGTGTCTCAAATGCAAATTTGAGACACACTTTTTTTATTTAATTTTATACTCAAAGGTCTGTTCCGTATCATTAAGTGCTTTAAGATATCTTTCCGCCTCGATTTTAGCAGCGGTAAGATCAAGTTCTCGGTAATTTCCGCATTCCGCTCTTGTCGCACCGAACATTTTATCCGCTTCAAAAGCTATTTCAGAAAGAACCTCTTTAACAGTAGCTAAAACCTCACTGTTATCTGCGTTTCGCACAAGAAGATAAAATCCCGTACGGCAACCCATAGGTCCAAAATAAATAACATTCTCCCCTATTTTTGAATTCCTTATATAAGTAGCGAACATATGTTCCATCGAATGCATCGTCAGATTGTCCATATAATCACCCATATTCGGCTTTCTGGTACGCATATCGTAAGTCGTGATATCACCGTCAATTCTTGATATATATATTCCAACGTCAATAAGATCGTGATCTACCGAAAAGCTGCTTATTCTTTTTATATTACCCATAATATCCTCCTAACAAAATCAGCCTTCAAGCTCTTCATATATTTCAAACAAGCGCTCTTCAAGAGCGTTCTTTTTTTCATCAAGCTCGGTAAGACGGTTATAATCATACGCCGCATCACCGTTTATTTCGGCATCTATCAAAGAAAGCTCCGCCTCTATCTTTTCAGCTTCTTTTTTAAGCTTTTCAATACGGCGCATAGCCTTTCTCGAATCGGCAATTTCTTTCTTGTTTTTCAAATACTGCTCTTTTGCCGAGCTCATTGAAGGCTGAGTTGCTTCTGCGAGATCACTCCTGCTCTGCTCTCTGCGTTCTCTCTCACGGCAAAGCTCGGCATACCCCTCGCCTACCTTTGGAACCGTAATATCATAAAATCCGCCGCCGTCAGAAACAGACTCCAAATCTATTATTCTTGTAGCCAGCTTTTCAATAAAATAACGGTCGTGAGAAACTATCACAACAGTTCCGTCATAGTTTTCAAGAGCTTCTTCAAGCGCCTCTCTTGAATCTATATCAAGATGGTTTGTAGGCTCGTCAAGAACAAGAAGATTTGTCCTTGAAAGAATAAGCTTTGAAAGAGTAAGCCTTGCCCTCTCGCCGCCGCTAAGCTCTCTGACACGCAAAAATACCGCATCTCCGAAAAAGCGGAAATGTGCCAGAGTATTTCTTATTTCAAGCTCGGTAAGATGCGGATATGCACTCCACAGCTCCTCAAGAACGGTATTGCTCGGTGTGAGGTTTTGATTTTCCTGATCGTAATAACCGAGATCGACGTTATATCCCATCTCGATATACCCCGACGTCGGAAAAAGCTTTCCCAGCATAAGCTTTACAAGAGTAGACTTTCCGCTTCCGTTAGCTCCTACCAGGAAAAGACGGTCAAGACGGCGCACCCCAAAGCTTATATTTTGCAATATCAGCTTACTCTCGGAATAAGCAAAGGAAATACCGTAAAGATTCATTACCTCATTTCCGCTCGGAGAAGACGAAGCAAAGCTTATTTTCACTCCGCTCGGTGCATTCTCGGGCTTTTCAATCCTTTCCATTTTATCGAGAAGCTTCTGACGGCTCTCCGCAGCAATAATATTACGTTCACGGTTCCAAGCTCTCTGCTGTGCAATATAAGCCTCCTGCCTTGCTATCTCTTTTTGCTGATTCTTATAATGTCGCTCGGCTATCTCACGGTCTATACGTCTTTGCTCAATACTTGCGGTATAGCCTCCGTTATAAAGCTTTGCGCGGTTATTTTCAATACAGAGTGTTTTGTTTGCCACACGGTCAAGAAAATAACGGTCGTGCGAGATAACGAGTAAGCATTTTTTATAAGATGCCAAAAAGCTTTCAAGCCACAAAAGAGTTTCCATATCAAGATGGTTTGTAGGCTCGTCGAGCAAAAGAATATCAGGCTCACGGCAAAGCTCACGCGAAAGCGCAAGACGGGTTCGCTGTCCTCCGCTGAATGCCGAAAACGGTCTATTCTGTGCCTCACTGTCAAATCCCATCTTTAAAAGAGTTGACGCACATCTGCCTCTGAATTCAAGACCGCCCTCAGCAATAAACCTTTCATTAAGAGCCGAATATTCGCTCACCGCTCTGCCGTAGTTTTCCGACTCGGTATCTTCACCGTGAAGAATAATCTCAAGCTCGGAAAGCCTTTTTTCGATACGCAAAAGCTCGGGAAAAGAATTATACATTACCTCTATTGCGGTCATATTCTGTTCAACGTCGGAAAAAGCAGTTACAGCATCGTCTTGCTTTAATACACCGACGGTTTTTCCTTTTGAAATATAAACGGCTCCGCTATCCGGAATAAGCTCACCCAAGATAAGCTTAAAAAGAGTAGATTTTCCCGAACCGTTTACACCTATAACACCAAGTCTGTCATTTTCTTCAAGTGAAAAAGAAACGTCGCGAAGAACGTTCTTAACTCCGAAAGAAAGCGAAAGACTCTCAACAGTTAATGCTATCATTATTATATATCCTTGATACCTAAATTATAATTTAATTTTTATTTCGCAGGCAACTCCCAAAATACGCGCCTCACCAGATTCAAAATCATCGGTCGTAAGCTTTATCGGTGAATAAGCCTCATTTTCGGGAACAAGAAAAATATTCTTCTTAGCTCGTCTGAATCGCTTGACAGTTGCACTGTCACCGCCTACAAGACAAGCTACTATCTCACCGTCATTTGCATATTGCTGCTTATGGAAAAGAACAAGAGAGCCGTCGACCATTCCTATATTCTTCATACTGTCACCTTGAACTCGAAGATAAAAATATTCTTCTCTTTCGGATACGTCTGCATACTCATATCCTTCTACCGACTCATTGGTTATAATCGGCGAGCCTGCACGTATCTCTCCGATTATGGCTATTCGTTTTCCACGCTCATACACTTCATCGTTTTCTTTTTTTATGTCAAGCAGATCACTGTCACCCGTAAGCATATATTCAAGCGGAACGCAAAAATACTCAGCAATAAGCTTTATTTTATCAAGCTTTGGAACAGATCTTCCGCTTTTCCAATCACTGAAGGTAGATGCCGCTATCTTTGTTTCCTTAGCAACTCTGTAAACGGTGGTTTTGTTTATTTTTAATAAACTTTCAAAAATTTCGTAGTCCATTTATGACTCCTTTTGTGGAAATAAACAAATATTTCGGAAATGCGAAATATATATTGACAATAGTTCGGAAATCCGTTATAATTTATTCAGTAAGACTATTATATACTATAAAAAATAATTTGTCAATAGCTTTTTTATAATTAGCAAATGCGAAATAGTTTTACAAATAATAAAAAGAAAGGAGAAAAAGATCAAAGCTTGTGTGAATACTGTAAGGGATTGATCTGCCCGCCAAGCTGTCCGAACTATACCGAGGATCCCCCTACTCTTTTCGGTGTAATTTGCGAATGCTTCAGGTGTGGAAGAAAAGTGTTTCGAGGCGAGGCATTTCAATACCGTAATAATGAATTTTTCTGCGGCAAATGTGCCGCTTTAGCGCATTTAACCCCAAGATTTTCTTGATATGCGCCAAGAAAACCTACCCACCCACAAAGAACAGTAAATAAGGAGAACAATGAAGAGAAAAGAAAGACAACCGATAACCTCCTCAGAGCTTGACGACCTTAAAAATTATCTTTCGGGTTATAAGCTCTGCAAGGAGCTTTTACAGCTTGAACAATACGAACGTGAATTTATAGAGGACGGAAAAAGATGGGAAAACGAACGGCCGGGAGATCTTTCTCTGGCAAGAGCGCGTATGTTCGAGATACGCCAATTTATTCTTTTTCTTCCGAATACAAAAGAAAAAATACTTCTTTATATGCACTATATAGACTGTGAACCGATAGAAAAATGCGGTGATATTATGAATATTTCAAGGAGCAGCGCATTCAGGTTAAAGCGAAGAGCACTAAGATTTGCCTTCGATTATTTCAATGCGCAAAAAAGCGCAAAAAAACTGCATTATGCCTGAATTTGCTTGACAAAAAAGAAAAAAAGCGGTATAATCTATCTATAATAAAATAAAAAGGAGAACGCTATGAAAAAATTTTTCGGTGAATTTAAAAAATTCATAACTCGCGGAAACATCGTAGATATGGCTGTCGGTGTTATCGTAGGTAGTTCGTTTACCGCAATCGTAAACGCTCTCAGCAACAATATTCTTAAGCCTATAATCAACTACATTCTCGCACTTATTCTCGGCAAAGATGCACTTTCGGGACTTTATACATATCTTGGAGATCCCGTCTACAAGACCGCAGTAAACGAAGCGGGTGAAACCATCATAACCGAAGAAATCGACCTTGCAAACTCTTTCTATATAGACTGGGGCGCATTTATTCTCGCCATTATAAACTTCCTCATCGTCGCACTCGTTCTTTTCTGCATAGTTAAAACAATAAATTCTATCAGAGAGAATTCCGATAATCTCGAATCGAGAGCAAAGAAGTTTACAAAAGAAGACCGCAAGGCTATGAAGGCTCAGGGCATAAAGCCTACCAAAAAGAACATCGAGGTGTATCTTGCTCAAAAGAAACAAGCCGAAGAAGAAGCAAAAGCTAAAGCAGAGGCAGAAGCTAAGGCTAAAGCAGAGGCAGATCGCCTTGCTAATCCTACAACCGAGGATCTTCTCAAAGCTATCCTTGAAGAAATGAAAAAATAAAAAAGTCATGACCACCAGCCGTGCTGGTGGCTTGCACTAGCCCCCGTGGGGCATTTCACACGCTGAGCCTATAGGCTCGTCGAAATATCCGCCACTTGCGGTACTCGCCCCACCGCCACAAATATGGTAACTATCTTTAGCCTCCCTTGTGTAAAGGGAGGTGGCACGGCGCGCCGTGACGGAGGGATTGTTTTATTTTGCCACGAGTACAACCCCTCAGTCAGCTGCGCTGACAGCTCCCCTTACACAGGGGAGCCTTCCGCTGCGGCGGAAACTGTGCGAAGCTAAAGCTTTTTGGAACCACCAGCACTGCTGGTGGTTTTCGTTTCACCAATAAAAAATCCCCCGTCATCTTTGTTGCGATGACGGGGAAATTTTTATTATAACTGCTTTAAAACATCTATATTGATCTTCGCCGATTCAAGCTCGGTAAGATCGGGATCACGGTTATCCTGCTCAACAACGAGCCATTTAGCGCCAGATTCTATCGCTGTTCTCGCTATAGGCAAAACATCAAGTCTGCCTCTTTCAAAATTGCAAAAATCAAATGCTCCGCGCGGCTTTTGTATTTCAGGCGAATGAACAATCTCGTCATATCCTTCTTTTCCGTAGAAATTCTTTATATGAACCAGATCGCATCTGTTCTTAAATTTGCGCAAATAGCTTTCAGCCTCACCTACCTCAAGCTCCATCCAAGCAGTATCTATTTCGGGTTGAAGCTCACCCTCATCCATACTCTCAAAAAGCCATTCGTAAAGACGTTTACCCTCATACTCGATCATTTCATAGCTGTGATTGTGATATAAAAACTGAATTCCGTGCTCACGAAGTCGGGCACTTATTTTTTTCAAATTATCGTAAACGCCCTCGTGCTCTTCTCCACCCTTATGAAACTCACGGTGCATAGTTGAAATAGCAACGTATTTGCATCCCAAAGCAACACATTCATCTATTTTTTCATCCATATTATCGCGGAGTTGAACGTAAGGTACGTGAGCAGAAAGAGGAACGAGTCCTATTTTTTCACACATAGCACGAATTTCTTCGGGTTTCTTTCCGTAAAGCCCTGCAAATTCAACGCCGCTGTATCCCATTTTTTTAAGAGCCTTAAGAGTTCCCTCTATATCTTCAGAGGCAGCGTCTCTGACAGAAAAAAGCTGAATAGCTATCGGTAATTTCATAATATCACTCCACGACTCTTTTTATTATTTCGAATATCTCATTAGATATTTCTTCAAGCGAACGGCTTGCATCGACCTTGAAGATACGCTCGCCCTCGCGGTTAAGATCGTCTATGACCGAATGGAAAGCCGCTCTTACACCGCTGAGTGTTTCAAGATTTTCATATATCTCAACGCTTTCGCGTCCTTTAGAAATTCTTTGTAAGCTCTGCTCAGGCGTAAGATCAAGATATATGCAAACGTCAGGCGTACGGATATCGGGACATCCGATATTCATATTGCGAACCCAAGTATAATCGGTAGCACGTCCTTGATACGCAAGAGAAGAATAATAATATCTGTCGGATATTACCGTTTCACCTTTTGCAAGATGCTCGTTGATCTCTCCGTTATGCACTATTCTGTCAAGAACAAACATCGTCGCCATCTCACATTCACTTTTGGGTTCAGCACCCGAAAGCGCGCGGCGCAAAGCCTTTCCGCTCTCAAAATTCGAGGGCTCGGCGGTGGTATGCACCTTCCCGCCGTTTTCCTCGATCTTTTTCGCAAGAAGCTCTATCTGCGTAGTTTTTCCCGCACCGTCTATTCCTTCAAAAACTATAAACAGTCCTTTGTTAAATTCTTTCATTTTTTATCCTTTACTCAAGCATTGTGCTCGTAAAATTTACTCGTTATCCGCGCTCGGAGCAACTATAGCAAGTCCAAGCTCTGCAAGTGCCGAAGACTCGGGCTCGGAAGGACATCTCGTCATAAGCTCGGATGCATTCTGCACCTTCGGGAAAGCAATAACGTCACGAATATCCTCAAGTCCCAAAAGCAAGGTAACAAGACGGTCAAGACCGAACGCAAGTCCACCGTGAGGCGGTACACCGTAGCGGAATGCCTCGAGAAGATAGCCAAACTTTTCTTTTGCTTCCTCCGCAGTCATTCCAAGAACCTCAAACATCTTGGACTGTATAGCAGAATCGTATATACGGATAGATCCGCCGCCAAGCTCTGTTCCGTTAAGAACTATATCATAAGCCTTTGCACGTACTCTGCCGGGATCGCTGTCAATATACTGAAGATCCTCATCCATAGGAGAGGTAAAGGGATGGTGCTTAGCATAAAATCTTCCGTCCTCCTCGCTATACTCAAGAAGCGGGAATTCGGTTACCCACAAGAACTTAAAGTCAAACGGATCAAGAAGTCCGAGACGCTTTGCGCACTCACATCTGAGCGCACCGAGAGAGTCGAACACAACGTTATTTTTATCTGCAACGATAAGAACAAGGTCGCCCGCTTCAAGACCTACAGCGCTCTTGATAGCATCGTTTTCCGCATCGGTAAGGAACTTCGCATAAGATGAAGAAATATCTCCGTTTTCAGCATACTTAAGCCAAGCCAACCCCTTTGCACGGTAGGACTTAACAAATTCAACAAGCGAATCTATCTCCTTACGCGAGAACTTTGCACCGCCCTTTACGTTGATGGCTCTTACAGAACCACCGTTCTCAATTGCGCCTGCAAACACTTTAAATCCGCAATCCTTAAGACAAGCAGAAAGATCGCAAAGCTCAAATCCAAAACGGATATCGGGCTTATCAGAGCCAAAACGCTCCATAGCTTCAGCGTAAGGCATACGAATAAAATCATCTTTATAGTCGATGCCCATATAATTTTTCAAAACGTATTTAAGGAATCCTTCGTGAACCTTCATTACGTCATCTGCGGTAACAAAGCTCATCTCGGTATCGAGCTGTGTAAACTCAGGCTGACGGTCAGCTCTTAGGTCCTCATCACGGAAGCATCTTGCTATCTGGAAATAACGGTCAAAGCCCGAAACCATAAGAAGTTGCTTGTAAAGCTGGGGCGACTGAGGAAGAGCATAAAATTTGCCCTTATGAACTCTTGAAGGAATAAGATAGTCTCTTGCTCCCTCAGGAGTAGGCTTACAAAGATTAGGGGTTTCGATATCTATAAATCCGTTCTCCGCATAGTAATCTCTCGCAAGCTTTGAGATCGTTGAACGTGCGATTATATTTCTCTGCATATCGGGACGGCGAAGGTCAAGATAACGGTGACGCAAACGAAGCTCCGCGTTTACCTTACTCCCCTCTACTATCTCAAACGGAGGTGTTTCAGCTGACGAAAGTATCTTGAATTCGTCTACTGCGATCTCGATCTTTCCTGTAGGAATATTTTTATTTACCGCAGCTTCTCCGCGAAGACGTACTACACCCTTTGCAAGAAGTACAAATTCCGCTCTTACCGAAAAAGCCTTGTCAAATATCTCTCTGTCGGTCTTATCGTCAAAAGCGAGCTGAAGGATTCCCGTTCTGTCACGAAGATCGATAAAGATAAGTGCGCCGAGATCTCTCTGCTTCTGCGCCCACCCCATAACACAAACACGCTCTCCAACGTTGTTTTCATTAAGCGCGGCACAAAGATGTGTACGCTTGTCGTTTGCCGTTAAAAATTCTGCCATAACGTATTATCTTTCCTTTTCTGTTTCTTTATTTTAAGTTTTAGATTAAAATTCTACATAAAAAACCAATATAATTATACACATAAAATTGTCAAAAGTCAAGGCTTTTAGCATCTCAAGAAATCTTTTTTTCAAATAATCTCTTTTATGCTTTTTTGGAATGTTTTGTTATTGACAAAAAACGCAAAAAATGATATAATAATTTTATATGTGATCAATATTCCAAAAGGTAATTCATAAAGGAGATTTTAATGGAACAGAACAACACGAAGCCTGTAATCGATTTATCTTTTTATTCTATTTTAAAAATGTTCAAAGGCAAATTTAAAGTGCTTGTTGCAATAGGAGTGATTTCCGCATTACTCGGCGGAACGATCGGAGCTCTTACTGTAACAATGGGACAAAAGCTGTTCGGAACTACGCTTGCGTACTATCTTCCCACGCCTGAGCAGTCAGGATACTCGAACATTATTCCGCTTCTTGAGTCGGATATGTTCACAGAAAACATTGTTATTGGATACAAAATGGTTTCTTATACAGCCGAAGAAAAAACCTTGGATATAAAAATTCCCGATCTGCCATATTCTCCTGAAGAAGAAGCCGAGATAGCGGGGTATGAATATACAAAGATCCAAGCTACTAAGCAGATAAAAGATCTTAAGGACGAGCTTAAGAAGCTCCCCTTCAAGCTAAATATTCTCAAAGCAAAGCTTGACGAAAAGACCGCAGCATATACAGAGCTTGCAGATCTTCTTGATATTTATACCAACACAGCTTCGGATCAGCTTGCTCAACAAATGAAGGATACAATTGCAGAAATCGAGGTCAAACTCAATAACGCACGTGCTGAGAAAAACATAGCAGAAGCAGAATACAACACCTGCCTTTCGCGTCAACACGAAGCGGATCAACAGCTTTTCAATCTTGAAAGCCAACTTCTCGAAGTAAACACAAAAAGCGAAAAGCTTCTTTACGATCTCAGAGCCGAATGGAAGGCTTCTCCCCAGAACCGCAAAAAAATGGAAGATCTTCAGAGGTATACCACCTACAGCTTTACAAAGGACGGAACTCCAATTTTAGAAGTATCGGCGGATAAAGAAGAACAAACAGGCAAATTTCTCTATATCTCGGTAGCGATCCCTGAAAATCAGGAGCTCGCAAACAAAATAATTCACAATATAACCGCAGAATTGCCTGAATTCATAATTTCAAATACCTCTCCGACAGAAAAAAGCGATGAGATCGAATGTATAAACGTAACGTCGGGTGAGGCAAAAAATCTAAGCAAAGGCAAGCTTATCTCAAATATTATCAAATTTTCGGTAATAACATTCGTGATATTTGAAGCTATAACCGTTATTGCGGTAATTTCTTCTCACATCAAGAGAACCATCTTCCCAAAAGAAGCGACCTTGGACCAGATAGAACGAAAAAACCCCGAAGGTGAAATTACAGACGGCAATAGCGAAGAAAACAAAAACGACTAAATAAAATACGGGGCTGAATCATTAAGCGCAGAACCAACCCGCAGCTTCTGCATCAGAATGACTCAGCCCAATTTCTTTAAATAATAAAGCAAAGAAAGTTTGAAGGTGAAATTATGTCGAACAAAAAAGATCTTAAAGCACTTCTTGATCAGATGACACTCGATGAAAAAGTCGGTCAGCTCGTTCAAATAAACGGATTTTTCTTTTTGAAAGACGATACAAAGCTCACAGGTCCTGCGACCGAGCTGAATATCAGCCTGGATTACAGAAAAAACATCGGTAGTATTTTAGGCTTTCAAAACGCCGCAAACGCAATAAAAATACAGAAAAAACATATGGAAGATGACAGGAACGGAATCCCTATGCTCTTCTCGACCGACGTTATACACGGTTGCCGTTCTATATACCCCATTCCCTTGGCTCTCGGCGCTTCCTTTAACCCCGAGATAGTTGAGGAATGTTCAAAAATGGCGGCAAAAGAATCTGCCGCTGACGGTATACACGTTACCTTTTCACCTATGGTAGATCTTTCTCGCGATGCAAGATGGGGACGCGTAATGGAAGGCTTTGGCGAAGATCCCTACTACACGGGTGTTATGGCAGCGGCGCAAATACGCGGTTACAGAGGCGAAGGTCTTGCGGATAAAGAAAGAATAGCGACCTGCGCAAAGCATTTTGCCGCTTACGGAGCAGGCGAAGGCGGAAAAGATTACAACGCCGCAGATATGTCAGAACACGCACTCCGCGAATACTATCTTCCTGCTTATAAGGCTTGCGTAGATGCAGGTGTAGATATGATAATGCCCTCATTCAACTCTGTATGCGGTCTTCCCGCAACTATGAATAAGCATTTGCTTTGCGACATACTTCGCGACGAATGGGGATTTGACGGAGTTGTAAACAGCGACTACTCGGCTATAAAAGAGCTTGTTTCTCACGGGGTTGCCGAAGATTACAAAGAATGCACACGTCTTGCATTCGATGCTCAGTGCGATATAGATATGATCTCCCCCTGCTATGCGGGATATCTTAAACAGCTTATCGAAGAAGGTGTATTCACCGAAGCAGATCTCGACCGTTCGGTTATGAGAGTGCTCAAGCTAAAGGATGAACTCGGGCTATTTGAAGATCCTTACCGCGGTGCAGACCCCGAGCTTGTAGAAAAGCTCGAGCTTTGCGAAGAGCACAGAGATATAATTCGCCGCGCGGCAGAGGAATCGGCTGTCCTTTTGAAAAATGACGGTGTTCTGCCCTTCTCAAAGAACGTCAAAAAAGTAGCGCTTTTCGGTCCTTTTGCGGATACATATTCGATACTCAGCTGGTGGAGCTGCAGAGGAAACAAGGAAAAGGCAATTACTATCGTAGAGGGAGTAAAAAGACTTCTCCCCGATGCAGAAGTAACCTCGATGACCGTTTGTTCAAGAGATTATGACGATACCGACGAAAGTCAAATAGCCGAAGCTATAGAGCTTGCTAAGAGCTCTGACGTTGCAATAATTTGTGTCGGAGAGAGCGGAAGATACAGCGGTGAAGCAAACTCAAGAACCGATATCACTCTTGCTCCCGCTCAGCGTAAGCTTGTAAAAGCGATTTCTGAAGCGCAAAAGAATTCGGCTGTACTTCTTTTTGGCGGAAGGCCCTTGGTCCTTACCGAAGAAAATAATTGTGCTCACGCAATACTTAATATGTATCTTCCCGGTCACGAAGGCGGAACTGCGGCAGCAAAGCTCCTCTTCGGTGACGTAAACCCGTCGGGCAAAGTTTCTATGAGCTTCCCGCGTTCTGTAGGTCAATGCCCCGTATATTACAGCAGAACACAAACAAACCGTCCCCCGCGTCAGCTTGATGAACCCACACGTCATAACTTTACGTCAAGTTATCTGGATTGCGGTGTATCTCCGCTCTTTACGTTTGGATACGGTCTTTCCTACACAAGCTTCAGATACGATGCTATGACTCTCGACAAAACAACTATGACCGCAGACGAAAAAATAAAGGTTTCGGTTACTCTTACAAATACAGGCGACCGCGCAGGAAAAGAGGTAGTTCAGCTCTATCTTCGCGACCTCGTTGCAAGTGTGGTAAGACCTGTTCAGGAATTCAAAGCATTCAAAAAGGTATATCTTGAGCCTAACGAAACAAAGACCGTAGAATTTGAAATAGACGAGCCTATGTTAAGATTCTGGAATAAAGATACTAAATTTGTATCGGAAAAAGGAAAATTCACTATTTCGGTAGGTTATGCAGATCATTTTGCGTTCACCGAAACCTTTGAATTAGTATAATCCTTTATATATCTTAAAATAAAATCAAAAGGTGCGCTTATCCATTCAACACAAATGGACAAGCGCACTTTTTATATATTTTTTAAAAAGTATAACAAAACTTAGAAATATAAAGCATCGCCTTATTCTCAGGCTAATATTTCAGAAGCGTAACGGACAGCGCCCATAGCATCTTTAGCATAGGCATCCGCACCTATCATATCGGCATACTCCTGAGTAAGAACAGCACCGCCCACTATCACCTTAGAGCTTGGCGAACGCTCTCGCAGAAGCTTTATTGTTTCTTCCATAGCGGGAACAGTAGTCGTCATAAGTGCGCTGAGCGCCACGATAGGAGCATTAAGCTCAACTGTCTTATCGGCTATAAATTCAGGCGCTACGTCACGTCCGAGATCGACAACGGTAAAACCGTAATTTTCAAGCAAAAGCTTTACTATATTTTTTCCGATATCGTGAATATCTCCTTTTACGGTCGCTATGATCACGGTCGCTTTATCAGACTTATCTGAAGCGGGCATATTCGCCTTAACCACTTCAAAAGCCGCTTTTGCAGCTTCTGCGCTCATAAGAAGCGAAGGCAGGTAAACCGTTTTGTTTTCAAAGCCAACCCCTACGGTGTCAAGCGCAGGAATCACCTCATTCTGAACTATATCAAGCGGAGCAACGGTAGTAACAAGAGCTTCGGTAAGTCTTGCAGCCTCATCACGGAGTCCCTTTATTATAGCTCTTTGAAGATCACTCGCAAAGCTCTCGGTATCGGTAACCGAAGTGTTAGCTACAGCAGGCTGAACAGAAGACGGCAAGATAGCCGCAAAGGATATATACTCGGAACAATTTGCGTCAAGTCCGTTAAGCGCCATAAAGGTATAATATGCCTTCTGCATCTCAACCGAATAAGGATTCATTATAGCCGCCGAAAGTCCTTTTGTAAGCGCCATAGTAAAGAAAGAAGCTGTCACGCACTCTCTTGCGGGAAGTCCAAATGAAACGTTTGAGACACCAAGCGAAGTAAGACATCCAAGCTCTTCGCTTATGATCTTTATCGCCTTAAGTGTTTCCTTTGCCGCGTTGGTATCGGCACTTATAGTAAGAGCTAAAGGATCGAAAATTATATCATTTTTGGAAATGCCAAACCGTTCAGCCTCGCAAAGGATCCTTCTCGCTATCTCTACTCTGCCCTCTGCTGATTCGGGAATTCCGTTTTCGTCAAGAGTAAGAGCAACAACGATTCCACCGTATTTTTTAACTAAAGGAAATACGCTCTCGATACTCTCCTGCTTTCCGTTCACAGAATTTATCATAGCCTTTCCGTTATAACGGCGCAAAGCCGCTTCCATCGCCAAAGGATCAGAGGTATCTATCTGCAACGGCAAAGAGGTTATCGCCTGAAGATCACAAACTACACGGCGAAGCATCTGTACTTCATCTATCTCGGGAAGTCCTACGTTTACGTCAAGAATGTGAACGCCCTTCTCTTCCTGATTTATTCCTTCGTTAAGGATATAATCTATATCGTCCGAACGCAAAGCCTCTTTAAAACGCTTCTTTCCCGTAGGATTTATGCGCTCACCTATAAGAACAGGCGCAGAACCAAAGCATACAGCCTTGCTAAAGGAAGAAACGACCGAAATATTTTTCTTTTTCACGGGAATAGCTGTCATACCCGAGGTCGCACCGACCAACGCCGCAATATGCTCGGGAGTAGTTCCGCAACAACCGCCAACGATACGAAGTCCCTCTTTTACAAGCTCTGCAGTCTTTGAGGCAAATTCCTGGGGAGAAACATCAAAAACAGTAACTCCGTTCTGAACAGAAGGAAGTCCCGCATTAGCTTTCATAATAATAGGCAAAGAAGAATATTTAAGATATTCTTTTACTACCGACGAAAGTGCGGCAGGCCCTTGCGAACAGTTTACACCTATCGCATCGGCACCCATTCCCTCAAGAAGAGATATCATACAAAGAGGATCAGCACCCGTCATAAGCTTTCCGTCATCTCCGTAAGCATTGGAAACAAAAACAGGAAGCGAGGAATTTTCCTTTGCCGCAAGAAGAGCCGCTTTGGTTTCATAAGAATCATTCATAGTTTCTATAAAAATAAGGTTGACTCCGTACTTTACACCAAGCTCAACAGTCTTTGCAAAAACCGTTACGGCATCTTCGAAGTCAAGATCTCCGTAGGGACGAAGCATTTTTCCCGTAGGGCCGATGTCAAGAGCGACAAAAGCATTTTTCTGCGCACTCTGCTCTATAGCGCTTCGTGCGTTAGATACAGCAGCCGATATTATGCTTTCAAGCTCGGGATCGTCAAACTTTAATGAGTTCGCACCAAAAGTGTTAGTGCTTATTACGTTAGATCCCGCGTCAAGATATGATTTGTGTATATCGATTATAATATCGGAATGAGTAATATTCCAACGCTCGGGAAGCTCACCCGGAAGAAGTCCACGCTTCTGCAAAAGAGTTCCCATTCCACCGTCAAGATATAAAATATTATTATTCAAATATTCAAGAAGGTTCATAGCTTTTAATTTCCTTTTATTTTTTCAACACCTATCAATGCGGTAACCGACTTCGAAGGTGACATAAGATAACTGTCACATAAAGAAAGTCCTATGCGCAAAGAAGGAGCAAGAAGCTCAAAAATGTTTTTTTGATACTCAACGGGCAGATCTCCGTATCCCGCACTGAAGCGTGGGCGAAGAATCATTCCGTATTCGGCTTTTTTCTCTCTTTGAGAATCTTCAAAAGCATCGCAAAGAGCCTCAATGCGTTCAGAACCGATAGCATCAAGCAAAAGAGCGGTAGCGGGCGAAGTAATGGAATATCGGGCAATAAGCCTGTCAATAGATATCCCAACGGTTGCAGCAAAGAAAATAACCGATTCACTGTCGCGAAGATTCTTCTTCAAGTCAAGAGAAGACGGAAAGTCACAATCGGAAACAGCAAGCTCGCAAAAGCAAACACGTGGTTCTAAATGCGGCAAAACCATATCAATAGCAGAATCAAGACGTGAGATCAGTTCTGCATCGGCAGATGAAGATCGACAACCCGCATATCTTAAAACCTCTTTTTTGTCGACAGAAGGCAGAGAGTAGGTTTCGGTAAAAACAGATAACATAGTTTTAACCTATAATGTTCGAAAGATTATCTCTTATCTTCTCGGCAACGTCGGGTTTGTTCATAGAATAAACATGAACATTGAGAATTCCGTTAGCAAAAAGATCAATGATCTGATCGGTAGCATAGGCAATTCCGGCCTGCTTCATAGCCTCGGGCGAGTGTCCGAATTTGTCAACAAGAGCCTTAAAGCGCTGAGGAACAAAAGAACCCGAAAGCTTGATAGCGCGATCGATCTGATTTGCATTGGTTATAGGCATAATACCCGGAATAATAGGAACAGTAATTCCCGCTTCGCGGATCTTGTAAAGAAAATTATATAAGAGATTGTTGTCAAAAAACATCTGCGTAGTGAGGAATGAACATCCCGCATCGACTTTTTCTTTAAGATATTTTATATCTTCAGCTTGATTTGCGCTCTCGGGATGTATCTCGGGATAGCAAGCGCCGCCGATACAGAAATCGTATCCGCTATCTTTTATATCGTGAATAAGATCAACAGCATGACGGTAAGGCCATAACGAACGGTCGGAGGACTCAAGCTCGGGAGTAAGATCACCGCGAAGAGCCATAATATTTTCGATTCCCGATGCGTGGATCTGTTCGATACGCTCTTTGACAGTTTCTTTGGTAGAGGAAACACAGGTAAGATGCGCAAGAGTGGGAACACCGTAATTCTTTTTAATGTTTTCGGCGATCTCAAGAGTGTAACGGCTCGTGCCGCCACCCGCGCCGTAAGTTACGCTGACAAAAGAGGGAGAGAGCTTTGCGATCTCCTCAGTAGCGTGTTTTACACTTTCAAAAGCGGTGTCAGTCTTGGGCGGAAATACCTCAAAGGAAAGGTGCATTTTATTTTGATTAAAAAGCTGATCAAGCCTCATAATGACCTCCTAAAGAAGAAAATATACTTTATCAAGATAAAGTATAACATAAAAGAACAAAAAAATCAATAAAAAAATTCAAAAAAGGGTTGCAAAAAAGAAAATAGTGTGATATAATATACGGGTGCATAGGGGTGTAGCTCAGTTGGTAGAGTACCGGTCTCCAAAACCGTGGGTCGCGGGTTCGAGTCCTCCCGCCCCTGCCAAAAAGATTAAGTCCACGTTTTTTCGTGGGCTTTTTCTTTTTGCTGGGATACAATTTGGGGAGGGCTCGAAGGGGAGCGGTAGTGAATGACAGTCCGGTGGACTGTCAGAGCCGCGGAAGACCGAGGAGCGTAGCAAAGCCGAAATCAAAAACTCGGCTTTGCGTCGTAGCGACGAGACCGAGTCCTCCCGCCCCTGCCAAGAAAAAAGCCTAACGCAATCGCGTTGGGCTTTTTTCAACGAAATAAATCCCTCGAGGGATTTGTGAAATGCACTTTGTGCGTGAAATGTGGCTTCGTCACGTGAAATGCCTGCGGGCGTGAGTGGATTTATTTCATTTCACATCGACCGAAGGGAGATATTTCACAATTCACGAAGTGAATTATTTCACATTCGGCAAAGCCGAATATTTCACTTTTCTTTTCGGTGCTATATCGTGCCACTCTTTCCGTACAGTACAGCATCAAAAAAGTATCAAAGCGTCAAAAAAGTATCAATATTTTAAGGCGATTGCATCACGCAACCGCCTTTTGGTTATACACACCAACACTTGGTGCTTTTTATTTTACTTTTTCACACTCATCCAACACCCCTCTGCGCCAATTCCGTCCTCGGGAGGCGTTAATACGCCTTTTTCAATAAGACATTCAACAACTGCGTCAATAATGGGCATACTTGCAAGGCTATTTGCCAATCTCCATTCTCCAAGAAGATAATCGGGAATAGATTTTTTAATCAGTGCAGCAAGTTCTTCCGCAACGCTCTCGGAATCGGCATCAAAGTACCCATTTCTTAACCCCTTACTAATATTAAAGAGTTTGTCTTCATCAGAAAACGAATTCACAAGAATTTTGGTATAAATTGTATCACCGTCGCGATATAAATAGCCACACTCAATAGCTTTTGCCGCGTGCTCTTTTTCTTTTTCAGAAAGCAATGTGACATCAAGACCATTGATAGCACGTAGCGCAAGTTGAATTTGAGAATCGGTAGATACATTATGTCCGCAACTAAAATGCCTCTTAATGCGCATCATGTAGATATTAGCAATATGAATATTAGAGAATCCACAAATATTTTGTGCATCAACGCCATCCCAACCATTACCATAATACTTGCCGTTATCTACATATCCAAACACACTAAACGGACGATCTGTTTTCTCAACATCAGCAAAATGTTTTTTCTCCAAAACACGCTCAACACAAAGTGAAAAGGCACTGACAATATAGACAACCTGTTGCCAAAGAATAAGATTCATATCGACTTTTTTATTTAGATATGGGAAATAAAGATACTCTGCTTTATGCTGCTCAATGTAGTTAGTTATGGTTTCACAAATTTTGGGTAATTGCTCTGTGTAAAGTGCATTTGCCTTCTCAATTACATCTTTATCAAGCAATATAAAATTAAGTGCGTATTTACCATTATCTAAGCGTCGAAGCAAACCATATTCTCCATTTACGCCCTTACGAAGAATTTCAAGTTCTTCCTCGACATAAACAGTAGGTACGTTCAGCTCCTCTGCAATTTCAGAAGCACTCATCGGCTTCTTGTGGCAAAGCCATACGATATGATTTGAAAACATTCTTGTACATACGTTACGAGGATCTCCCCAAGATGGAATTCCTGTTCCCCAAATCACAAAATCAATTTTATCAAGCGCTACGGGCTTATTATAAACTTCTCTCATTTTTTGTACCTCACTTTTGATCTTTTGCCTTGCTGAAAA
>CALAXC010000321.1 GCA_937894775.1 uncultured Clostridia bacterium
GGCGTAAGTCTGATATTCTTTGACTATCAGGAGGGCGCATTTGCCGCCGCCGATCTCGGATACTTTTTTGCCTCGCTCGGCTTTGAGCTTTTGGTATTGCTCTTTATGTCGGCACTTCTCTCGCTGCTCTGCACCTGCTCAAAGAATCTCGGAATTGCGATAGTGCTTTATCTCGCATTTACCTTTGCCCTCACTCTTGTCGGCAGCTTCACTCAGGTCATCGGTGCCGTGGCGCAATTATTCGTGGAAAGCGAGCTGCTTATAAAGATCATAAATGTTATCGACAGACTGAACGTGGGTATGGCAACGAGCTATATCGGCACGGGCGGCAGCTACTCTCTCTCCGACGTTCTCTATCTGACTCTCCCTGCTCTTTCGGGCATTGCCGCCTTTTTAGGTCTCGGTCTTGTCAGCTTTAACAAAAAGGATCTGAAATAAATATCCGTTAAACTAAAAAAAGAGAGGCAGCGTAATGGGTGATGCTCTTAGCGGAGAAATCATAAAAAAGCTTGCCTAACACACGGTAGGGGCGAACTGCGTTCGCCCGCGGGAGACCGCAGGTCTCCCCTACAAACAAAAATAGTTCCGCAGGAAGCAAATAATAATCCCCGACAGATTTACGGTCTGTCGGGGTCATTTTTTAGTTGTTTATCAATTTATCTACCCATTCTTGAGTTAAAACATATTCTATATCGTCGATTGTGATTGAATATGCTTTATCATCAAATGACATCACTTGCAAAGGAATAACTATGTTAACATCGTCCTGTATAACACCGCAGGCATATCCGTAGACATAACAGTTTTTCAACATCCCGTCGGGTTGCTTTACCAAATCATACAGTCCAGCATCTTTTGCCTTTTGACCGCTTTTAATTACATTAAGAAACTCTTCACATTCAGTTATTCCAGTTTTTGAGATTATCGTTTCATCACTATTAAAAAGCGAACCTTTTACAAAATCAAATCTAATACAATTATCAAGAGTGACTTCTGTTTTCAGCAATTCGGACTTTACATATATAGCAGCGAACTCATTATCGGGAAAATATCTTGCCAATACATCTTGACTACTATTAACAGAATACATACCTGTTTTAACAATATTGGAAAGATGAATAAAGGTCTCTTTTTCTCCCTTCACATGTCCGATGAATTCCCATTCTCCAAAGCTCCAAACTCTACCCTCATAGCCGACAAAAGTGTATTCAGTGCCGTCGGTTGTTACAATGGTGTTATTTTCAGTTTCCGTAAATTCGACATTATTGGTACAAGCGACAAAAGAAAAGACAATCACCAAACAAATAAAAATAATTGATATCTTTCTCATAATATTACCTCCTTTTTGCTGATTAATAAGCTTTTCTTTTTTAAATCTGCATTTTTATTGTTTTATCGCCAGTTTCGCCTTTGTATTACAGCGTTGCAAGCAACGCGGGCTTCGGGCAAAGCCCATACCCCTATTCTTGTTTTGCCTTAATTGTATTTAGCGAGGAAATTAACATTCGGCGTATAGCCCCGCAATCGTTTTGAATAGTTTTGTATGCTGATTCTTCAATACAGCCGGTTTCAAATAAAAGTTCAAGCCAATATTCTGTTTCATAACATTCCTTTTGCGCAATTTCAAGCTTGGATATAAAATCCTTCGTGCCTTGTGCATATTGAGCCTCGTGAATGTTTGCTCCGATGGAAGTGCCTGAACGCAACAACTGATTTATAAGCGCCGTTTCTTTGTGCTCTGCCTTCATATTACGGCAGAGGAAAACAATATTCTTTGCAAAATTCTTTGCTTTGTCTCTTAAAATGCTATTTGACATAATATCACCTCTACCAATATTATACAACAAAATTGATGGTTAGTCAAGTTATATTCCGACTTCGTCGGAGTGATATTATCGCTAATCGCGATAGTGATATTGAAGCCTTGCGGCTTCAGTGATATTCTATTCGCCTCCAAAACTCGCGAAGCGAATATCACTCGGCGTAAGCCGAATATCACTGCGAAGCAATAGAACTCGCCAAGAGGCGAATAGAACTGGCGTGATACTCCGTTAAGAGTATCACGCCAAATGATACTGCATTTTTTATTCTCTTTCCTCGGAAGAAAAGATGAAAATAAGTAAAAAGTAGCAAAAAGCGTATCCGATAATTCCGGTAAGAAGATCGCTCGTATATCCAAAAATGATATCGACGATATCGGATGCCTCGCCCGAAAAACCAAAGGAAATGTCATATATTATGCGAGATACGACCAAAGAGGCCGTGTAAACGGACATTCCGATAAATACGGGAAGAGTAACGGGATTTTTCTTGGGAAGAAGGCTTGAAAATGGGTAGACGGTACTGCGCTCATTGAAGTCGCTTTGCCCAAGACGGCGCTGCGCTTTTTGAAGCTCTGTAGCGTGGGAATAGTGCTTTGAACAAATAAAATGCGCCGAAATGTAAATCACAGCAAGCAGTGCGACATCAAGAAGGGCATAAATAACAGTTACCGCAATTTCTGCGCCGGGATTCGAGATTCCCTCAAACACCGCTGTAGCAATAAAGTTGAAGGTCCATTTGATAATAACGATCAGTACCGCACACAGGGAAGGAGTGATGCGTTTTACGCGATCGTTATAGAAGAAATATTCCGCAAATGATACGATAGCAAAGAGTAAAAGGATATGAATTATCTCAAAAAGCTTGCGCGCGTAATAAAATAATGCAGGAATAGGTGAGTCCTTGTATAGAATGTTTGTTACCGTTGAAATTTCGAGCGGAGCAAAAACACAGGTACAAAGAAGCGCGCAAAGCAAGGAGACGAGCAAAAGCAATACTACCCGACTGTCGGGTTTGCTAAAAAAGCGTGACATCAGCGCTTCCTCCTATATATTGTCGATGTTTATTTGTTCGGCGGGAGTCAGCGGGATCTCGTGGTATTTTTTGCCCAGATGCTCGTAAGCCAGCCTTGTGGCTATCCTTCCGCGAGGCGTGCGCGCCAAAAATCCCAGTTGTATAAGGTACGGTTCATAAACGTCCTCAAGTGTGATGGCTTCCTCGCCGACCGTTGCCGCAAGTGTGTCAAGTCCAACAGGGCCACCGTTGTAAAAATCGATGATCACCTCAAGCATCCGCCTGTCGGTATTATCAAGTCCAAGCTCGTCTATCTCAAGCTTACCAAGCGCGTAGGATGCGATCTGA
>CALAXC010000322.1 GCA_937894775.1 uncultured Clostridia bacterium
TCTGCCCCTCTTGACCCCGCAAGTTTTTTGAAAAAAACTTGACCAAAAACTTTCCATCTGGGTTTGTGCGAACATTGTGCGCAGATTGCCTGTCGGCTCAGCCGACTTTTGAAAAAAGCGAAACCAAAAACTTTCCTTGATCGCTCTTTGCAAGATGTACATAGCGCCCGATAATAGTGTGGGGGAAGGAATTTTCTTTCACGAAATTCCTTCCCCCACTTATTACTTATCAAAAATCAGTCCTGATAATCGGCAACCCAGTCGGTAAATCCGTTTTCGCCGCATCCAAGCCAAGCAACAACTCTCTTAGCGCCCGGAACTACCATTATCTTCTGACCTCTCATACCGCCCTTACCGTAAGCCTTTCCGCCGCCGCAGGACTTGAACTCATAACCGTTCTTAATAACTGTATTTACCCATTCCTCGGAAATAATACGCTTACCTTCATACATACCGCCATTAAGATAGATCATACCGTGCTTTACCATATCCTCAACGCGAATATAAAGGCCTGTAGCGCCCATTGCGTGTCCCTTGGGACAATGGCTCCAAGCCGCCTCGCGACAACCCGTAGGATAGAAAAGATTCTGCCAGAGGAAATCATCTGTTCCCATACCTGCACGCTTTTCAACTATTCTCGAAAGAAGATAGAAAGCTGCATCGGTGTATGTTTCCTTTACAAGATCAAAATCTTCCTTGATAGGAGCATTAAGAGTATAAGCAAGATAATCGTCACCAAATGTAGTAGCATCAAAGCAGTCAATATCGAGGAATCCACCCGAAAGTCCTACCTTATGCAACAAAAGCATATGAACTGTAGTCTTTGTCCATACCTCGTTATATGTTTGGGGAAGCTCGTCTGCAAGAATGTCTGTAAGTGTTTCATCTGTGCGAAGAAGTCCTCTGTCAACAAGCATACCGATAGCGGTTACTACGTAAGACTTGGAAACCGAATACGTATCCTGACAAGGATTTGTCTTCTGAAGACGCATAGTTTCAAACTTACCGTCGTGATATTCACCTATAAAAAATACGTTAGCCGCCTCACGGCTTTCAATTTCTGCCTTAAAATCTTCCAAAAATTTGCTCATTTTAAGTAAATCTCCTTTGCTGTGTTAGATATTTTTTCTGCCTCCTCTTTCGAGCAGGTCTTTATTTTCTTTTTCTTAGGCAGTCCCCAGACGTCAAATAAACGCGGACCTATCCATTCATTTTTTTCGGTAGTCTTAAATATTCCCGAAAGAATACAAAGACTCGCCTTTTTGGGATTCATAAAAATTATCTTCATAGGATATTTTATGATCGCATAAAGAAGCTTTGGATAATGCGCCGTTATATTCGTAACGGCAATTCCGGGATGCGTTACCGAAATAACACCCTCATACTCATCAAGTCCCCAAAGAGAATACATAAGATACCGTTTTGCGTTTCCGTAGACCTTACTTGACGCCTTGCGCGTAGAAAAATCTATATCCGAAGGATCGATCTTTGAATAATTGTGAGCTATACTGCCCACCGCAACCAAGCGTCCGCCCCGCGCCTTTATTTTAGGCAAAAGAGTCTGCGCAAGAATATACGGAGAAACAAAATTTATATTAAAAACGTTATTATAACCGTTCTTTCCCGTATTTCTCGGGATCTTATACGCGCCCGCATTCAAAACGAGATAGTCTATCTCCTCATCGAGAAGCTTTTGCGCCGTTTCTCTTACCGCCTCAACATCCTCAAGATCAAGTATATACTGTTTTACCGTCACATCGGGATATAATTCAAGCAATTCCGATTTAAGAGCATCGGAACGTGCCTTATTACGGTCAATAATTATAAGCGATGCCGAAAGCGAACAAAAAAACTTAGAAAGCTCTTTACCGAGTCCGCCCGTAGAACCGCTTATCGCAACAGTCTTGCTCTTAAGAGAAACGGTATTTTTGTCCAGCCATTTTTTATAATTCATAATTTTAAAAATCAAGAGCCGCCCACTCGCCTTCATAGCAGCGAGTAAGGCGGCTCCTTTTATCTTTTTTTATTTAAGTGCCGAACAGCTCAAGCTCAGATCTTGATCTTAGCGTAGCTTTCGTCAACGTCCTTCTTGCTCCAACCAAGTCCAAGGTAATCGTTAGCTTCCCAAATTTCTCTTGCCTTTTCAAGAGCACCTTCGGGAGGACACCAAGGAGAAAGTGTGCGAGGAGGCATTCCTGTATCGTCCTGACCTTCTACACGGATAGGAGTCCAGAAATCATTTTCATATCTCTTACGGTCTTCCTCGTCATCAAACTTAGGAACATCATAAGTAATACCGCCGTTGCAAGCAGACTTCCAAGCGAGAATACCGATAGCCGACATAGCGCACGCACGGTATACGTTAAGGTAAGGCTGTTCGCCTTTTCTGATCGCGTCAACGAAATAGTACTGAACGAAGTAATCTCCGCCGCCATGACCTGCATTTGCAGCCTGAGCAGCAAACTCCTCGGGCCATTCAGGCAAATAAGAACGGTACTTAGGCTGATCACCCTTATCGCGCGACTGATGCCATACTGTAATTCTGTCATCTCCTCTATCCTGCTCGCAAGCGCCCTTTGTACCGAACAAGCTTGTGATCATAGAATGAGTTCTGAAAGCGCCCTGAAGTGTTCTTACTACAGCTCCGTTGTCCATCTGGCAGAGAATAATTCCACCTGGGTCCTGAAGTCTTACTTCATTTCCGCGATAGCTCTGATCTGCGATCTTGGGAACAAATCCTGTTACCTTAGTAGGCATAGTATCGGTAATCATCATAACGGGAGCTATTGCGTGTGTGCAGTAGTAGGTTGAAGGGATCTGGTTTCTCCAGTGATACTCACCCGGAGCGATATCTGCAGGCTCGTGCATAGGATGGCAGTACTCACCCTCTGCGTAAAGAACTTCACCGAGCTCACCTGTCTGATAAAGGCGGCGCATCTCCATTCTTGCCTTAGTAAAGGGATAATTTTCAGCTATCATATATATTTTGCCCGATTCCTCAACGGCGCGGCAAAGCTCTACGCCCTCTCCGATCGTTCCCATAGCGATACATTCAGAAAGTACGTGTTTTCCTGCGCGGAGAGCCTTGATCGCAAATTCTGCGTGCTCATGGAAATAGTTCGCAAGAATAACCGCATCTATATCTGCTTTTGCGAGCATTTCATCATAATCTGTGTAAAGTTCAACCGATTTGTCCTCGTTGTCGTACTTTGACTTACAGATAGCAAGCTTTTTCTCGTTTCTGTCGCAAATTGCCATAAGCTTCATTCCAAGCTCCGGACCGGGGTGCATAAATACTTTACCTCTACCCGTACCAACAACGGCATACTTAATAGGTTCCATATTAAATTCCTTCCTTTAATATATTTTTATTTTAAGATCTATTCAGACTTTCGTCTATGTAAGATCCAAAGGTCATCTTTTTTCATAGAAAAGAACTCCAAGCGTATTTGGTCCGCAGTGGCTTGATATAACGCCGCCTGCCTGCGTTTCGAGTATCTCTTCAAAATAGTTCAGCGCCAAAAGCTTATCTTTTACCATCGACACTATCTCAGGATCGCAACCCGAATGAGTGACAAAAACTCTTTTAGGGTCTGCGTTCATAATAGATGGCATAAGTCCGTCAACGTAAGCAGAAACCGAAACAGCGGTCTTTCCTCTTACCTTTCGTCCAACGCCCATCTTTCCGTCCTTTACAACGATTTCGGGATGAAGCTTAAGCGCGTTTGCCATAAGCGCCGTAACAGCGGTGCATCTTCCGCCGCGCGCCAAAAACGTAAGTGTATCGACAACAAAGCTTGCTCTTACAAGATCTCTGTTCTTCTCTATCTCCTCAACGATCTCCTCAGCGCTCTTACCCGCATCGCAAAGCTCTGCGGCGCGAATTACCTGAAGTCCGATACCTGTAGAGAGATTTTTAGAGTCTATAACGAAAAGTCTTCCGTTTTCCTGCTCCTCACCGTACACTCTTGCCGTATTGCAAGTACTGCTCATAGCCTCGGATATACCGATATAAACAACGTCATCACCCTCATCCATAAGAGGCTTTACGATCTCGTCAAGCTTATCGAAAGTAATTCCCGCTGTTTTAGGTGTTGTCTTATTTTCATCCGACCACTTATATATTTCATCGGGAGTTATATCCACTCCGTCGAAATAACTCTTTTCTCCAAGAATTATACAAAGAGGAATAATCTTAATATCATACTTTTCAATCAGCTCCTTTGAAAGATCGCAGGTACTGTCAGAAACTATTCTTATCTTTTTCATCCTTATTAAATCCTCATTTTTGGTTGTAAAATATAATTAAAAGGCTGAGAGATCCGCAGTAAAAGGCTTGATCTTTTTCTGCAAAAATTCTCAGCCTTCTACGTTTTACTCGGTAGTATAATTATCGAAATATCCCTGAATATATACTATGGGCGTTCCCTTATCACCCGAACCCGACGTAAGGTCGCAAAGCGAACCTATAAGATCTGTAAGACGGCGGGGAGTAGTTCCCTCAGATGCCATTTTTCCTACGAGATCACTATCCTTTGTCTGGATCTTCTGTTTAATAGCTTCCTTAAGCTCTTCGCCCGAAAGCGCCGCAAAATCATTATCTGCAAGATACTTAAGCTTAAGCTCGTTAGGAGTTCCCTCAAGTCCCGAAGTATACGCGGGAGAAACAACAGGGTCTGCAAGCTCCCATATCTTTCCGATAGGATCTTTGAATGCGCCGTCGCCGTAAACCATTACCTCAACGAGCTTACCGGTTGCCTTAAGGATATTATCCTGGATCTCTTCAACAAGAGGCTGACAGTCACGCGGGAAAAGCTTTATCTGATTTTCGGTAGCTTTATTTGAACCGAGAAGTCCGTACTGTGCGTTATATCCGCTTCCGTTTATCGGCTCACGGAGTATCTCATCAAGTCCGAACACCTTTTCTGCACCCGCCGCTTTAAGCAAGCGCTTTGTACGTGCTCTCGTGTGTATATCGCAGTTTATTACGTTTTTAGTATAGTTAAGAACAGTTCTCGGATCGTTTGCAAAAACGATTTCAACCTCCGCGCCGCACTCTTTTACAAGGTTTTCGTAATACTCAACGTAATCAACGCCTGTAAACGGATGCTTTTCATAACCGAAAAGCTCGCGGTATCTTGCAAGATCAAGAACGTCGCTGTAAGGATTTATTCCCTTTTCGTCAAGCTTATCAAGGCTTATAAGATGGTTTCCAACCTCGTCGGAAGGATATGAAAGCATAAGGACCACCTTTTTAGTTCCCTTCGCTATTCCGCGAAGACATATAGCGAAACGGTTACGGCTGAGGATCGGGAAAATAACACCAACTTCCTCTCCACCGAACTTATTTTTAACATCAGCGGCAATATCCTCTACAGTAGCGTAGTTACCCTGCGCTCTCGCAACGATAGCCTCAGTCATAGCAATGATATCTCTGTTGCGTATCTCGTAGCCTTCCTCGCGGGCTGCCGAAAGGACCGACTCGGTAACGATCTTAGCGAGATCATCTCCGCTTCTGATTATAGGAGCACGTACTCCTCTTGAAATAGTACCAACCATACGACTCATAAAAACTCTCCTCCTCCGAGTCTTACTGCGACTCGGAAAACAATTAAAAACTTACTTAGATATTATATCACAAAATAATTTGAATGTAAATAATATCAACCGATTTTTATTTACTTTTTTGTATTTTTTAATGATTTTAGTTTTATCCACTATTGGAAATTTTAAAACAGAAAACAATGTGCGTACATTGTGCGATGAGTTTTAACGCAGACTAACCACAAAACAAAGGAGAACCCCCGACGAGGGTTCTCCCTCTTTCTTTGCTTTGCAAAGAAATTCACCCTCTCCTGCGTTTTTCGAACGATTGAGATGTTTCGCACTCTGCGGAGTGCGCCTCAGGGCGTCGCCCTGAGAACCTATTCGCTTTTTGAAAAAAGCGAAACCAAAAACTTTTCTTGATCGCTCTTTGCAAGATGTACAAAGCACCCGATGGCTTTGGAGGAGCTATGTGTGTGCGTTGATTGCCTGTCGGCTCAGCCGACTTTGAAAAAGCTTGACCAAAACTTTCCATCTGAGTTAGTGCGTACATTGTGCGCTGTACCTTTACCTAACAAAAACCGCGAAAGGAGAAACCTTGAAATGAACGATATTGAATCGGAATTGATCACCGAAGAAGAATCCGCCCCCATTGATCATTCACAGCTTTTCAAATCAACTGTGACTTTAGTAAACAAATTGTATCTTATAACCGTTATCGCCGTCTTTACCGTTGCTCTTGCAGGTATAGCTTGTGCCGTATTATTCAAGGTCTCCTTAGGACTTCTTACCGTCATTCTTTCAATGATCGGTTACGTTGCGGCAACAATAAACATTCTTTACAACAAGCTTGGCATCGCTTACCGAATGTTTCACGGTTGCATAACAGTTACCGAGCTTTACGGAAAAAACCGTGAAACGGTATATATTCCCGACCGCTTGCTCTTCTGCACTGTAACCGAAATAGGCAACAAAGCCTTTGCGCACGAAAGCTCTAAAAGCATTCGCGAGATCCATCTTCCAAAAACGCTTATCCGCATAGGAAGTGATGCGTTTTCAGGTCTTGATTCCCTCACCGACGTATATTTTGAGGGAACCGAAGAAGAATGGCTCGAGCTTTCACGTCTTGCGCCGCTTGGCGAAGCGGTAGCGCTTCACTTCGATTCTCCTTTACCGATGCCCGAAAAGAAAGTAAAGCAGAAAAAAGAGAAAAAATCAAAGAAAAAACAAGAAACAGAAAAGACGGAAAACGATTAACGACCTAACGAGGTAAAACACCGTAATGAATTTTTTAAAATCAAAGGCGTTTATAATCTGTTTGATCGCCGCCATAGTACTCACACTCATACCGACGCTGATCGCGGCATTCGGTGGAGTCGATCTTCTCCGCTCGGTAGCGGGAACAGTGGCAAAGCCATTCAGCTTTGCGGGTACTAAAATAGGCGAAGCATTCAACGGATTTATCGACGTTTTTACAAAATACGACGAGCTGAAAGAAGAAAACGAAAAGCTTAAAGAACAGCTCGAAGAATACGAAAACAAGGAATACAACGAGCAGTTGCTTTCAGAACAGAACGACTGGCTCAAGGATTATATAAATTTCCACACGTCGAACCCGAAATTCAAGATAACCGACGCAAAAATAGTTTCAAGAGAAGCCGGGAACTATTCAACCGTTATAACCCTTAACAAAGGCTCGGCGCACGGAATAAAAAGAAATATGCCCGTAATAACCGCAGACGGTCTTTTAGGCTATGTCAGCGAGATAGCACTCGATTGGTGCAAGGTAACTACCGTTATCGAAGCCAACAACTCGATAGGAGTTTATTCCGAGCGAGGCGGCTCGCAGGGAGTTATTAAGGGCGACGTCGAGCTTCGTGAGCAAGGACTTTGCAAAATGACCTTTCTTAACAGCAAAGACGGAGTGCAGATAGACGATAAAATATTTACCTCAGGCGGCTCGACAAGCATCTACCCTGCCGATCTCTATATCGGTTCGGTAAGTGACGTCAGCATCGACACCGACACAGGCGAGGTAATAGCCACGGTAACACCCGCAAACGATTTTACCGATCTTTCTTCGCTTTCAAGCGTTATGATAATATGCGGATACGAGAAGGAGAAATGATATGACAAAAAACACCTCCCGACCGCAAAACAGAAGAAAACCGAAAAGATCGCCAAAAATAGCGGCAAACATCAAGCTCGAAACAGCCAAAAGAATACTTATCTTCTCGATAGCAACGCTTTTGCTCGGTTGCGCTCAGTGTTCCTTCTTTTCGGTACTCAATATCTGTCCGAGAACACCTGATCTTATTTTAGGTCTTATTCTCGCAGTCGCTCTTTGCGACAATGACCGCTCGGCGATGGCTCTCGCTGTCGGCGCAGGATTTTTTATAGACGCGATAGGCGGCTCAGGCGTATCACTTTCTCCGCTCATATATTTTATTTATGCGGTGATCATAAGCGCGGTATCGCAAAAAATGATGAAAAGCTTTCCCTCTTTTCTTCTCCTGCTCCTTCCTTCGCTGCTTTACCGAGCGCTGATAACTGTTACGATGACGGTGCTTGTCGGCTCTTCGATAAGCGGTGCAACAATGATAACAGTACTGCTTGAGGCGCTTTGTACCTTCGTGCTTTGTTTGCCTATATACCCGATAATGCGTCTTGCGACAAAGCCGTTGTCAACGCACAAAAAATTCTCGTTTTAACGATCAAACCAAAAATAAACGAAAGGAACCACAAATGAACGAACCCTTGTCATTTAAACTTACCGAAGACGGTTGTCTTTCGCAGGAAGATACCAAAAAATATTATTCCAGATTCGGATTTGCCTGCTTTATATTCGGACTTGCTATACTTTTGACGAATATACTTTTTTCTATTGTCATAGGCAGCTTTTTTTCCGATCTGATGAATGACAGCTTCTGGTACGGGATCATATCGAATTTAATATCCTTAGTTTCGATATACCTGATAGCGTTACCGCTTCTGATAGCTTTTTTAAAGCCTTTACCGACTGTACGTCCGATAAAGGAAAAAATGAAAATGTCGCACCTGCTCTGCTGTCTGTGCATTATTCTTATGCTCACCTATGTCGGAAGCAATATCAGCAATATTTTTCTTATGCTCCAGCAGCTTATAACGAAAAGCACGCCCGAAAACCCCGTAGCGGCACAGCTTGACAATTCAAATTTAATACTCAGTATTATATTTGTGGGAATACTTTTCCCTATCTTGGAAGAAATAGTTTTCCGCAAGATCCTTTGCAACAAGCTTCTCCCTCTCGGCGAAGCGCCCGCAATAGTTATCTCCGCCGCATTTTTCGGTGCGATACACGGAAACTTTCATCAATTCGCTTATGCGTTTTTAGTAGGACTTTTCTTTGCCTTTATCTACGTAAAGACGGGAAAACTGATATACACTATGATTCTTCACTCGGCAATAAATCTTTTCTGCGGTGTTTTTGCTTCATACGTGTCGTCGATCTTACCGTTAGAAAAGATAGAAGAGATCCTTTCAAACGAGGAGCTTCTCTTAGACGCCGAAAAAATGATGGCAGAGCTTTCGCCATACGCCTATGAGCTTTCTCTGTTTATGCTTTATTCCTATGCGCTGTTAGGTTTTACGATAGCGGGACTCATAATCAGCTTTATAGCTGTAAGAAAGAGAAAATTCGTTCTCGAAAAAGGCATACTCCCGCCCGAAAACAAGCACCGTTTTTCAAACTTTTTCTTAACGGGAGGAGTTGCGGCAACGATAGCGATCATCGCTTTTCAGTTCATCATGTCAATGCTGCCTGTGTAAAAAACGGATAGGATTCATTCAATGTATTACGTATATATACTTACAAATAAAAACAACTCCGTTATATATGTAGGAATAACAAATGACTTACACCGCAGATTATACGAGCATAAAACCGAGCAAATTGAAGGCTTTACAAAAAAATATCATCTTCACAAGCTTGTTTACTTTGAAGAATATTCTAACGTAAAAGATGCTATTGAAAGAGAAAAACAATTAAAACATTGGGTAAGAAATAAAAAGAATTCCCTGATACAAGAGCAAAATCCAAATTGGGATGATTTTGGAGAATACTTTATTTAATATTTTACCTGTCATCCTGAGCGGAGCGAAGCGGAGTCGAACTTTTTCGTCTTAGATCCCAAAC